>DASYQM010000312.1:0-40696 GCA_036005525.1 Streptosporangiaceae bacterium
GGTGACGGCGTCGTCAAGGATCAGCTCCACCGGTCAGCCCCGGCCGGGTGACGATGCGACGCTGACGCCATGACAGCACCCTACGCAGGCGCCGCCGGCGGACCGGAACCGCAGTCGCTAGCGGCGCCCGAGCTCGCGCACCAGCTTGGCGGCGTCCAGGCTGCCCAGGCCGCTGGCCATGTCGTAGCGGGGGACCGCCTGGAAGCCCGGCACGGTGAACGACTGCCCGTGCTGGGTGAAGCTCACGGTGTCGTCGCCCGCGGTGATCTCGACGATGCTGCGCGAAGGCGTTGCGGACGGCGCTGCGCAGCCGGAGCAGCGACTGGACGCTCGGGAAGGTGTCCTCAGTCGCGCCGAAGCTCTGCGAGATCACGTCGCCGAGGTGGTGGTTGATCACGAAGTTCTCGGCCTTGACGATCTCCGGGAAGCCCTGCACGCCCTCGGTCCGGCAGGCCGAAGTCCGCGTCAAACCTCTAGTGGTGCGGGGTCTCCTCCGGCATCTCGTACCAGCGGACCCGGTCGCCTACCTTCGCCCTGGCCTTCCAGCGCAAGCTCTTCGGCGCGGCCTCGGTGGCCTCGCGCAGCACGCCGAGCTGCTCGACGGGGTCGTGCTTCGCGCCCGCGGGTACCAGCCCCCGGCCGTCACCGCTGGCGAGGGCGCTGATCCGGTCCAGGTTCATGGTGACGGTCCGCCACCATCCCCAGTCGTTCCCGACGACCGGGCGGATCCGGCCGAGCCCGATCGTGCCCGGCTCGTCACCCTCCCGAACCGGGTAGGCCGAGCACAGGTACAGCACGTCCTGGGCGTCCTTCTCGTTCAGCTCGACGATCTGGAGCTTGGTGAGCAGGAGATCGGACAGGTCGAGGGTCACCGGCATCCGTTTCAGCCGGTCGGCGAACTCGACGGTGTGGCACATGTGCAGCCGGTCGACCAGCACGTCCAGCGCCCGCCCGGTCTCCGCCGACTGGAAGTACAGCTGCTTGTGGCCGTACAGCGCGTTGAAGTTCTTGTCGCCGACATAGCCGCGCTCGGCCAGGAAGCGGGTGAGCGGCCGGCGGTCGCCCGACAGCGTCGCCAGGTCGAGATCCTGGCGGTCGCCGCCGCGCGGCGGGAACTCGGGCGTCAGGTACTGGATCGCCAGGCCGCCCGCCAGCCGGACGGTGATGCGCTCGCCGGCCGCGGCCTCGCAGATGCCCACGGCCTCCTCGAGGGCGCTCGGACCGGTCACGCTCAGCCCTCCACCCGGAACGAGCGCTCGACACCGTCGCTGCCCACGTCGATCAGGTATCCGCGGACCACCCCTGAGCCCGCCTCGCTGCCCGGGTTGACGCACAGCGTCGGGCCGATCTTCTTCTCGCCGCCGGACTCGTGAATGTGGCCGTGCAGGCTGAGCAGCGGCCGCACCTGCTGCACCGCCTCCAGCACGCCCGTCGAGCCGACCGGCCCGCGCATCAGGTCACCGGCCGAGGCCTGGAGCCTGAGGTTCTGGTCGAGCACCGGGGCGGTGTCCAGGCCCGACCCGTAGGGCGGGCAGTGGATCAGGAAGATCGTCCGCTTTGGATCTTTGGCCTGGTCGGCGAGAGAGTAGATCTCCTCGCGGAAGGCGTCCTCGGAAACCTCGCGCGGGGTTTGCCACGGCGTCGGGCTGGATTTCCCCAGCCCGATGACCTGCAGGTCGCCGGGGATGTCCACGACCGCGCCGTCGGCGTTCGTGCAGTACCGGCTGTCCGCCAGCGGCTCGTCGATGTCATACGGGTCGTCGTTGCCCGGGATGAGGACGAGCGGGACGCCCGTGCCGTCGAGCCGCTCGGCCGCCAGGTCCAGCCACTGCCTGACGCGGGCCCGGATCTCCCTGCTGAACAGCGCGTCGAGCTTGGCCTGGTCGCCGCCGAGGGCGTCCACCTCTTCCTTGGTCGTGCGGAAGGCGTAGTAGCCGAGGCTCGCGACGTCGCGCTCCAGCGCCGCGAGCTCGTCATCGTTCCGGGCCACCCGGCGCTGCCCGAGGAGGGTCGCCTCATAGCGGTCGCCGGTCGCGACGATCGGGACCATCGCCTTGCCGGTGAGGTCGCCTGCGTACAGGACGGCGTCCGCCTTGTAGACGTTCAGCCGTATGGCGTTGAGCAGCTTCCGCCACGCCGGGTCGGAGGCGTGGAAGTCCGACACGACGTACAGACGGGTGCCACGGCGCTTCGGCGCCCGGCTCAGCAGCGGCATCTGTCCAGCCTATGGGGTGCGGAATGCGCCGGGCCGCCCGCCGGCCTAGTCAGGTGGCAGCTCCTTGTACAGCAGCGACATCTCGACGCCGGAGGCCCGGTTCTTGATGGCCACGATGATGTAGATGATCACGGCGACCACGTACAGGGCGATGGTGAGGGTGATCCCGGTGTTGTTGAAATAGGACAGGACGCCGCCCTGGCCGGGCTTGAGCGCCGAGCCGACCGCGTCGGAGATCGGCCTGATGCCCGCGAACCAGTAGGTGAACACGGCGAAGGCCAGCCATACCAGCCCGAACGCCCACAGCGCGTTCCGCCACGGCGCGTTGCGGATGAGGTCGGGCCGGGAGAACCGGGAGATCACCGCGTTCACTCCGGGCAGGACCCAGCTGAACAGCGCCATCAGGATGCTGAACCAGATCGTGGACACCAGGTTCAGCTTCCCGTCGGGCGGCGCGATGGACTTCGGCAGCAGCGCGAAGTTCTGCAGGATCGCGAGGACCACGCAGAAGCCGACGGCGGTGAGGATCGCGTTCAGCGGGGCACGCAGCCGCTCGTTCACCTCGCCGAACCACTTCGGCACCTGCCGGTCCATGCTCCAGGCCAGCGAGATCCGGCTGATCAGGCTGATATAGACCGGGCACAGCAGGAACGGCCACAAGGTGGCGGCGAGGCTGACAAACAGCCAGATCGGCCACAGCCCGGGACTGGAGATGGTGGAGGCGAGCGGCAGCGCGGTCGGCAGCCCGAGCGGCGTCCTCAGGCCGGACCAGTAGTTGATGCCCCAGCCCAGCATGTTCGTCGTGCCCAGGCGGTCGCTGAGGGTGTCCACGTAGAGCGAGTTCATGACCACGGCGAAGAACAGCGCGCCCAGCACGCCGATCAGGATGCCGCGCTTGATGTTTCCCCTGACCTCGCCGGCGATGTAGGCGGAGTACTGGAACCCGATGTACTGGAAGAGAACCACGCTCATCAGGAACGGCAGCACCGCCGTGCTCCAGGTGAAGCCGTGCCCCACCACGCCGCCGGTGACGGCGGCCTTCTGCAGCGCCGCCGCGGTCATGCCGGTGTACTTCGGCAGATTCGCCACGAAGCTGGCGTGGTGGACGAACAGGAGCCCGGCGACCCACATGACGACCCACGACAGCAGCCCGAGCGCCCCGAGGCCGGTGACGATGCGGTGGAACCTGCGGGTCGGCTGGATCACCACCAGCAGGATGAGGGCGATCACCACGAGTGCGCCGATCATCCCGGGCCAGCTGGTGATGGTTCCGCCGGAGGTGAACCAGCCGTTTGCCCGCTCGAAGAAGCCCGTGCTGGTCCCGATCCCGATGATCTCGCCGCTGATCTGGGTGTTGCGCAGCACGATCGGTATCTCGAACGCGATGACCGCGAGCGACGCGAAGACCAGCGTGAACGACTCGACCCAGGCGAGGAACGGCCCGGCCACCGGGATCAGCCGGCTGGTGAAGACGTAGTCGCCGCCGGAGCGGGGCATCACGGTCGCGAGCGAGGCGAAGATGAGGCCGAGGAAGACGCAGCAGATCCCGACGAGGATGGCCGTCAAGCCGTAGCTGGTGAACGGCCCGACCTTCCCAACCGGAACGAAGCCGAGGGTGTAGAACAGCGGCGCCCACGCGACCGTGATGCCGATGAAGGCTGCGGTGTTGTAGAACAGGGCGTTCCGGACGCTGACCTCGCGGACCAGCCCGGACGACTGCCGGACGAACAACGCCCGGCCGCCGGTGGGAGCTGCCGTCCTATCCGCCATCCCAGCCTCCCTAGTGAGATATGCCGTGCCAATCGTTTGCAAGATCCCGGACGATCGTAGCGCCGCGCAGCACGCCAACATAGGCCCAAGAGGGGTTGCCGTCCGGAGTGGCATTACCGTGGTCTCGCCTGCGCCCGTGATCCCGCCTGGCCTGACCGTCAGGCAGAAAGCTGCGTGCCGGAATGCGCGTTGTCTATGACCCCAGCCACGTCCTCCATGACCCTGAGACGGAGGTCCAGGCCGGCGTCGCGATGCCCATGTACGAGGTGCCGGCGCGGGCCGAGTCCATTCGCGCCGCGCTGCTCGCCGACGACCAGTTCAGCTTCGCCGACCCCACCGGCCACGGTCTTGAGCCGGTCACGGCGGTCCACCACGAGGGCCTGGTCCGTTTCCTCGGTGAGGCCTGGAGCCTGTGGCGGGCGCATGGCGGCGGGGGCGGCGCGATGCCGCCGCAGTTCATGCCCGACACGGTCCTGCATCCGGCGATGCGGGAGGGGATGGGCGAGGCGCCGGAGCCGTCGGGGGCGGTCGGGCGCATCGGCTACTGGTGCTGGGAGACGATGACGCCGCTGGTGGCGGGCAGCTACCGGGCCGCGCGTACCGCGGTCGACGTCGCGCTGACGGCCGCCGACCTGCTGCTGGCCGGCGAGGCTGCCGTCTACGGCCTGGCCCGCCCGCCCGGGCACCACTGCCCCAGGTCGGCGTTCGGCGGCTACGGCCTGCTCAATTACTCCGCCGCCGCGGCCGCCTACCTGGCTGCCCGGGTCGGCAGGGTCGCGGTGCTCGACGTCGACTACCACCACGGCAACGGCACGCAGCAGATCTTCTACCACCGGGCCGACGTGCTGTACGTGTCGCTGCACGCCGACCCCGACCGGGCATTCCCGTACTTCATTGGCTGGGCCGGCGAGCGCGGCGCGGGCCCGGGCGAAGGCTTCACCCTCAACCTGCCGCTGCCGGCCGGGTGCACGAACGAGCGGTACCTCGCGGCGCTGGATACCGCGCTCGAGCGCGTCGCCGGGCACGACGCCGCGGCGCTCCTCGTCTCGCTCGGCCTGGATACCTACGGCCAGGACCCGATTGCCGACTTCGCCCTGACCACCGACGTCTACCACGAGGTCGGCCGGCGGGTGGCCGCTCTCGGCCTGCCGACGCTCGTGCTGCAGGAGGGCGGGTACTTCATCCCCAAGCTCGGCCTCAACGCCCGGATCTGGCTGCGCGGCCTGCTGGGCCGCCCGCTCGACCTGCCCGCGGCGCCGTGATGGACGAGACAACCCTTGCCGCCTACCTGGACCGGATCGGTGTGAGCCGCCCCCGGGTCCTCGACGAGGCGGCGCTCGGCGATCTGCACCGCGCGCACCTGATGGCCGTGCCGTTTGAGAACCTGAGCATCCACCTGGCCGAGCCCATCTCGCTCGCCGAGGACGGCCTGATCGACAAGATCGTCACCAGGCGGCGGGGAGGCTTCTGCTACGAGCTCAACGGCGCCTTCGCGCTCCTGCTGCAGGCCCTGGGCGCCCACGTGGTGCGGGCCGCCGCGCGGGTCTACGGCGATGGGCAACTCGGGCCGCCGTTCGACCACCTCACGCTCATCGTGCGCCTCGCCGGCGGTGGCGGTCCCTGGCTGGCCGACGTCGGGTTCGGCAGTCACAGCACCTATCCGCTGCGTTATGACAGCAGGGACCAGCAGGACGACCCGGCCGGCCCGTTCTCGCTGGCCGATGCCGGGGACGGCGACGTGGAGGTGCTCAGGAACGGGGAGGCGCAGTACCGGATCGAGCCGCGGGAGCGTTCCCTGGCCGACTTCATCCCCACCTGCTGGTGGCAGCAGACCGCACCGGAATCCCATTTCACCCAGGGCACGATCTGCTCGCGGCTCACCGAAGACGGCAGGGTCTCGCTCAGCGGCCGCACGCTGATCCGGACCAGCGGCGGGTCACGCACCGAAGAACAACTGCCGACAGACGATGCCGTCCTTGCCGCCTACCGCGATCATTTCGGCATCGCCCTGGACCGGGTCCCTGCCGCGGCAACCCCTCAGGGCGCCAAACGGTAGACCGCCCCTGCGGTGTCGCTGACGCAGCGCGGCCCGTCGGGGGCCGGCCATCCCACCGGCTTGCCGGCTGTGATCAGGTTTGCGGGTGATGTTGCTGGTGAGTGTGATGGCCAAGAACGCACTTGGAGGTCAGGCCATGGCGAGGGTCGCGGTGGTGGCGCACTCGGGCAAGAGCCTGGGCGGCGGTCTGGCCGAGCTCCGGGAGGTGCTGGCGGGGGAGGGGTTCACCGATCCGCTCTGGTGCGAGGTGGGCAAGAGCCGCAAGGCACCCAAGCACGCCCGCCGTGCGCTGGCGCAGGGCGCGGAGGTCATCTTCGTCTGGGGAGGCGACGGGATGGTGCAGCGCTGTGTCGATGCGGTGGCCGGGACGCGGGCCGTCCTCGCCATTCTTCCGGCCGGCACCGCCAATCTTCTGGCGGCGAACCTGCACATTCCCGCCGATATCACCGAGGCGGTGCGGGTGGGGCTGCACGGGGATCGCCGCCGGCTGGATACCGGGTCGGTGAACGGCGAGCATTTCGCGGTGATGGCCGGCGCGGGGCTCGATGCCCGGATGATCAAGGACGCCGACCGGGGGATGAAGGACCGGTTCGGCCGCGCGGCGTATCTGTACACGGGGGCCAGGAACCTCACCGCGCACCGGGTGAAGGCGGTCATCGAGGTGGATGGCAGGCGCTTTTTCACGGGCCGGGTCTCGTGCGTCTTGGTGGGGACCGTGGGCAAGGTCCTCGGCGGGGTCGAGGCCTTCAGCGGGGCGCGGCCGGACGACGGGCTGCTGGAACTGGGGGTCGTCACCGCCAGGAACCCGGCTCAATGGGCGCGGACGCTGGGGCGGGTCGCGCTGGGCGACGCCGAGAAGTCGCCGTTCGTCCAGGTCACCCGGGGCAGGCACTTCCGGATCTGGTTTGACCGGCGGTTTCCCTACGAGCTTGACGGTGGCGCGCGCCCGGCGGTCAGGAAGCTGCGGATCAAGGTCCATCCCTCTTCGGTCAGGATCTGCGTCCCCGCGAGCCCTCAAGACTGAGCGCTGCGCCGTCCGGTTCGCGCCGGCCGCCCGAGGCCGCTGCACGTGCCCGGGCGGGGCCGTCCGCGTTGGGCCTGATCAGGACCGTGGCTGCGGTCAGCCAGAGCGCGGAGAACAGCAGGCTGCCGAGGATGTCAGTGGGGTGGTGCTCGCCCCGGTACATGCGGGAGATCGCGACGAGGACCGGCATGGCGATCGCGGGGATGAGGAACAGCCACCGCCACCAGCCGCGGGCGTGGCCGATGACCAGGATCGCCACGGCGATGTAGAGGCAGCACGTTGCAGCCTCGTGCCCGGACGGGAATGCCGAGGTGGGCAGGGCCTGGTCGAGGCGCGTGACATCCGGCCGGTGCCGCTTGACCACGGCTGCGGCCGTGACGAACGCGGTCAGCTCGCCCAGCATGAGGACGGCGATGAAGACGACCGGCCGCCAGCGCCGGGTGATCGCGATAAAGACCACACAGGTGGCGATGGCCGCGATGAGGATCGCCTGGGTCGCGCCGACGGTGCTGAAGACCAGGCTCCACTGGTTCCCGGTGGGCGTTCGGTGGGCGGCGAACCAGTGCGGGATCGTCCGGTCACCGAGCACGTTGCCGTTACCCATCTTGGTGACGAGTTCGCCGAGGCCAACGAGGACGCCCAGGATCAGCACCCAGGCAACCAGGATCGCGGCGGCAGCGCGGCCGGCACGGCGAAGGGGTGAGTCGTTCCCCGGCTCCGGCTGCGCCGGCCTGAGGTCGGCGCGGGCCTCGGGCTCCAGTCCCTCGGTCACCGGATCGGTCACCGGCAGGCCGGCGGCGTGCCGGGACAGCTCGAAGGCGAGCGCGGTGACGCCGAGCCAGGTGATCCCGACCGCCCACGCGCCGAGCACGTCGGAAACATAGTGCACGCCGAGCAGGACGCGGCTGATCCCGATCAGGGCGACGAGCGCGGCGATCACCGTGATGAATGCGGTGCGCCACCGGCCGCGGGCCAAGGGCAAGAAGACGAGAAGTATCGCCCCGTAGCAGACGAGCGAGCCAAGTGAGTGCCCGCTGGGGAAGCTGTTCCCGGTGCCGTGGGCGATTGGATGCGCCACCACCGGGCGCAGCCGGCCGACCAGCGATTTGAGGATCGGGTCCAGCACGAGGGCGCCCGCGCCGGTGAGCAGCAGGTAGATAGCCAGCCGCCACTGCCGCCGGAGGGCCAGCACGACGGCCGCGGCCCCGACGACCGTACACAGCACGCCATCGCTGCCGAGCCAGGTAACCGCCTTGACGGCCGCGACCAGCGGAGCGTCACCCGCGATCAGGCCATTGATGCTCGCCGCGGCACCGTGGTCGGCCGACTCCAGCGGCGGCCACCGCAGGCGCACCAGGATGAGCAGGACCCCGAAGACCAGCGCTCCGAGCGGGAGCGCGATCAGCAGCGCAAGGCTGCGCCGCTGGCGGTCAACGGCGGTGTTCGACATGAACCTGCTGCTGCCCCCGCCGCGTAAGTTCACACCAGGCACATACCGCCAGGACGACAGAATCCTGCTCAGATGTGCGGCGTGAAGCCGCACATGAGACGATACCGCGACGTCGAGGGCAGAAGGTGGCGCGATCGTGTGGGAGCGGCTCGAACGATACGAGTTGAAGCGCCGGGGGCGTCTCATGGGCGGCCTGAGGCCCGGGCAGCGCCCGGAGCCGTCCCGGCCGGTCGGCACCGATCTGCTGCCGCAGATCGAGCACATCGTCGTGCTGATGATGGAGAACCACTCCTACGATAACTACCTCGGCATGCTGCGGGGCCGCGGTGAGGGCTTCCCGCTCGGGCCAGACGGCGAGCCGGAGCTGGCCAACCCGGGCAGCGATGGCGAGTCTGTCCGGGCACACCATCTGTCCTCCACCGTCCAGCACCCGCAGGCGCCCTCGCAGAGCTGGCATGCGAGCCATCTGCAGTGGCGGCACGGGACCTGCGAGGGGTTCGTGGCGAGCACCCAGGCAGTCGAGCCCGACGCCGACGCCGCGGTCGCCATGGGCTACTGGACCGAAGACGACATTCCGTTCTACTACGGCCTGGCCCGGACCTTCCCGCTCGCCGACCACTGGTTCAGCTCCTGCCTGGGGCCCACCTTCCCCAATCGCCGTTTCCTCATCGCGGGAACCGCGCACGGCCTCATCGACGATCTGCCATTCGACCTGCTCGACTACCCGCCCGCCGGGACCATCTTCGACATGCTCACCAGGCACGGAATCTCCTGGGTCAACTACCACTCGGTGCCCGGGGACCGGCCCATGGCCCGGCGCTATGCGCATCACCGGCGCCGCATGATCCGGCGGCGGCTGCTCCGCCTGGGCAGTTCCATCCCGGCCGTGACCCAGGGGATCCAGAAGGACCTGCAGTTCACTGCCAACGTCTATCCGCTCGGCATCGCCCGGTACATGCTGCACGTTCGCGGCAACGACCAGTTCTTTTCCGATGCCGACAACGGAACACTGCCCGCGTTCAGCGTCGTGGACCCCGACTTCGACGTCTACTCCGAGGAGAACCCGCAGGACATCCGGAAGGGTGAGAGCTTCGCCGCCGAGGTGATCAACCGGGTCATGCACGGTGAGGGATGGCCTCGCACGCTGCTGATCTGGATGTACGACGAGCACGGCGGCTACCACGATCATGTTTCGCCGCCCGCCGCGGTGCCGCCCGATGACGTGGAGGGCCGCAGCCTCGCCGGGAGCCCGTCACGGTTCCAGCGTCTGCTGCGGGCGATCGCGCCCGGCCTGGTGCACAGTGCGGAGGCCGAGACCGAAGGGCCACACCGCTACGACCGGTACGGGTTCCGGGTACCCGCGGTGATCGTGTCACCGTATGCGCGGCCGGACTACGTCCTTTCCGAGGTGCTCGACCACACATCCGTGCTCAAGCTCCTCGAGGAGAAGTGGAACCTGCCCACGCTGACCGCGCGGGACGCGGCAGCCGTTTCGCCGCTCGGTGCGCTGGACCTGGCCGGACCACCGGCCTTCCTCACCCCCCCGGCCCTGCCCGAACCCAGCCTGAAGTGGGGTTCCTGGTTACGCAGGTTTGCCTCGCCAGTGGCGAGGTAGAGACCGGTATGCGATCGACGGCTACGGCACAGGCGTCCGGCGCGGCACGGCGCGCATCCGATAGCCCGGCGGCGCGGGCGCTGGCCAGGGCGGGCCTGGTCGCGCGCGGGGTCATCTACATTCTCATCGGCTGGGTCGCGCTCTTGGTCGCGCTCGGCCAGACCTCGCAGCACGCCGACCAGCAGGGCGCCTTGCAGTTGCTCGCGGGCAAGCCCTACGGCCTGGTCTTGCTGTGGCTGCTCGGCATCGGGTTCGCGGGCTATGCGCTGTGGCGCCTGTCGGAGGCCGCCTTCGGCGTCACCGGGGAGGGCAACGGCGCCGGACCGCGGCTGAAGTCGCTGGCCCGGGCGATCATCTACGCCGGGTTCGCCTACCTGACATTCACGATCATCTCCGGGGCGGGCGGCGCCAGCCAGACCAAAAAGCAGCAGGACCTGACCGCCAGCGTCATGCACCACACCGGCGGGCGGTGGCTGGTCGGCATCGCCGGCCTGGTCATCGTGATCGCGGGCCTGACCCTGGTCGTGGAGGGAATCCGCCGCAAGTTCCTGAAGTACCTCGAGCTTTCGCGGCTGAGCACGCGGACGCGCCGGCTTGTCGAGTGGCTCGGCGTGATCGGGACCGCGGCCCGCGGCGCGGTGTTCGCGCTTGTCGGCGTGCTGGTGGTCGAGGCGGCCGTCACCTACCAGCCGGCCAAGGCGGGCGGCATCGACAAGGCGCTGCTCACCCTGCGCAACCAGCCATTCGGCGAGTTCCTGCTGATCCTCGCCGCACTCGGCCTGATCGTCTTTGGCGTCTACGGCCTGTGTGAGGCCCGGTGGCGCAGGGTCTAGCCCTGGCTAGCGGGGTACGGCCCGGCCGGCGGCCGGCGCCCACAGGCCGGCCCGTGTGTGCAGGACCGCATCCACAGCCTGCACGAAGCCAGCGAGCTGGCCGGGGGTGAGCGCCAGGCTGAGCGCCATGTAACCGCGCGGGGCGATGTAGTACCCCAGCTCGAGAAGATCGAGGAAGAGCAGCTCGAGCAGCCGCGGGTCGGCGCCGCTCAGGTCCTTCCGGCTGTGCACCGGCGCCGTCGTGGCGTGGATGGCGAGCAGGCTGCCGACCCCGGTGACCTGGAACGGCGCGTCGGCGTCCCGGAACGTCTGCGCCAGCTCCTCGCGCAGGCCGTCGCCGCGGGCGGTGTGCCGCTCCGCGGCCTGGGGGGTGTAGACGCGGGTGAGCCCGGCGTGGCCGGCGGCCATGGAGACGACGTTGTTGTTGAAGGTACCGGCGTGGGGCAGCGCGCCGGGGCGGGCCGGGTCGAACAGCTCCATCACGTCGGCGCGCCCCCCGAAGGCGCCGAACGAGGAACCGCCGCCGATGTACTTTCCCAGCGTGGTCACGTCGGGCCGGATGCCGAGCCGTGCCTGCAGGCCGCCGGATCCGGTGCGGGACGTCATTACCTCGTCGAAGATGAGCAGCGCACCGGTCTGCCGCGTCGCCTCGCGCAGCACCGACAGGAACGCCGGATCGCCGGGTATGCACCCGCCGGAGCCGAGCATGGGCTCCACCAGCACGCACGCGACGGCGCCCGCGTACTCGCGCAACAGGGCTTGCGCCGCCGCCGCGTCGTTGTACTCGGCCAGCAGCACGTCATACGGCGCGTTGACCGGTGACGGCCCGGCCGTGAACGTCAGCAGGCCGCCGTGGTATCCGCCGCGGAAGGCCAGCACCCGGTCGCGGCCGGTGAAGGCCCGGGCAGCCGACAGGGCCATCAGGTTGGCCTCGGTGCCGGAGTTGGTGAAGCGGACACGCTCGATCGAGGCGAAGCGCGCGCAGACCGCCTCGGCGAGGTCGACCTCGTACCGGGTGTGCGCTCCCCGGCTGACCCCCTCGTGCAGCGCGTCGGCCATCGCCTTGATGACGACCGGGTTCGAGTGCCCGTACAGCCCGGCAGAGTACTCACCCAGCAGGTCGACGTACTCGTGCCCGTCGACGTCCGCCAGGACCGCCTCCCACGCGTGAGCGATCCGCAGCGGGAACGGCGGGTGGTACAGCACGCTGCGGGTGTTGCCGCCGGGCAGGAACGACTGCGCCCTGGCGTGCAGCTCCGACGTGCGCGGCCGGCGGGCGGCGTAACGAGCCCGCGCCTCGCCTACCGCCGCGTCCACCGCGCCGGATCCGGTCCCCGTCCCAGGCTCGGACATCTGCCAGCTCCCTCGGCGATCGCCGTTACCGGTACCGATGCTACGCATCCCGGCCCGCTCACCCACGCCGGGTGACGCGCGGCCGGCGTGCAGGGGAAATCCTGGCGGCCGGGCAGGTGTTTGCCTTTCGCTGATCGCGGGCAAGCCCTGCGCTGACCCGAGCAGGAGGAGCGCTCACGATGACAGAAGGTCACGTCCCAGGTGGCGAGATCAAGCCGGGCGCGGGCTTTGACCAGCCGCTCGGGGAAGAGGAAGGCCGTCGGTACGAAGAGGCCGTGGAGCACGAGACGTACACCGACGTTGACTTCGAGGACAACGCGCTGCATGCGGCCGGGCAAAGGTGCGTGCGCTGCGGCCGGATCATCGCGCCCGGCGACGATGTCCGCCGCACCGCGAGCGGCGGCTTCGAGCACGAGGTCTGCCCGGGGCCGCCGCTTACCGCGGGCAGCTGATCGGGGATCCGGCCGGGTTCAGCCGCGGCAACGGGCCAGGACCGGCCGGCGCTCAGGCATCTGCCATGATGCGGACGATGACCCGGCGGTTCGCGCGGACCGCCGCGTCCAGGACCACGCCAAGCTCTTCTTCGCGCAGCTCTTCGGCGGCCTCGACGATGATCACCAGGGGTTCGCGGTCGTCGGGAGCGTCCCGGATGACGTCGCGGACCTCATCCGGCTCCCGTCTCAGCGCCTCGGGTGACAGCACGGACATGACGACCTCACCGGCCTCCGGGGGCCCCAGGCGCCCGTCGGCCTCGCGCGGAACGTGGTCGAGCACGACCTGGCCGCTCGCGACACTTAGCGGCGGGTCCGCGCGAAGCTGGCGGTCCACCGCGCCGTCGCGCGGCAGCTGCACGATGAGGCCGGTTTCGTTCGTCATTGCCCGGCCAGCTTAACGGCTGGCCCATCCGCGCCGCCGCCCGCCGGGGCCAGCTTTGCGGAAATGCCTGACGTCGTGGTGATCAGCGCTTCGCGCGGTTCCTGGCGGCGAGAACGATCTGGGTCGCCGTATAGGTGCTGACGCCGAGCTTGTCTGCTATCTCGTCTGGCCGGAGTCCCTGCTCGTTGTAGATGAGCGCGAGCTTCTCTTGCTTCTCGGTCCACGGGCGGCGGGCTGCGGCCGGGGCGGGTGGCCGCCGGGCCGGCCGCGGCTGAGCGCGGTGGGCGGGCCGCCCAGCGGGCTCGACGGCCTGGGGAGCGGCCCGATCACCGGGTACCGAGGTGCCGAAGGAGCCGCGCCGTTGATCACGGTATTTGCCGCTGGCCAGGTCTTCGCGGGTGCCCTCATCCAGGATCATGAGCTCGTCGGCCGCCTTGTTCATCCCCACGGCCACCATGGTCAGGCCTTTTGCGTTTTTCTCCTGGCACTCGCGGGCCATGCAGTAGTTATATTTTTTCGCTCTCTCGGGATGCAATGCTGTCCCGCACGTGATGCACTGCGCCATTATCGATTCTCAAGTCAGCAGAAACGTTCATCAGGAAAACGCCGGCGGCACGCGCCCTGTTCCCGCGGCGCGAGCGAGCCTGCCGGAAAGCCTCCAATCGGTCGCATAACGTGATGGGAACCGCTCCCGGGCGCGCGCGATAGCGTGATCGGGCCGCAACCACCGGCCGCAGGCCCAGGCTTGATCGAGACCGTGGCGATTCACCCGGGTGGGGGGTAGGCGCATCAGTGGGAAATGAGGGATTCTTGAAGTTGTCAAGGAGGGATGACCATGTCCGCACCGTCTCCAGAGCCCGATCAGCCATCCCTGCCGCCGCCTGCGCCTGGCCGTCCCGCGTCCGCCCGGCCACGGTCCGCCCGGCCCCCGTCCCCCCGGAAGGGCAAGGTGGACCCGGGAAAGGTGGCGATGGGAGTGGCATTGATCTTCAGCACCCTGGCCGCTTTGGTTGCCGGCATCGTCATCGGCAGCGCCGCGAGAAAGCGGATCCAAAGGCTGGCGCATCCCTACCCGTAAACCGTTGTTCGTCCTCATGCACAGCCCATCCGTGGGCCCGGGTCAGTGGCCGGGCTCACGTCCCGACCGTTCCGGTGCGCCAGCGGCGAAGCGGCCCGGCCGGTACGGCGCGAGGTCCGCGGCCGGCGTGCCGCTGACGAGTTCGGCGGTGATGAGCCGTGCCAGGTGCGCGGCGAGGGTTACGCCGCTGTGCGTCACCGCCACGTACAGGCCGTCGGCACCAGGAAGCCATCCCACGATGGACTGGCCATCGGCAGGCATGGGCCGTACGCACACGCGGTAACCGGCGACGGCGGCGCCGGCCAGGCCGCGGACGGCGCGGCGCGCCCGGCGCAGCAGCTCGTCCGCCCAGCGCCGCAGGTCCGCCTCCGGAGTATGCAGGTCCACCGCTGCGTCGGGCGCCTCCAGGTGCACCAGCCCGCCGGCATGGGGCCGCAGGTACACGTCCGGGGCGTGCACCACCCGCGCCGGGCCGGGCGGTTCCACCGGCCCCGCCAGCACCACGAGCCCCGGCGCCGCCGCACCCGGCCCCGCCCACGGGACAAGCGGCACCGGGCACGCCGCGCCGGCCAGCGCGGTCAGCTCAGAAACCCAGCGCCCCACGCAGCACACCACCGCATCCGCAGGTATCAGCTGGCCAGCGGCGGTCCGCACCGCACCAGCGGCGTCCAGGCCGGTCACGCGTCCCGGCTCACCGGTCAGCACGGTGGCCCCGTGCTCGCCCGCCAGCCCCACCAGCCGGGCGACCAAGGGCTCGGAGAGCAGATAGCCCTCCGCGGGAAACCACGCGGCCTGGGCCACCGTTGCCGGCAGCCGCAGCGACGGCTCGAGCTCGGCTGCCTCCGCGACGTCGACGAGGCGCGCGGGGTACCCCCACCCGGCGAGCCTGCGCACCCGCGCGGCGAGCCGCGTGTGACCGGGCGCACTCGCGGCCCACTCGATGTTCCCGGCGGGCCGGTACCACGCCGCGCCGCCGAGACTCGCCGACAGGTCGGCCCACGCGCGCATCCCGGCGTGATTGAGGTCGTGGTAGGCACGCGGTGCCTTGTCGTTGGCGTTCAGCCAGGCGAAGCTCGACCGGGTGGCGGCGTGGCCGGGCTGGGCCCGCTCCAGGAGCGTCACCTCGATGCCCGCCTCGGCCAGCCGGGCCGCCACGCACGCACCGAGCACCCCGGCGCCGATCACCGCACATCGACGCGTCCTGGGCATCTGCCGCCCCTTCGCCGTTGCCTGGACCCCGAGTCAGTGTCCGGCGGCGGCGCCCGGTAGGTAAAGATGGCCTCATGCTTGATCACCTTTCAATCCAGTGCGCTGACATGGCCGCGAGCGCCGCCTTCTATGACACCGTTCTCGCCCCGGTCGGTGGCCGCCGGGTGATGGACTTCGGTGAGGTCATCGGCTTCGGTGTCCCGCCCATGCCAGATTTCTGGATCGGCAAGCTGACCAGCGGCGAGGGGTTCCGTGAGTCGCACATCGCGTTCACGGCACCCGACCGGGCCGCGGTGCGGGCCTTCTTCCAGGCGGCGGTGGGTGCCGGCGCCGAAGTGCTCCACGAGCCCCGCGTCTGGCCCCAATACCACCCCAATCACTACGGCGCCTTCGTGCGTGACCCCGACGGCAACAACGTCGAGGCCGTCTGCCACGCCCCGGAGTAACGCCCGGGACCCAGGCCGCCGGGCTTCGGTGACGGTCCGCCGCCCCGTTGCTTCCCGGCGGTCCCTGTGACACCCTGCCCGTGTCGTCACCGGCGTGACGCCTGGCGCTAGGGGGTCCACATGCCTAGGACACCGAGGATTTTCGGCCTGGTGGCGATCGTGGCCACCGTCACCCTGCTCGGAGCCGCCTGCAGCAGCTCTTCCAGCCCGGGTGCACAGCACGCGGTCAAGCAGGAGGGATCCTCCGCATCGGGACACTCGAAGGCATCGACTCGATCAATCCCTTCGTGGGATTCAACCAGGACTCCTACTCCACGTGGTTCTACATCTATCCGTCACTGGTGCAGTACGACCTGCACACCTACAAGTTCATCCCGAACTTCGCCAGGAGCTGGCAGACCTCTCCCAACGGCCTGACCTGGACGTTCCACCTGGCCCCGAACGCGAAGTGGTCCGACGGGAAGCCGCTCACGGCCGCCGACGTGGTGTGGACGGTCAACACCATGGTCAAGTACCAGAACGGCCCCGCCGGGCTGTGGGCTGGGAGCTTCGCCCACCTGGCCAGCATCAAGGCCACGAACCCCGCCACGGTCGTCGCCACGTACAAGCAGCCGGTGGCGAACGTGCTGTCGAACCTGGGCCTCGTCCCCATCCTTCCCGAGCAGGTCTGGGGACGGTACGCCACGGGCAACGGCAGTGGCCTGAAGAGGAACCCGAACACGCCCACCGGCGGCAAGCCGCTCGTCGGCGCGGGGCCGTTCGTCCTGGTCAAGTACACCCAGCATCAGGTGGCCGTGTTCAAGCGCAACCCTTCGTTCTATGGGACCAAGCCCCATCTGGATGGCTTCGGGCTTGAGTTCTTCGACAGCCCCGATGCGATGGTCACCGCCCTGAAGTCGGGCCAGCTGGACGCGATCGAGCACCTCCCGCCCACGTCCGTGAAGGCGGTCAGGGCCGCCGGGTTCCACGTCGCCGTGGGGCCGTCGCTGGAGTTCCGGGACTTCATCTTCAACTCCAACCCGCGCAAACCCCAGCACCGCGAGCTACTGAACCCGAAGGTGCGGATGGCGTTCGAGTACGCGATCAATCGGGAGCAGATCGTGAAGACCGCCTGGCTCGGCTACGCCACGCCCGGCAGCACCATCGTCGTTCCCGCGCAGATCACCAACGGCATCCACTGGCATGACTCGTCCATCAAGCCGCTGCCGTTTGACCTGGCCAAGGCGAACCAGATCCTCGACTCACTGGGGTATGCGCGCGGGGCAAACGGGATCCGGATGGCGAACGGTCACCCGATGTCTTACACGGTCATTTTCCCGCACGCGGAGACGGGCCCCGGCAACCGCGCCTTCCTGATCATCCAGTCGGACCTGAAGCAGATCGGGGTGCAGCTTCACCAGCAGCCGCTGGACGACACGGCGGCGTTCAACGCCATCGGCGCCCCGAACTTCAAGTACCTGAACTTCGACCTGGCCATGTGGGACTGGATCCCGAACATCGACCCCGACTTCATCCTGAGCATCCTCGGCTGCAACCAGTACGGAAGCTGGAGCGACACGGGCTACTGCAACCCCGCGTACGACAAGCTCTACCAGGAGCAGGGGGTCGCGGTGAACCCGCAGAAACGGCTCAAGATCGTCGAACAGATGCAGCAGATGATCTACAACCAGCGGCCGTACATCGTGATCACCAACGACGACGGTATCGACGCCTGGAGCACGCACTTCGCCGGGATCGTCGAGTCCCCGCAGAGCTTCTTCAACTCGCTCTCGCTGCAGAGCCTGGTCTCCGCGTACCAGACCTAGACCGCTACCTCGGCGGGCGGGACCGGCCGGGATGGCGGCCGTCGTGCTCACCGGTGGGAAGGTTGCGCGGGCGCTTTGCCCAGCGGTGTCACGGGCCGGTGCGGTACCTCGTCTCAGAGTGCGAACCCGGCCCGCAGGGCCGGGCGGTACCGTGCAGGGAGGCACGATGCGAGTCTTCGTCGCAGGGGCGGCCGGCGCCGTCGGGCAGCAGCTGCTGCCCCAGCTGGTCGCGCAGGGACACCAGGTAACGGCGTCGACCAGGACCCCGGCCAAGGCGGGGCGGCTGCGTGAGCTGGGCGCGGAGCCGGCGGTGGTCGATGGCCTGGATGCCATGGCCGTCGGTGAGGCGGTCGCCCGGGCGGAGCCCGATGCCGTCATCCACCAGATGACGTCGCTGGCGGGAGACGTCGACATGCGTCACTTCGACCGGATGTTCGCCGTCAGCAACCGGCTGCGGACCCAGGGAACCGACCATCTGCTGGCGGCGGCCGCCGCGGCCGGCGCCCGGCGGTTCATCGCCCAGAGCTACACCGGCTGGCCGAACATCCGGGAGGGCGGCCCCGTCAAGACGGAGGACGACCCGCTCGACCCGAACCCGCCCGCGGCGCAGCGGGAATCGCTCGCCGCGATCGAGTACCTGGAACGGGTGGTTCCGGCGGCGGCGCCGATGCAGGGGATCGTGCTGCGATACGGGTCCTTCTACGGCCCGGGCGCCTCCGACGCCTTCGTCGACCTCATCAGGAAGCGGCGGCTGCCGATCATCGGCGACGGCGCCGGGGCCTGGTCGTTCCTGCATATCTACGATGCCGCCGCGGCGGCGGTCGCCGCGCTGGAGCACGGCCGGCCCGGCGTCTACAACGTGGTGGATGACGAGCCAGCCAGGGTCGCGGAGTGGCTGCCGTTCCTCGCGCAGGCGGTCGGCGCGAAGCCGCCCCGCCGGGTACCGGTGTGGCTCGGGCGGCTGGCCGCGGGGGAGGTGGCGGTCTCGGCGATGACGCAGATCCGCGGCTCGTCGAACGCCCGGGCGAAGCGGGAGCTCGGCTGGCAGCCCGCGTGGCCAAGCTGGCGGGACGGCTTCTCCCGCGGTCTTTCCGACGCCGAGCCGGCACGCGGCGCCGTGTAAGGGGCGGAGATGACCACGGCCGAGATCTATCAGCGGCTCCGGCCGCTGATGTTCTCGATCGCCTACCGGATGCTCGGCAGCGTCAGCGAGGCCGAGGACATCGTCCAGGAGGCGTTCTTGCGCTACCACACCACGCAGGCGCGGGCCGAGATCGACTCACCGAAGGCCTACGTCTCGGCCGTGACCACCCGGCTGTGTATCGATCACCTGCGCTCGGCCCGGGCCCGCCGCGAGGCCTACGTCGGCGAGTGGCTGCCCGAGCCGCTGCTGACCGGCGAAGCCGCCGATCCGCCGGGCCATGCCGAGCAGGCCGACTCGCTGTCCATGGCCTTCCTGCTGGTGCTGGAGCGGCTCTCCCCGGTGGAGCGGGCCGTGTTCCTGCTGCACGACGTCTTCAGCTACGGCTATGAGGAGATCGCGCGCATCGTCGGCAAGAGCGAGGACAACTGCCGCCAGCTGGCGCTGCGTGCCCGGCGTCACGTGACCGAGCACAAGCCCAGGTTCGAGGCCTCCCGGCGCAAGCGGGAAGAACTCGCCGCCCGGTTCTTCAGCGCGGTGGGGGGCGGGAACATGGACGACCTCGTCTCCATGCTCGCCGCGGACGTCGTGGTCTACGGCGACAGCGGCGGAATCAGCCCATCGTGGCCGCGTCCCATCGCCGGGCGCGACCGCGTGGTCCGGCTCATGGCGGGCCTCAGCGGCCAGATCCGCCAGCTCGGGATCACCGCCAAGCGCGTTGAGATCAACGGACAGCCCGGGGCGATGTTCGTCGATCCGGACGGCCGCCTGACCAACGTGTTCGCCCTCGACATCGCCGACGGGCGGATACAAACGGTACGTTCGGTCATCAATCCCGGAAAGCTGCACCACCTCGGGCCGCTCGCCGACATGGCGGGCCTGCGCCGTCAGCTGCACCAGCGGGACTGAGCTGCGGCTCCCAGGCCCCCAGGTGCGTCATCGCGACTGAGGCAGCTTGACCGAGCCGGCCCGGGGGACGGGCGCGGAAGGCGGCGGGACGACCGGCCCGATGTCCCCATCCGGCGCCTCGTCCAGGTCCACGATCACCGGAGCGTGGTCGCTCGGCGCGGTGCCCTTGCGCGCCTGGCGGTCGACCCATGCCGCGCGCACCCGGCCGGCCACCGGGGCCGTGGCCAGCACCAGGTCGATCCGCATCCCCAGGTCCCGGTGGAACATTCCGCCCCGGTAGTCCCAGTAGGTGAACACCCGCTCGGCCGGCCAGCGATCCCGCACGACGTCGCGCAGGCCGAGCTCCTCCAGCTTGGCCAGGGCCGCCCGCTCCGGCGGCGTGACATGGGTCTGGCCGACGTAGGCTTCCGGGTCGAACACGTCGGCGTCGGTCGGTGCGATGTTCATGTCCCCGCAGACGATCGTGGCCTCCGGGCCGTCGGCGAGCTGGTCGCGCAGCGCGGCCAGCCAGGCGAGCTTGTACTGGTAGTGCTCCGAGCCCGGCACCCGCCCGTTCGGCACGTACACCGAGTGCACCCGGATCCCGCCGCAGATGGCGGCCACCGCACGCGCCTCAGGGCCGGGGAAGCCCGGCGCGCCGGCGATCCCGGTCACGACGTCGTCCAGCCCGGCCCTGGACAGGATCGCCACGCCGTTCCACTGCGCCTGGCCGTACAGGCCGGCCGCGTAGCCGCGGTCGGCGAGCTCGCTGCCGAGCAACCGGTTGAACGCGTCGTCGGTGAGCTTGGTCTCCTGCAGGCAGACGACATCGGGCCGCCGCTGATCCAGCCAGGGCAGCAGCCGCGGCACCCGCTGCTTGACCGAGTTCACGTTCCAGGTCGCTACCCGCACCCGGCCTACGGTAGCCGCCGTCGCCGACGCGCCGCGCTGGCGCCCCCGCCACGCTCAGGTGGCGTCGTGGAAGACCAGGCCCAGGGTGTAGCGGCGGCCGGAGCGGATCGCGGATACCCCGTGGCGCACCGGGGCGGCCGACCAGCCGCGCGCCGAGGCGACCGGCCGGTCGCGGGTGGTGAAGACGAGCCCATGGCCCTGCGGGACCAGCACCGCGGTACCCCGCGACTGCGCGCGCGGCCGCTGTTCGACCAGCAGGAACTCGCCGCCGGTGTGGTCGGTGCCCGGGTCGCTCAGGTTGACCACGACCTGAAGCGGGAACACCTTGTCCCCGTACAGGTCGCGGTGCAGCGCGTTCCAGCCGCCCGTCTCATAGCGCAGCAGGATCGGCGTCGGGCGGGTCTGGCCGGCGGCGTGACAGATGTCCAGCCACTCGTCGAGCGTGTCCGGCCACCCCGCCTCGCGGCCGAGCCGGGTGTGCCAGTCGCGGGCGACCGGCAGCAGCCGCCGGTACAGGGCGTGCCGCAAGGCGTCGACCGGCTCGGGGAACGGCGCCGCGAAGTACCGGTACTCGCCGGCCCCGAACCGGTGCCGCGCCATGTCGATCGTGGCGCGGAAGTGCTCGGGGTGATCGTAGAGCCCGGCGATCCGTGCGCACTCGGCCGGGGTCAGCAGCTGGGGCAGCGGCGCGCACCCATGCTCGTCGAGCTCACGGGCCACCGAGTCCCAGTCCGCGGCGGCCACCCGCTGCGCGTACCGGCCGGCCGTGGCCGTCGCGGTCATCACGCCGCCTCCAGCGTCAAGAGCGCCCGCTTGGCGTCCGGGCCGCCGGCGTAGCCGCCGAACGAGCCGTCCGACCGCACCACCCGGTGGCACGGCACCACGATCGGCACCGGGTTGGTGGCGCACGCGGTGCCGACCGCGCGCACCGCGTGCGGGCTGCCGGTGGCCGCCGCCACCTGGGCGTAGCTTTCCGTTATGCCGTAAGGAATGTCCAGCAGGTGCGCCAGCACGCCGCGGCGGAAGCCCTTCGCCAGCCGCAGGTCCAGCGGCAGGTCGAACGCCTGGCGCCGGTGTGCGAAGTACTCGTCGAGCTGGCGGGTCACCCCGTCCAGCCGGCCCGGCGCGCTCAGAATGCGCGGGCTGACCAGCTCGGCGAGCTGCGCCAGCGCGGCGTCGTGGCCCTGGCTGGGGTAGGCGATCCGGACCAGGCCCTGCTCGGTCGCGGCCAGCAGCAGCGTCCCGAGTGGCGTGTCCACCGTCCGGTACGCCACGTCGAGAATGCCCTCGCGGTCCGCCGCGGCGGCCAGCCGTGCGTGCAGCCGCGCGGTCGTCTGCGCGTCCTGCACCGGAAGCGTTCCGAACAGTTGCCGGGCCTCCGGCTCCATCGTGGCCATCATCGGCCCTCTCCTTCTCTCGTGCGCGCCAGGTACGTGGCGCGCAGGGTCTTGATCCCATCGGCGGCGGCCCGGCGGGCCGCGTCGGCGGTGCCGCCCGTGATCGTGGCGACCTCCGCGTACGGCAGCCCGGCCAGGTAGTGGTAGGCGACGACGGCGCGCTGTTTGGGGGGCAGCGCGGCGAGCGCCGCCCACAGGTCACCGTCCCAGTCCTGCGCCCGGCCCGCGCCGCCCGGCCGCTCGGGCAGCGACGCGACCGCCAGCGGCCGCCGCGCCGCCGCGCGGACGGCGTCGATGGCCTTGCGGTGCGCGATCGTGACCAGCCACGCCTCCACGTTCGCGCCGTCATCCAGCCGCGGGTACGCCTTCAGCGCGGCCAGGAAGGTCTCCGACCAGGCGTCCTCCGCCTCGTCCGGCCCCACCACCGCCCGGCATACCCGCAGCACCATCGGCCCGTAGTCGGCCACGATCTGCTCGAAAGGTCGCAGGCTCACACCTGGTATACGTCCCCGGCAGCCCGAACGTGAGACGCCCACGTCAGAAAAGCCGGCCGGCCGGCTCCGCTGCCGCCTCGAGTTCCAGCAGCGCCCGCTTGCGCGCCAGGCCGCCCGCGTACCCGGTCAGGTTCCCGTCCGCGCCGACCACCCGGTGGCACGGCACCACGATGCACAGCCGGTTGCGGGCATTGGACACCCCCACCTCCTGCGCCAGCCCCGGGTCGCCCAGCTCCCGCGCCAGCTGCCCGTAGCTGCGGGTCTGCCCGTACGGAATCGCGGCAACCAGGGCCCACACCTGCCGGTCGAACGCGCTGCCGTGCAGATCCAGATCCAGCTCGAAGGCCGTGCGCTCGCCGGCGAAATACTCGCCGAGCTGACGTACCGGCTCGGCGAGCCCCGCCGGGTCCGGGCGGCCCAGCCGCGGCGGCCGCGGCCGGTTGCGCTGGCCGGAGAAGTACAGCCCCGCGAGGGCGCCGTCGTTGCCCACCAGCGTCAGCTCACCGAGCGGCGAGTCCATTACCGCGTGTGTCATGCCCATCCGTGCGCACCTCCCGGTCGCCTTGTCGTCACGCCAGGTAGACGTCCCGGACCGGCAGAACGTGAGCCGCAGGGCAGCCTCATCCCCGGCCGATGAAGGGCATCGTTGTGGCCGTAATGGTCAGGAACTGCACGTTGGCGTCCAGCGGCAGCGCCGCCATGAAGAGCACGGCGTCGGCGACATGCTGGGCGTCGAAGGTGGGCTCGGGGGCCACGGAACCGTCGGCCTGCAGTGCGCCCTGGCTGATGCCCCGGGTCATCTCGGTGGCGGCGTTGCCGATGTCGATCTGGCCGCAGGCGATGCCGAACCCGCGACCGTCCAGGGAGATCGACTTGGTCAGGCCGGTCAGTGCGTGCTTGGTGGCGGTGTAGCCGACGCTGCCCGGCCGGGGGGTGTGTGCGGATACCGAGCCGTTGTTGATGATCCTCCCGCCGCGCGGGGTCTGGGCCTTCATCATCCGCACCGCGTGGTGGGCGCACAGGAAGGCACCGGTGAGGTTGGTGTCCACCACCTGCCGCCAGTCCGGCAGGGAGATCTCGTCCACCGCACCGACCGGGCCGAACACGCCCGCGTTGTTGACGAGCAGGTCGACCCGCCCCCACCGCCGCTGGACCGCCCCGAACAGCCCGGCCACGGACTCGGGCACGGTGACATCGGCCGGCGCCACCAGCGCCGACTCCGCGGGCCATGCCCCGGGGGCCACGCTCTCGCGCAGCGCCTGCTCACGGCGGCCCGCCGCCGCGACCTGCCATCCGGCCGAGAGCAGGGCGCGGGTGATGCACCGGCCCAGCCCCGATCCCGCCCCGGTCACCACAGCCACACCGGTGGTTGCCATATCCGTCCCTCGCCGTGGCCGACCCGCTGCAGGTGCACAACGACCTGCGGCAGGTGCTCAAGTTACCCCCGCTGGCAGCGGCCCGCCACCGGCGTCCCGGGCGGGTCCGCGTTCGATAGCCTGGCCGGGGTGATCCTGACGCGCAGGCGAACGCCGACCACTGGGAGCCACGCATGAGCCAGAGGACAGATGCCGACATCGGCGTGACCGGCCTGGCGGTGATGGGGCGCAACCTGGCCCGCAACCTCGCCCGGCACGGGCACGTGGTTGCGCTGCACAACCGCTCGCCGGTGCGTACCCGCAGCCTGGTGGCCGAGCACGGCGACGAGGGGACGTTCGTCCCGAGCGAGTCGATGGCGGATTTCGTCGCCAGCCTCCGCCGGCCGCGGGCGATCGTGGTGATGGTCAAGGCGGGCGGCCCCACCGACGCGGTGATCGACGAGCTCGTGCCGCTGCTCGACCAGGGCGACATCGTCATGGACTGCGGCAACGCCCATTACACCGACACCCGGCGCCGGGAGGCCACGCTGCGCGACCGCGGCCTGCACTTCGTCGGCTGCGGCGTATCCGGCGGCGAGGAAGGGGCGCTGAACGGGCCGAGCATCATGCCGGGCGGGTCCGCGGAGTCGTACGCGCGGCTGGGGCCGATGCTCGAGGCGATCGCCGCGCAGGTCGACGGCACGCCGTGCTGCACGCACGTGGGGCCGGACGGTGCCGGCCATTTCGTCAAAATGGTGCACAACGGCATCGAGTACGCCGACATGCAGCTCATCGCCGAGGCCTACGATCTGCTGCGCGCCGGGCTCGGCGCACCGCCGGCCGAGCTGGCGGAGATCTTCCGCACCTGGAACGAGGGCGATCTCGACTCGTTCCTCATCAAGATCACCGCTGAGGTGCTGGCGCATACGGACGCCGCCACCGGCAAGCCGTTCGTCGACGTCGTGCTGGACCAGGCCGAGCAGAAGGGCACCGGCCGCTGGACGGTGCAGAGCGCGCTCGACCTCGGCATACCCATCACCGGCATCGCCGAGGCCACGTTCGCGCGCTCGCTGTCCGCTCACGCGGACCAGCGCGAGGCGGCCCGCAAGGCGTTCGGCAGCGATGTGCAGTCGTTCGGGCTGACCGATCGGGATGCGTTCGTCGAGGACGTGCGACGCGCGCTGTACGCGTCGAAGGTGGTGGCCTACGCGCAGGGATTCGACCACATCGCCGCGGGCAGCGCGGAATACGCCTGGAACGTCGACCGTGGCGCGATGGCGACGATCTGGCGCGGCGGCTGCATCATCCGGGCCCGCTTCCTCGACCGGATCCGTGAGGCCTACGATGGCGATCCCGCGCTGCCCAGCCTGCTGGTCGCCCCCTACTTCGCCGCTGCGGTGCGTGATGGCCTCGACAGCTGGCGGCGGGTCGTGGCGCAGGCCGCGGCGGCCGGTATCCCGGTGCCCGCGTTCTCGGCGTCGCTCGCGTACTACGACGGGCTGCGCCGGGAGCGCCTGCCCGCCGCGCTGATCCAGGGCCTGCGCGACAACTTCGGCGCCCACACCTACCGGCGCGTCGACGCGGACGGCAGCTTCCACACCGAGTGGGCCGGCGACCTCCGGGAACGGCCCGCGTAAACCTGCTGACGGCGGCGGTCAGCGGCGATCCGGTCGCGGGCGGAGCCGGGCCGCATACCCGAGGTTGATCGCGGCGATCGCGATCCACACCACCAGGAGCCCCCAGATCCCGGCGGGGTGGGTGCCCGCCGCCACCGCGATCCCGCTGAGCGGGATGCCGAGGCCGATGGAGCCGAGCGCCAAGACCAGCACGTTGACCGGCTTGGCCGCCGGCGCGAGGTGAGCGGACGCCTGGGCGATCCTGGCGTCCACGCGGGCGTCGATCTCCTTGCCGACTCGCTCGACAAAGGCGTCGACGACCGCGTCCCGGTACTCGGGGTCGAGTTCGCGATGCGCCTCCGCGGCCGCGCGAATTTCCCTGGCGGAGAACGGTGGGTCAGTCACAGGAACAAGCTACAGCGCGCCCGGCCGGGAGGGCATAATCCGCCGCCGGGGCGTACCGCGAGGGAGGATACGGGCCATGCGAGCGATCTGGATCACCAAGGCTGGCGGGCCCGGCGCCCTGGAGTTGCGCGAGACGGCCGACCCCGAGCCCGGCCCCGGCCAGGTGCGCGTCCGTGTCCGGGCGGCCGGGCTATGCTTCGCCGACGTGATGGCCGCGCAGGGGCTCTATCCCGACGCCCCGAAGCCGCCGTGCGTGGTCGGTTACGAGGCGGCCGGCGTGGTCGAGGCGGGCAGCAGCGAAGACCACCCGGTAGGCCAGCGCGTGCTGGCCGTGACGCATTTCGGGGGTCACTCGGACGTGGTGTGCGTGCCCGCGGAGCAGGTGTCCGAGATCCCGGACGGCGCGAGCTTCGAGCAGGCCGCGGCGATTCCGATCAACTACCTCACCGCCTACCACCTGCTGTTCCGCATCGCCAACGTCCGCCCTCACGAGCGCGTGCTCGTGCATATGGCGGCCGGCGGCGTCGGGACGGCGGCGCTCCAGCTGTGCCGCACCGTCGATGAGCTGGTGACGTTCGGCACGGCCTCGGCGGCCAAGCATGAGGTGCTGCGCGCCGAGGGCTGCAGGTACCCCATCGACTACCGCACCGTCGATTACGCGGCGGAGATCCGCCGGCTGACCGGCGGCGAGGGCGTCGACGTGGTTCTCGACGCGCTCGGCGGCAAAGACTGGCGGAAGGGGCTGAAACTGCTGCGCCCGGGCGGCAGGCTGGTCGCGTTCGGCTTCGCCAATTTCGCCAGGGGAGAGCGGCGTAACCCGGCCCGGGTCGCCGCGCAGGCACTCGCCACGCCGCTCCTCACGCCGCTGCAGCTGATGGCGCACAACCGCACGGTCAGCGGCGTCCACCTCGGCCGGCTCTGGGGTGAAGCCGCCATCCTCCGCGAGGAGTTCCAGGCGGTTCTCGCGCTCTGGGAGGCGGGCCTCATCACGCCGCGCATCGACGCGGCCTACCCTTTCACCGAGGCAGCGGCCGCGCACCGCCGGATCCTGCGGCGGCAGAACGTCGGCAAGATCGTGCTCACACCCTGAACCGCGCCCCGCGGCCGCCCCGGGACGGTGCCGGGCCGGCGGGCGGAGCGGCGCCCGCGCCGGTGACGCTCGCCACGGCGCCTTCGCGCTGAGCGGGGATGCGGGCGAAGAAGAGGGTGAGGGCCAGTCCCGCGATCATCGGCGCCCACCAGGTCCAGGGGCTCCGCCACGGGATCTGCGAGACGCCGGTCAGCGTCGCGGCGGTGAGCGAGGTCGCGACGAGACGTGACCAGCTTGCCGACGCCGCGATGAGCGCCACCGCCAGCACCGGCCACATGTAATACGCGACCATCACCGGCTCGAACACCGAGCGGAGCGCGAGTGCGACGGCGACCCACCAGAGCACCTCCCCGAGCGTCTCCGGGCTCCACGCGGCCGAGTGTCGCGCCGCGCGCCACCGGCGCCCGACGACGAGCGCACATCCGCAGGCCACGAGGATGGCAACGACCCTGCCGGGCCCGGCGGCGATCGTGTCATTGCCCAGGTGGGGGGCGAACGAAGCCCACGCCGTGGGGTGGTTGACGGTCGGGTAGTTCGGCTGGCGGGTCACCGCGTTGTAGGTGGCCTGCCAGTTCGCCACCGCCGCGGCACCCAGGACGAGCACGCCGGGGACAGCCGCCCTGGTGAGATACCCGGCCAGCCGGCGGGGCTGGATGACCGCCAGGACGATCGGCAGCGCGAGCAGGACGAGCGGCTGCACGGCGATCGCCGCGCCGGTCAGCCACGCGGACCGCCCGGGCCGTGCGTCCGACAGCGCGAGGATGCCGAACAGCAGCAGGCCCACCGCCACGGCGTCCTCGGGATGACCCCACCGCACCGAGACGCTCCACAGGGCAACCGCGCTCGCGGCGGCGAGCAGTGCGCGCTTGGGCCGGGCCACGCCCATCCGCTCGGCGATCGCGTCGGCGGCGAAGAGCGCCACCGCCGACAGGGCCATCTCGTACGGCCCCGCGAGCAACCACGCACCGGGCTGGGGAAGCTGCGGGCCCGGAACCTGCAGCGAGAGCCCCGCCGCCTCGATGACGGCGGCGACCGGAACCAGGATCAGGGCGGCGCCCGGGAACGTGACCAGGCCGGTGGGCTGCGTGTACAGGCCGCCCAGGTTCAGATGCAGCAGCCGCCGGGCCGCGGCCAGCGTCCCCCACAGGTCGTGCGGGAGCGCCCAGGCGGTCCCCCCGATCAGCTGGGGCCCCCACCAGATCGTGGCGGCCATCCCGACGGCGATCAGGCCAGCCGTGGCGAGCACAGGAAACAGTCTCCTGGCGAGCCACGGCGCGGGCCGGCCTTCAGACACCCTCGCGTGCTTTCAGCCGGCCGGATCGGATCGCCTTCACGAACTGCTGGTAGTCCCGCTCGTTCTGGTCGGCGTAGCGCTCCGAGAAGTCGGTGATCGCCTTGTCGAACGCGTCGCCGTCGCCGAGACACGCGGCGATCGCGATGGGGTCCCCGGACCGGGCATGCGCCCGGGCCAGCGTCCACCCGCAGGTCCGTGCGTAGAACGTGAGCGGGGGCGGTGTCATCGACTCGACGTCGGCCGAGCCCTTCATGTCGCGGAGCTGGCGCCAGTAGTAGTGGCGGCTGTCCTGCGGGTCCCTGGTCCAGCCCAGGTAGATGTCGCTGGCGGCCTGCATCATCCGCTGGCCCACCACCACCCGCTGGCCGTGCTGCCGGTACCGGCTCTTCGGCAGGTACCTCTCCAGCACCGAGGCCGTTGCCTGCTTGACCTGCAGGAACAGCGGATCGCTCGCGTCGCGTCCCTGGAGCAGAACGATGAACGCCTGGTTGCCGACGCTGCCGACGCCCACCACCTTGTGGGCCATGTCCACGATCTGGAAGCGATCAAGCGGGCGGCGCTGGTCCTCCCGCAGGGTGGCCCGGTAGGCGCGGAACTGCTGGCGGACCACTTGGTCGAGGTCGTCGGGGGAGATGCCGGACATGGCGGCCAGGTCGCGCGCCGGGACCACGATCGGCGGCTGGCTGACGATCCGGTACTTCCCGTCGACCAGCTCGCCGAGCTTGGACAGCGCCTGCAGGCTGTCGCGCGTGTGCGCCTTCGCGCGGCCCTTCGCCGCGCCCCTGGCGGCCTTCTTCGCCTGCTTCTCCCTCTCCCTCGCCTGCTTCCTTGCCCCCTTCTTCGCCGCCTTTGCCTCCTTCTGGACCCCGGCGAGGGCACCGCGGGCAGCCGTCGCCACCTGGTCTTCGTCCAGGTGGGCGTACCAGACGTCCATCGTCCGCATCTGCGCGAACTCGGCCATGGCCTGCCGGTAGGAGGTCACCGACGCCAGCGTCGCGTCGCGCGTGTCTGCCTGGGAGAACCCGTTGTTGCGGCCCGCGATCGTGAAGCTGGCCGCCATCCGCTTCACGTCGTACTCGAACGGCCCCGGCAGCGTCTCATCGAAGTCGTTCACATCGAACAGCAGCCGCCGCTCCGGCGAGGCGAACGCGCCGAAGTTCGACAGGTGCGCATCCCCGCACAGCTGGGCGTCCAGCCCGGCCACCGGCGTCGCGGCCAGGTCGGCCGCCATGATCGCGGCCGCGCCGCGGTAGAAGGTGAACGGCGAAACCATCATCCGGCCGTGCCGCACCGGCACCAGGTCCGGCTCCCGGGTGGCGTCCTGCTGCTCCAGCAGGGCGACCGGGTCCGGCCGGTCCGCGGCCGGCCGCCACTTGGTATGGCTCGACAATGGGGCCCGGTCCCGGGCCTCCAGGCCCTTCGCCTTGCGATCATCGATGCTCGGATGCGCGATCTTCCGCACTGCCATCCGGCCCACCTCCCGTTCCGCACATGACGCCGCCCGGCGCCGGGCCGCGAGGCGCTCCCCGCGCGCCCGGGGCCGGAACCGGGCGCGCGAGACGGCGGGTCGCCATCTCGCGCTCCCGATGGCCTTCATCCTGCCCGTGCCGGCCGGAGAGGACATCACCCGACAGGGATGAAACCCGGCGCGACGGGCAGATGAACGCCGCACGCCGCCGCAGTGGCGGGCAGCCACCGATCGAGGCCGTGGTCGGCGCCTTCCGGCCGGCCGCAGGCGCGGCCCGGCCCCGCTGGGTTGACTCCTCCTGGGCCCGGCTCATCATGAAGTATGGCGACCGAGCCGGAGTCGGCCGACCGGCCTGCGATCGAGCTGGTGCCGGCCGCCGAGCGGGGCGAACACTGGTGGCCGGTGGCCCTGGCGATCATCGTCGTGGCCGGCCTGCATGTGATCCTGCCGGCCCGGTACCGGGTCCAGCCCGCGTGGGTGGTCCCGGCTGTGCTGCTTGCTCTGCTGGCCGTGCTGATCGTGGGGGACCCGGGCCGCATCGACCGGCAGAAGACCTGGCTGCGGATCGGCACCGCCGCGGTCATCGGCATCATGGCAGCGGCGAACCTGCTTGCCGCCGTCCGGCTGGTCGTGGACATCCTCACCAACAACAGCCTCTATGCACACAACCCGGGCGGGCTGCTCGCCGCTGGCGGCGTGATCTGGGTGACGAACGTGGTCGCGTTCGGGCTGTGGTACTGGGATCTCGACCGCGGCGGTGCCGCCGCGCGGGCACACCATCCTGACCGGAACCCCGCGTTCGTCTTCCCGGAGATGCAGTACACGGACTATATGGCCACCGCCTGAGTGCCGCGGTTCGTCGACTACCTCTCGCTGGCCTTTTGGACCGTCATGGCGTTCAGTCCTACCGACACGTCAGCGATCAAGCCATGGGCAAAGCTCCTCATGATGCTCGAAGCGGCCGGGTCGATCGCCCTGGCCGCGCTCGTGATCGCCCGTGCCATCAACATTCTCTAACCGCCCTGGCCCGTGGCCGGCAGCGGCAATCCAGGTGTCGCCGGCACTGTCACGTGTCCGGCCGCCCGGCGGCCGCCGCATCGAGGCCGGGGTCGGGCGTCTCGCCGCTGGCGGCGAGCTGATGGGTCAGCCGGGTCAGAAGAGCGACAAGCTGCGGGTGCTGGTCGGGATTCCAGTCGGCGGCCAGGCGTGCGATGGCGTCGTGGCGGGCCTGGAACAGCTTGTCGAAGGCATGCTGGCCCGCCTCGGTGAGCGGCACCGGCCCGGTCGCGTCATCGGGCAGCCGCCGCACGTATCCGGGCGCGATCAGCTCGGCGAGCCGGCGCCGCAGGTCGGCGTCGGTCAGGTACAGGTGCCGCGCCAGGTCGTGGCAGCCCCAGCCGGGATGCTCGCCGACGCGCAGCAGCAGCCAGGCGGCCCGCGGTGATGACTGGACGCCGGCCGCCGAAACCAGGTGTGCGTAGACCTCGCGCCGGTGCTCGCGGCTGAGCAGCACGGTCAGGGCGCGCTCCATCTCCTGCTCCGACGTGCGGACCGTGGGCCGCGAGGTGGGGGCCAGCGTGTCGGCCGGGTCGGGCGTGCCGGTCGTGGTGCGCAGCGGCACGTCCTTGAGCGTCCAGCTGAGCAGGAACGCCAGCGCGCCGAAGGGCACGCCCACCAGGAACACGGTCTGCAGCGAGGCGGCGTAGCCGCTGATGTACGCGGCGTGCACGGCCGCCGGCAGCCGTTCCAGCGCCGCCGGGCTCGCGCCGCTGGCCGCCGTCACCCCGGGCGGCAGCGACAGCCCATGCAGGCTGGACGCCAGGTTGCCGACCAGGACGTTGGAGAAGACGGCGCCGAAGACGGCCGTGCCGAACGAGCCGCCGATGGACCGGAAGAACGTCGCGCCGCCGGTGGCAGTGCCCAGGTCGGCGTAGCTGACGGCGTTCTGCACGGCGACGACGAGGACCTGCAGCGACGCGCCGATTCCCGCGCCGAGCACCAGCATGTAGAGCGAGGACAGCCAGACGCCGGTGGCCACGCCCAGGTGGGACAGCAGGTAGAGCCCGACCGTCATCGTGGCGGTGCCGACGATGGGGAATACCCGGTAACGGCCCCACCTGCTGACCAGCCGCCCGGTGACGATCGAGGTGGTCAGCAGGCCGGCCATCAGCGGCAGCAGCCGCAGCCCGGACACGGTAGGGCTGACGCCCTTGACGATCTGCATGTACTGCGGCAGGTACGCGATCGCGCCGAACAGGGCGAACCCGACGACGAAGCCGACCGCGCTCGCGGCGGAGAACACCCGGTTGCGGAACAGGCGCAGCGGAATGACCGGCTCGGCGGCACGGCTCTCCGCCCAGACAAACGCGGCGCCGAGGACCACGGCGGCGGCGCCCATGATGAAGATCGGCGCAGATGACCAGGCGTAGGTCGTCCCGCCGAGCGAGGTGAGCAGCACCAGGCTGGTCGCCGCGCCGGCCAGCAGCACCGTGCCGGCGTAGTCGATGCGGTGCTGGGCCCGGCGCAGCTGCCCCGGCAGCACCGCGATGACCACCGCCAGCGCTACGGCACCGATCGGCAGGTTGACGTAGAACACCCAGCGCCACGACAGGTTGTCGACGAAGAACCCGCCGATCAGCGGCCCGAGGACGCTGGTCACCCCGAATACGCTGCCGAACAGCCCCTGATAGCGGCCGCGGTCCCGGGGCGGGACGACGTCGGCGACAATCGTCTGTGCGCCCGTCAGCAGGCCGCCGCCCCCGATGCCCTGCACCGCGCGGAACGCGATCAGCTCCAGCAGCGAGTGGGCCAGCCCGGCGAGCGCCGACCCGATGAGGAAGATGACGATCGCGGCTTCGAAGAATGCCTTCCGGCCGTACAGGTCGCCCAGCTTGCCCCACAGCGGCGTGGACACGGTCGAGGCCAGCAGGTAGGCGGTGACCACCCACGACAGGTGGGACAGCCCGTGCAGGTCGCCGGCGATCGTGGGCAGCGCGGTCGCCACGATCGTCTGGTCCAGCGCGGCCAGCAGCATTCCCAGGAGCAGCGCGCCGATGATGATGAGCGTCCGGCGCTGGCTCAGCTGGCTGGGCTCATACGGTTCCACTGGTCCTCCTTCGCCGGGCGCTCTCCAAAATCATCGCCGGGCCCGGCATGGCTCGCGAGCGGGCCGCGGCGGCGTACGTTGTACCGGTGGCGCCCGCCGTGCAATCCCGGGCGCGTTTATCGCAAGCCAGGACGGCCAGGGGATCGCAGGGTTTCTGTCCCATCGCCGCGGCTAGCCGGCCCAGGGAAGCGTCCAAGCCGGATATCCCACCGTGCATCACCTGCGATGCGCCGGGTATGGGAGATGTGCTCTCGCCAACCCGGCCGTGTTTGGAGGCACTGATGCGTGAGCAGGCGGCCATCCTCGCGCCGCAATTCGAGCACGCCGCGGTGTTCTACCACAGCACGGACGAGTACCTCGATGCGGTGCTGGGCTTTGTCGCCGCGGGGCTGGAGCACGCCAATCCGGTGCTGGTGGCGGTGCCCGGCCCGAAGATCGGCCTGCTGCGTGAGCGCCTGGACGGCGCCGAGCGGGTCAGCTTCGCCGACATGACCGAGCTAGGCGCCAACCCGGCGCGGATCATCCCGCAGGTGGCGGCCTTCGCCGACGCCCACCGCGGCCGGAGCGTGCGCTTCGTCGGCGAGCCCATCTGGGCCGCCCGCACAGCCGCGGAAGTGTGTGAGGCAACCCGGCACGAGGCACTGATCAACCTGGCGTTCGCCAGGACGGCCGCCAGCATTTTGTGTCCCTACGACCGCACCCGGCTGGCCCCCGGCGTCATCTCCGACGCCGAACGCACCCACCCGGTGCTCATCCAGAACGGGCTCGCGCTGCCCAGCCGCGCCTACTCTGAAGGCGGCTTGTTCCCGCCCGGCTGCGACCAGCCGCTCCCCCTGCCGCCCGGCGGGGCCGCCGCCCTCACCTACCGGGACGACCTGGCCAGGGTCCGTGCGTTTGCCGCCGAGCGGGCCGACCGGGCCGGGCTGCCTGCGGACCGCACCCGCGACCTGGTGATCGTGGTCAGCGAGCTGGCCGCCAACACCTGGCGCCACACCGATGCCACCGGCACACTGCACATCTGGGCCGCCGATGGCGAGCTGCTCTGCCAGTTCCACGACAGCGGCCAGATCAGGGACCCGCTGGCCGGCCGCCGCCGCGCCGCTCCCGGCGCCGTCAACGGCCACGGCCTGTGGGTGGTCCACCAAATCTGTGACCTGGTGGAGCTGCGCACCGACAGCACCGGCACCACCATCCGCCTGCACTTCCGGCTCCGGTCCTGAGCCTGCGCCTCGGGCCATGGCCCGCCCGCCATCCACTGCCCTGAGGTCCCGGCGAAGTGACATCGCCTGGCTGATGGTGCTAGCTGCCGTTCCCGCCGGCCGTCACGGCCGCGATGGCCTGCTCGAGGGTGTCATAGCGCGGCAGCCGGTCGGCCAGTCCCGTGATCCACAGCGTCTTGGTGTACCGGTACCTGGCACCCGCGAGAGCCAGGATCCCGTTCCTCGCGGTGAGCTTCTTCCAGTGCCCGACGATGACGGCCAGCGAGCTCGTATCCATGAAGTCGACGCCGGCGAGGTCAAGGATGATGCGGTCGGAACGACGACGCGCGGTGGTCAGATACTCGTCGAACTCGCGGCTGGTCACCGCGTCAAGCTCGCCGCGAATCGCCACGACCGTCACCTGGCCGTGGCTGTGCGACGACAACCCGAGCCCCTCCACGCGCACTCCCCAGAAGGACAGCATTCCAGAGCAACAGAACGCGGCCAATCGTATGCGGAAACGATGTCTTTGGCCTCCCCCTGCATGGGTGCGCCGCGCGGGGGCAACTGCGCACCGTGGGTGATGGTGAACGGCCACTCCCGGCACTGACGCCTGGAGTCAGGCCGGCGGTGACGCGACCGGCTCACGCCGGCGGCCGTGGCCTGAGCCATCTTGCGTTCCTCTACCGCGACGCGAGCGAGTACCTGGAGCACGTGCTGGCCTTCATCCGGGAAGGGCTGGCCCGCGCCGAGCCGGTGTTCGCGGCGCTGCCCGGTGACCTTGGCTGGCGGTTGCGGGCGGATCTGGGCGCGGCCGACCGGCAGCTGGCCCTTGCCGACATCAACGAGCTCGGCCGCAATCCCGCCCGGATCACGCTTGCGCTCGGAACGTTCGCCCACCAGCACGCGGGGCAGCAGGTCCGCATCGTCACCGAACCGCTGTGGCCGGCGCGCACAGACGCGGAGACCGCTGAGGTCATGAAGCACGAAGCGCTGGTCCAGCTGGCGGTCGCCGCGGTCAACGGCCAGGTCCTGTGCCCCTACGACGCCTCCCAGCTCAGCCCGGCGCGCATCGACGGCGCCTGCCATACCCATCCGGAGATCCTCGAACGAGGACGGCGCCGGCCGGGCGGCGGCTACGGTGCGGGCACTGGTCCGCCGCGAGAAGCGGAGCTGCCGCCGCCGCCGGCCTCGGCGGAGTTCATCGCCTACGACTCCCAGCTCCGCCCGGTGCGGGCGCTGGCCCGCAGCTACGGGGAGCGGGCAGGGCTGTCCACGGACCGCTGCGCCGACCTGGTCCTGGCGGTCAGCGAAATCGCCGCCAACACCCTGGCCCATACGGCCGGGGGCGGCACGGTGCACATCTGGACATCCGGACACGAGGTCGTCTGCCAGGTACACGATGGCGGACGGATCACCGACCCGATGGCCGGGCGGAAGCGGCCGCCGCCGGATTCGCCCGGGCAAGGGCTATGGGTGGTGAACCATGTCTGCGACCTGGTCGAGATGAGGAGTGGCCCGGCCGGCACCACGACCCGGCTGCACATCCGCCTGCCGGGTAGGTAGCGGCTGGGCGGCCTGCCAGGGTCATCCCCACTGGCCCGCGGCGCGGGCTCGTGGGTCAGGCCCGGTCCATATGCATCCGGACGGCGGTGCCCCACGGCCCGGTGCGCAGCTCGACCAGGTCGCAGACCTGGTCGACGACCTGCAGGCCGTGACCACCGTTGCCGGCCGCGGCGGCCGGGCGCCGGCCGGCCATCGGGTCGAGGATCTGGCCGGTATCGCAGATCTCACAGACGAACGCCGTCGCGTCCTGCCACATCCGGAGCGTGCCGGGCGCCCTCGTGTGGCTGACCGTGTTGCTGGCCGCCTCGTTGACGGCGATCGTGAGATCTTCGGCTCGCTCCCCGGACAGACCGGCGCTCACGGCCCGCCCCCGAACCAGGCGGCGGAGCCCGGGCAGGTCTCCCGCCCCGAAGCTGATCTCCTCCGCGCCGCGCGGGGCGGCGGGCAGCCGCCGCGCCGCGATCGCCAGCGCTGCCGCGGTGCCGGTGTAGCGCGGGCTCACTCCCGTGCGGCCGTTGCCCAGCAGCCGAGGGTGGGTGGTCTCGGCATCGGCGAGCACGGCCCGTCCAGCCCAGCGGTGGGGTAAGGGCACAGGATGGTCGTGGGCACGTCAGCAAACGCCGCGTTGACGAGCGCTTCGTGCCTGGTGGCTTCCACGATCTCCGCCGGCGAGCGCCCTGCCCACACGGGTTCGCCGACGAACCGCGTGCGGACGCCCCAGTGCGCGTCGGTGAAGCGGCGGACGGCCGGGATGATGCGCGAGGGGTTGCGGCCAAGCACCGACATGTCCCGGAAGCGCGCCGTCCCGCCGCGGCTGCCAAGCCTGGCCCGGATCAGCTCCAGGTTGCCGTGCGGGACCGCGACCAGCGCCCCTGGGGCCTCCGCCGGGTCCGGGTATTCCGGCCGGCATCACAATACGGTGATTCACTCCAAGCGCCATGACAATGGGCGCGCAATGGCCCAGGATGGTTCTTCGGTAGCGACCGGGTATGGCGAGCGCGGTAGCAACCGGTTGCACATAGGGTCCCCGCCCCCGTGTCGATCCAGGAGTGGCCACATGGGTGTTTCCAGTTCCCACGGCACGGCACGGTCGCGTCGCACCCGACGCACGATCTGGTTCACGTTCGCCGCGATGGTGGCCGGGCCGGTGGCGTGCCTGGTGGTGCTGTGGGGACTGATACTGGGGGGCGTCCTTGGCGGGGCGATGGGCGGCCCCGACACCCCCGAGCACGACCACCAGGTCGTCGTCAATTTCGTGGTCGTCATCGGCATCGGCCTGGTCATCATCGTCGCCGGGGTGGCGCTGATGGGCTTCTTCGCGCGCCGTCTCGCTCGGGACATCACCGACCTGGAGGCGACGGCCCGGTACCTGGCCGACGAGGAGATGCCCAGGCTCGTGGAGCGGCTGCGCCGGGGAGAGCAAGGGGTGGTACCCGCCGAGGTCACGCTGCAATTGCGTACCAAGACGGCCGAGGTCGCCAGTGCGGAGGCCGCCATCGCCAGTCTGCAGCACACGGCTGCGGCCGCCGCAGCCGGCGAGGCCGGGCTGCGCAACGGCATCGGGCAGGTCTTCGTCAGCCTGGCCCGGCGGAACCAGTCGCTGCTGCAGCGTCAGCTGCGCCTGATCGACGCGCTGGAACAGAAGGCCTCCGACCCGGCGACCCTGGCGGACTTGTTTCCGCTTGATCACCTCACCACCCGGATGCGGCGCCACGCCGAGGGCCTGATCATCTTGTCTGGCGCGGCGCCTGGGCGCTCCTGGAGCGAGCCGGTGCCGGTCATCGACGTCATCCGGGGAGCGGTCGCGGAAATCGAGGACTACAAGCGGGTCACCGTTCTCACCAGGGCAGAAGATGCGGTGACCGGCCTGGCCGCGGCGGACATGATCCACCTGCTGGCCGAGCTGATCGAGAACGCGACGCTGTCCTCGCCTTCCGGCACCCGGGTCGAGGTTAGGGCCGAGCGGGTCGCCAACGGCTTCGCCATCGAGATCGATGACCGGGGTCTGGGCATCGAGGCCGACCAGTTGCATGCGATCAACAAGCGGCTGGCCCAGCCGCCCGACTTCGACCTTGCCAACGCCGACCAGCTCGGCCTGTTCGTGGTGGGCAAGCTCGCCGCCCGGCACGGGGTGCGCGTCGCGCTCCGGCCGTCTGCCTATGGCGGCACCACGGCGGTGGTACTCATGCCCAACAGCATCGTGGTGCGGGCGGCCGACGCCGGGGCGGACACGAATCCCGACCTGCGCCCGCCGATCGACAGGACGTCCGGCCTGGACCTGGGCGATCCCGGCGCGCTCGCCCCGGCCGCCCGGCAACCGGCGCAGCCATCGTTCTCCGCGGGCCCCACCGGCGAGACGGGGAACGCCGATGGCGGCTCCGGCCTTGCATCAGGCTCCACCGGCGCCGCCCTCCGCCCGCCTGGCTTTGCCCCCCGCCGACCCACCTTTGCCCCGGGCACCGGCACCCCAGGTCCAGCGGCAGGCCCGCAGACCGCTGGCACCTACCGTGGCCTTCCGCGCCGCGTCCGCCAGGCGAGCCTGAACCCGCACCTGAGAGACAGCCGGCCAGCAGCCGTCCGGGGGAGACAGGCCGACAGGACCCCGCCATCCAGCACCCGGAGCCCGGAGGAGGCACGCAGCCTCGTCGCTTCCATGCAAAGCGGCTGGCGGCGCGGCCGTGCGACAGATGCTCCGGGCGGGGAATCCGCCGATGCGGCGCAGACGGCACGGCGACAGGACTCCGAGGCCCAGCACGGCGAGGAGGCATGATGGACGAGCAAAGTATGGCCGGACCGGGCCAGCAGCTGAGCTGGCTGCTCGACGACCTTGGCGAGCGCATCGAACATTTCCGGCAGGCCGTGATCTTGTCCCGGGACGGCCTCGCCGTCGCCTCCTCGCAGAACCTGAGCCGCGAGGACGCGGAGCATCTGTCCGCTCTGGCCGCCGGCGTGCAGAGCCTGGCCAGGGGCGCGGGAGAGCATTTCGGGGCCGGCGATGTCAGGCAGACCATCATCGAGCTGGAACAGGCGTTCCTGTTTGTTACCGCGGCGGGTCATGGCAGCTGCCTGGCCGTGCTCTGCTCGGCGAGCGTCGACGCAGGGCTCATCGCCTACGAGATGGCGATGCTGGTGAAACGCGCCGGGCCGCACCTGGCGGCCCACCCGAGGTTCCCGGCAGTGCCGTTCCCGGCTGTGCAGTTCCCGGCGGAGTGAGCTTGGCATGCCCACAGGCGACAAGCGGGTCGACCGGAACGCTGGCCCGGTCGTCCGTCCCTACGCGCTGACCGGCGGCCGGACGGAGCCGGCCAGCGGCGCGATCCTAGACGTGATCACGGTCATCGTCGCCACGGCGTGGGCACAGGACCCCGACGACTGGCTGGACCTGTCCCCCGAGCACCGCAGACTCCTCGGATTGTGCCGGAGGCCGGTGACGGTGGCCGACGTGGCATCCACCACCGCGCTGCCGCTCGGAGTGGTCCGCGTCCTGCTCGCCGACCTCATCATGCAAGGCCGGATCACCGCACGTGCCGGGCGGCCGGTAGGCGAGGAGCCCAGTGCCGCCCTACAGAAGGAGGTCCTGCATGGGCTCCGCGCCCTTTGACGGCCCCGGCGAAATCCCCCTCGCCCCATTCAAGATCCTGATCGCAGGCGGCTTCGGGGCGGGCAAGACCACGCTCGTCGGCGCGATCAGCGAGGTCCGGCCGCTGCACACGGAGGAAGCCCTGAGCCAGGCCAGCGTCGGTACCGATGATCTGACCGGCGTCGGCAGAAAGACCACGACGACGGTCGCGATGGACTTCGGCCGGATCACCATGGGCACCCACCTCGTGCTGTACCTGTTCGGCACGCCCGGCCAGGAACGCTTCTGGTTCATGTGGGACGAACTGTCGTTCGGCGCGCTCGGCGCCGTGGTCCTGGCCGACACCCGCCGGCTGGGCGACAGTTTCCCATCCGTCGACTACTTCGAGAGGCGAGGCCTGCCATTCATCGTCGCCATCAACTGCTTCGACGGTGCTCCCCGCTACGACCCGGAGGACGTGCGCATCGCGCTCGACCTCGGCCCGCGGGTCCCTGCCATTCTCTGCGACGCCCGTAAGCGCGACTCGGTCAAGCAGGTTCTGATCACCCTCGTCGAGCACGTCCTCGCCAGCAAGATCAAGAACGGCTCGGGGAGTGCCCCGGACCCAGCCGACTCGAAGACCGCCACCGACCCCGCCGGCTCGGAACCCGCCCCCGCCGGCGCCGGCTCGGAACCCGTCGGCGCCGGCTCGGGGACTGCACGAACCCCAGCCGACTCGGGGCCACGCCGGAGCCCGCCGACTCGGCCGCGCCGCACCTCTCCGGTCCCGGTGCCGCGCCGCACCCAATGGCCGGGTCAAGAGCTGGGGTGACGGCCCAAGCTCCGCCACCCCAGCCGTCCTGAAATCCCGCTGATGGCAGGACCCCCCTAGGGGGTTCACGTTTGTTCGCCCACGCCGGTTCAGCGACGCTGAGGATTCGGCTGCCGAATGGCCGCCATGCTGTTACGAAGGAGCAACACGCGCCCGGATCGATCCGTTATGCCGTCTTTGTGTGTAAGAAGAGCTTCGAGAAGATCGCAGACGCGAAAATTGCCGATGGCTTGCGGGTCATGGCCGCGTGCTGGAGGGTCGCATCCGTCGCCTGCCCGCCGACTGCAGACCGGCGTGGGGTACACGCCATGGCGTTTCCGACGGGCAGACTGCTGGCAGTGGCACGCACCACTGGAGGGACCGTGGAAGGGCTGGCGTCGCTGGAGATCTGCGCCGGGGCAGGCGGGCAGGCGCTCGGCCTGGAACAGGCCGGCTTCGCGCACCAGGCCGTCGTGGAGCTCGACCCGGACGCCTGCGAGACCCTCCGCCTCAACCGCGGCGCGGAATGGAAGATCATCGAGGGGGATATCCATGACCAGGACGGGCGCGGCCTCGGCGGCCTCGACCTGCTGGCCGGCGGCATCCCCTGCCCGCCGTTCTCCATCGCCGGCAAGCAGCTCGGGGCCGGCGATGACCGTGACCTG
>DASYQM010000313.1:0-2259 GCA_036005525.1 Streptosporangiaceae bacterium
GGCGGCTGGCACGCTGGATGACGGCCGCCCCATGACCATCACGACTTGTCGCGGATCTCCGCCATGATCACGCCCGATTTGCCCCGGTTCCCGTGATGAAAAAGACTCTGTTGGCTTATTGGGCTTAGGCGGCGGTGGTGAGGTTGAGCCGCTGGAGGTGGGTGGTGCGGGTCTGGCCGGCTGGTTTGCTGGTCCACCAGGCGTCCAGCCGGATCAGGTTGAGGGCGGTAGCGGCGGCGGCGTGTTCGAGGCTGGTTTTGGGCAGTCCGAGGTAGCGGGCGGTGCGGATGCCGGTGACGTGGGTGGCCTGCCGGATGGTGCCCTCGACGCCGGCGCGGATGGCGTAGCGGTCTTTCCACTGCTGGCTGGCCTGTTCGGCGCGGGCGGCGGCGGTGGCCTGGTGAACCGCACGCGGGCGCAGGAACAGCTGCCGGCCGTTGCGGGCTGAGCTGGTGCACTTGCCGCGGACTGGGCAGGCCCGGCAGGTGGCGGCGGGGAAGGCGACGGCGAAGGCCTCTCGTTTCCCCTGCCGGGTGGGAGTCCATTGGTAGCTGACGGCGCCTTGGGGGCAGGTGACGCTCTGGTGGTCCCAGTCGATGGCGAACATGTCCGCGGTGTAGCCGCCGCCGCGGGCCTGCGGGGAAGCATTGGCGGCCAGCGGAGCGAGCAGGGTGATGCCCCGGGCACGGGCACCGAGCAGCAGGTCCGCGCTGGCGTAGCCGGCGTCGGCGGCGTGCTCGGCGGGAGGAAGGCCAGCGGCGGCCAGCATGTCGTGCACCGGCCCGGTCATCACCGCATCCGGCACGGCCGCCCCGGTGGTGGCCACGTTCGTGATCAGGTTCGGGGCCTCGCGGATACCCTCAGGGCCAGGCTGATGGCAGGTCTCGCTGAGATGGACCTTGTACCCGTGCCAGGACTTGCCGCGCTTTTCGGAGTACCGGGCATCGGTGTCGTAGGGGGAGATGATCCTCAATCTGCCCGGCGGGAGGCCATGCCCGGTCAGGCCCGCCCCCCGCCATATCACCCGCCCGTCCTGGTCCCGGTAATACTGCTGGACCCACACCTGCCGCAGCGCCTCCACCGCCGGCAGCTCCCGCAGCCACTTCGGGGCGCCCGGCGCCCGGGCCGCTTCCAGAAGATGGCAGCCGTCCCGGCCGTACTGGGCGGCCAGTTCCGCGCGTTTGGCCTCGCTGGCCGGCAGCCGCCACCCATCGGCCCGCTGCCCATACACCTGCTGCCACGAGGCGTCGACCACTCCTGCCAGCCAGCCCGGCGCGGCGGCGGCCAGCGCCTCCAGCGCCGCCCGCACCGTCTCCCCGGCCAGCTCCAGCCGGTTCAGGTCCCGGACCCGGCCCAGCACGTGCGTGGAATCGGTCCGCTGCGTCCCGCCCGGCCTGACCAGCCCCAGCTCTTTAAGCCGCCCCAGCAGCAGGTCAAAGATCACCCGTTCCAGGCCCGCCGCCGCCAGCCGGGACCGGAACTCACTCAGCACGCTGAAACCGAAGCCCTCATCATCTAGCGCCAGGCCCAGGCAGTACTTCCAGTCCAGCCGCCCCCGCACCGCATCCGCCGCCTGCCGGTCGGTCAGGTTCTCGGTGAACTGCAACACCGTCACCATCGCCAGCTGCGCCGGGGACATCCCCGGCGCCCCCCGCACCCCATAGGCTCCCGCGAAATCTGCATCAGCGCACCAGGCACCCAGCTCATCACGGGCCCGGATCGCCAGGCTGCCCTTCCGGAACGCCTTCCTCGCCACCCGGGCGGTCCCGGCCGGCACCTCCGGCCACGGCCGCGGCTGCATCGACATAACAAACCCGATTCTGCGGCCAGGGACAGGGAAACGAAGAAGCTGACCGCAGAAAGATCATGAACCCAGCCATCACCGGCACACCGGACCTCAACAAGCGTGCCGCTCAATAAGCCAACAGAGTCTTTTCGTGCGACAAACCGCCCCAAACCACACGTGATCATGACGAAGATCCGTGAGAAGTTGGGCCTGGGGGCGGTTGCGGGGCCTCTGGTGCGCTCAGGTGACGTGGCCGCCGCCTATGAGGTAGCCGACTGCGAAGGTGACGCCGATGGCCAGCGCGCCGAGGGCAAGCTGGCGCAGGCCCGAGCGCAGCACGGACCGGCCGGTCAGCCGACCCACTATCATCCCGCCGGTGACCAGGGCCACCGCCGTGATTCCCAGCGTCGCCGTGAGCACGGGCAGGCCGGCCAGGTACGGAAGCAGCGGCACCAGGGCGCCGAGGGAGAACG
>DASYQM010000314.1:0-5383 GCA_036005525.1 Streptosporangiaceae bacterium
CGCCCTCATCGGCCTCCTCGACCCCGCCGCCACGGCGATCGCCGACGGCGGCGGCCTCGCCCCTACCTTCCTGCGCCCCATCGAAGGCGGCGAGCAGATCGCCCGCGCCTGGGTCGACGTCGCCCGCAGGGCACCTGGCCGGACGATCCTGGAACGCACGGTCAACGGCCAGCCCGGGCTGGTGGCGCAGTCGGACGGCGTCACCGTGGCGGTGTTCGCGTTCGACGTCGCAGGCGACCGGATCAAGCACATCTGGGTCGTACGCAACCCCGAGAAGCTCAGGTCATGGACGACGGGCTGACGCGCGTGTCTGCCCGCCACAGGGTCCGCTGCCAGCTGCCGGTCCCTGTCGGCAGCACCCTGCCCGCCCCGGATCAGACTGGCTTTCCCGGCAGGCCGCAAGCGCAGACTTGACCGATCACCAGGAGTGCCGTGCGACCCATACAGACATCATCTGCGCCCGGCAGCCTCGGCTGGAACCGTGAGACAGCGGCGCTAGGGGTCTTGTCGTTTGCCATGCTGATCGTTTCGCTCGACCAGTACATCGTGGTCGTGGCGCTCCCCGGCATCGCACGCGACCTTGGCTATTCCGCCCAGACGCTCCAGTCGGTCATCAGCGCCTACGCAGTAGCCTCGGCCGGCTTCCTGCTGTTCGGCGGGCGTGCCGCCGACCTGCTCGGACGACGCCGCATCCTGTCCACCGGCCTCGCACTCTATGCCGGGGCAGCGCTCGCGGGAGGACTCGCGACCGGTCCCGGGATGCTCCTCGCCGCCCGCGCACTCCAAGGTCTGGGCGGAGCCCTCGTCTTCCCCACCACCCTGGCACTCATCGTCACCACCTTCGCCGAAGGCCGCGCCCGCAACCGCGCCATGGGAATCTGGGGAGGGTCAGGCGCGGCAGGACTGGTCATCGGTGTGCTGGCCGGCGGACTTCTGACGCGGGCGTTCGGCTGGGAAGCGGTCTTCCTCGTCAACGTCGCCCTGGCCGGCCCTGCGCTGCTGCTTGCCTTCGCAGTGATCCCCCGGGACGGGGAACGCGAAAAAGGCCGCAAGTTCGACCTACCCGGTGCACTCAGCGTCACTCTCGGCATCACACTCATCGTGTTCGCTCTCGTGCAAGGCCCCGGATTGGGCTGGCTTTCGCCGGGCATCCTGGTGAGCCAAGCGGCGGGCCTGCTGCTGATCGGAGCCTTCGTCATCATCGAACGGCGCAGCCACGACCCGCTCATGCCACCCCGGCTGCTCGCCAGCCCCAACTTGATCACCGGCGTTGTCATCGCGTTCATGTTCATGGCGACCTTCGGCTCCGTGCTCTACTTCTTGTCCCTTTACTTCCAGCAGATTCTGGGCTACGACGCCTTGCAGACCGGCACCGGCTTCCTCATCCCCACGGCGGTGGTGGTGGCCGGTTCGGCAACCGCAGGCCAGCTCGTGACGCGGTTCGGTCTGCGGCGCACGTTGGCCGCAGCCCTCGCCGCCGGTGCACTCGGTGCGGCCGCACTCGGCCTCGCGATCTCGCCGGACGGCACATACATCGAACTCATCCCCGGCCTCGTGGCGCTCAGCATCGGCGACGGGGTGGTCTTCACCGCCATGTTCATCGCCGCCGCCACCGGAATCCCCGACCGGCAACAAGGCATCGCCTCCGGCATCGCCTCCACCGCCTCAGGCGCGGGCGCAGCTGCCGGCCTCGCCATCCTCGTCCTGGTAGCCACGGCCGGCCTCGATGGCCTTTCCGGGGAACAGCTTCGAATCGCCACCGCCGACGGGATCAGCACCACGCTGTTCGTCGTGGCAGCCGGCATCGTGCTGACCCTCCTCGTCGCCTTGACCCGGTGCCCGACACCACCCGAACCGCAACCCGCCCCCGTGCCGTACCAGACCCGTCGCTGCTGACAGCGCCCAAGACCTGCCCGGACAACGAAAACGGCTGAGTCGAGCGTAGGTTCCGAAGAATGCCACGAACCTGAGACTCAACTCGGTATGGCAACTCGTGAGACAGCCGAGAACCCGCAGGTCACAGAAGCTCAACATGTCATGCGAGATGAGACCCTACAGCCGCCGGCACTGGCGCCGCGTTCGTCCTGGTCTCGGTGGTGGGGGCATCTTCCGGCCACCCGATCGAGCTGTTCCGGGCCAAGTACGCCGCCGAGGAAATGCTGCGGGCCAGCGGCATCCCCTGGACCATCGTCTGGGCAACGGCCTCATGGAGACCTGGGGAACGCTCATGGGCCGGCCGCTGCAGTCCTCTGGGAAGATCGTTGTATTCGGGCGGGGAGACAACCCGATCAACTTCGTCTCAGCCACCGACGTGGCGGCCCTGGTCAGCCAGGCCGCGACCAGCCCCAGCCTGCGGGGCCAGATCCTGGAGCTCGGCGGCCCCGGCGACCTGACCTCGAACCAGGTCGCCGCGATCTTGCCGGAGACCATCGGCCGCCAGGCGCCGTCCGGCACGTCCCCCGCCCCGCCCTTCACACGATGGCCCTGGCCACCGCCACGCTGAAACCGGCACTCGCCCGCCAGGCCCGCGCCGCGCTCGCCATGGACACCATCAACATGAGCTTCGACCCGGCGCCAACCCGGCGAGCACTCCCGGACCTGCCGAACACCGACATGCCATCAGCGATCAAAGAGCTGCTGGCCAGAAAGCATACGTAACAAAGATCCGCACACGGCGCCCCTGCCAGCTGGCATCCCGCGGATGCACGAATACTCGGCGATCCGGCGGCACGCCGGTCCCGAGTCGGATCACGCTCAGTGACAGGCGCTGGTCCGCGCCCGCGGCGCCAGTCCCGCCGTTCTGCGTGAGCCGGAAGGCTGGAATTCGCCGGATTTTGGCGCGCAGGGGAGGCAGATCTGCGCGCCGCTGCCGGACTGCGTGGCGGCTGCGTCAGGTGCTGATCACGGGCGGGGCCAGGTGGTCGCGGGCGAGGGTGAGGAAGGCGCGGGCGGCCGGTGGGCTGGTGGCGGGCTGCCACACGAGCAGGATGCGGCGGTCTAGCGTTGGGCGGGTGAGGCGGAGCCGGACCAGCCCGGCGGTGCCCTCCAGCCCGGACGCGGGCAGCACTGCCACGCCGAGCTGTTCGGCCGCCAGCTCGACCATGACGCCAAGATCGCTGGTCTCGGCAGCGATCCGGGGCACGAACCCGGCGGCGTGGCAGGCGGTCTCCAGCGTGGTGCGCAGCTTACTCGCCCGGGTGAGCGTGACCATCGGCTCGTCGCGCAGCGCGCGCAGCGGGATCGAGCGACGGCCGGCGAGCGGGTGGGCCGGGTGGACGGCGGCCACGACCGGCTCCTGGGCAACGAGCAGAGACTCCACGTCGGGCGGGGGCCGGTCGTAGCGGCCCTGGCCGATCAGGGCGGCGTGGAGCTGGCCGGCGGCGAGCGCGGCGAGCAGGGCGTCGGTCTGGTCTTCGAGCAGGGTCAGCTCGATGCGCGGATGGGCGCGGTGGAAGGCGCCGAGCAGGCGGGGGAAGCGCCGGTCGGGCAGGGGGTGGACCAGGCCGACGGCCAGGCGGCCGGTGAGCAGGCCGGTGAGCGCCGCCACGGCCTCGCGCCCGCCCTCGGCCGCCTGCAGCGCCGCCCGCGCGTGGGACAGCAGGGCCTGGCCGGCCGGGGTCAGCCGGATGCTGCGCCGGTCGCGGAGGAACAGGCGCTCGCCGAGCTCTGCTTCCAGGCGGCGGATCTGCTGGCTGATGGACGGTTGCGCGATCGGGATCCGTTCGGCCGCGCGGGTGAAGTTGCGCTCCTCGGCGACGGCCACGAAGTAGGCAAGCTGCCGGAGTTCCATAGGTAAAACCTATCGTAACCAGAGAAAGTCTGTCTTAGACATATCGTTCGGCCGAGCCTACGCTCAACATCGTCTAAGGAGAGACAGGAGACGGCGATGGACCTGGACGCAGCCGGCGTGCCGGCCAGTGATTCCCAGCAGCACAGCGGGCGGCCCCGCGCGAAGCTCGCGCTGCTCACCTGGGCCGGCGCCTACGCGGTGATCCTGGTGGTGCTAGCCGTCGGCGGCCCGGCGATGGCTGGCTGGCCGGTGGCGCTGCGCGCGCTGGTCCTGAGCGGGCTGATGGTCGCCGCCATGACCTGGGTCATCGTGCCGGTGATGACGCGCCTGTTCCGAAGCTGGCTCGTGCGCTAGGCCCCTCCGGCCGCCAGTCCCGCGAACGCTGGTGCGACATGACACGACTCGATCCTCAAGCCCGGTCGCTGCTGGAGGCGATGAACGCCTCCGGCCAGCCCCCGCTGTTCACCGTGCCGGTAGCCGCTGCCAGGCGAGCCAGGCGGCGCCAGCTGGTGGTCGACCCGCCTCGCGCCGCGATCGCGACAGTCGAAGACGATCTGGTCCCCGGGCCGCTGGGCGGGATCCTGTTGCGCTGGTACCGGCCGGGCCGGGAGGCCGGGCTGCCGGTGACGCTGTACTTCCACGGCGGCGGCTGGACCGTCGACGACCTCGACACCCACGACCATCTGTGCCGCCGCCTGGCCAGCCGGGCGCGGGCAGTCGTGGTCTCGGTGGCCTACCGGCGCGCCCCGGAGCACCCCTACCCGGCTGCCGTCGAAGACGCCTACGCCGCCACCCAATGGGTCGCGGCTACCGGGCGGGAACATGGAGCCGATCCGGCCCGGCTGGCGGTGGCCGGTGACAGCGCAGGCGGCAACCTTGCGGCCGTCGCCGCCCTGCTGTGCCGCGACCGCCGCGGCCCAGCCGTGCGCTTCCAGGCGCTCGCCTACCCGGTGACCGACCACTGGCGGGCCGGCCGGGCCTCCTACAGCCAGTACGCGCAGGGCTACACGCTCACCCGGGATTTCATGAAATGGGCCTTCGAGAACTACCTGCCGGACAGCTTCGACCGCACCGACCCGTACCTCTTTCCGCTGCGCGCCGCCGATCTCAGTTGCCTGCCGCCGGCGCTGATCGTCACAGCGGAGTTCGACCCGCTGCGCGACGAAGGACGCGCCTACGCGCGGCGTCTGCGCGCGGCCGGGGTGACGGCCGAGCACGTCCACCTCGGCGACCAGATGCACGGCTTCCTGCTGCAGGAGGCGACCGTCGACCGTGCCCGCCAAGCGGTCGATCACTTCGCCGATGCGCTTCGCCGAGGGCTCACATGAAGACCAGCGGCGGCCACACGCCGCCACTGGCGGCCACTGACCGGAGGAGCGTCCGATGGTGGCGCTGCGCCGGCTCAACGGCTATCCCGGCCACCCGTCGCACCCGCCGCTGGCCCACGTGTCCATCGGCGCCTACACCGTCGCGGCCGCGCTGCTGGCCCTTGGCGCGCTTGGCCTGGAGGAGCCGGCCATGGCGCACGGAGCGCTGCTGGCGATCTCCGCCGGCTTGCTGCTGGCGCCGCCGACGATGCTGACCGGCCTGCTG
>DASYQM010000315.1:0-28165 GCA_036005525.1 Streptosporangiaceae bacterium
GTTGGTGTGGACGTGGTAGCTGCCGTCCTTGTCCCGCACGATCACCGCGATCGCGTCCGGCTGGATGATCAGGTCCTGGGCCAGCCGGCGCGCCTCGTCGGCGGCGGCCTCCGCGGTCGCCTCATCCGGGTACCCGATGGCAATCAGATCAGCCATGGCGTTTCTTCCCCCTTGCGTTGTCATCGTTTCCCGCTGCCGGACCGGCACTGGGGTTGGTGCTAACCGAGCGTGGCGACGAGGATCGCCTTGATGGTGCGCAGACGCTTCTCGGCTTGGTGGAACACGATGTTAACCCTCGACTCCAAGACCTCGCCGGTCGCCGGCTGTTCCTCCTGCTCGCTCCGTGGTGATCGCTAGTATCGATCATGCACGCGATCGCGGCGGCCTCACCGGCGGCGCAGTACGGCGTGGGGGCCTATCTGGCCGTCTTCGCGCTCATGGCGCTGTCGTTCGCGGGGATACCAGCAATCGGGGCGGCTGTCGTGGGCTGGGCCTCAGTCCTGGCCAGCCAGGGAAAGCTCAACATCGTCCTGGTGCTGATCGTGGCGGCGCTCGGCGCCGAGGCTGGTGGCCTGCTCGGTTACCACATCGGTGACCGCTGGGGCCGCAAGCTCCTGGACCGGCCGGGCCGCCGGGGAGAGCGGCTGCAGAAGGTCGTCGCCGCGGGCGAGAGGGTCTACGCGAAATGGGGGCGCCTGGCCGTCTTCTTCACCTCGACCATGGTCTCCGGCATCTTGCGGATGAAGTACTCCCAGTTTGTGGTCTGGAACTTCGTCGTCGGGGCGGTCTACGTGCTGTCCGTCGGCCCCGCCGCCTACGGGGCGGGAAAGGTTTCGGCTGGCGAGCAGAACGGGGCCAGCCTGGGCGCGGCGGTGGCCGGGCTGGCGATAGCGGCCGGGTGCGCCACGCTCGCGGCGAGGTATTACCGCCGCCGCAGGGCCCGCAGACTGCGGGCTGGCACCGGCGCCGACGAAGCCGGCCGGGGACCGGGCTGATGCCTCCCCGCTGGGACAGCTCGCCGCCGCAGCCGTTAAGCATGAACATGCCGAACGGCTCACGCGCAGCAACCTTGCTGCCAATGGCCTTCACCCTGGGTGGGTGATGCGCCAGGATTGCCGCGAGAGGGACGTTGCGGGTGCGGCGTCCGACCACGGCTGGGATGGAGTGTCAATGTTCCGCTGGCTGCCGGGGCTGGAGGCGGTGAGGTCGTACCGGCGCCAGTGGCTCGTCAAGGACATCGTCGCCGGGATCGTGCTCACGACGCTGCTGGTCCCGCAGGGCATGGCGTACGCGGAGCTGGCGGGCCTGCCGCCGATTACCGGCCTGTACACGTCCATCCTGTGCCTGCTCGGTTACGCGGTGTTCGGGCCGTCGCGGATCCTGGTGCTGGGCCCGGATTCGTCGCTGGGACCGATGATCGCCGCGACGATCCTGCCGCTGATCGCGGCCAACGGCGACGCCAAGCGGGCGGTCGCGCTGGCGTCGATGCTCGCGATCATGGTCGCGGCGATCATGATCGTGGCCGGCGTGGCGAAGCTCGGCTTCATCGCCGACCTGATCTCCAAGCCGACGATGATCGGCTACCTGAACGGCCTGGCGCTGACCATCCTGGTCGGGCAGCTGCCGAAGCTGTTCGGGTTCAAGGTCGATGCGGAGGGCCTGATCGCGGAGTTCATAGCCTTCGTCAAAGGGCTGGCCAACGGTGAGGCGGTTGCCGCCGCGGCCGCCGTGGGGATCGCCGGCATCGTGGTGATCGTGGTGCTGGGCCGCTGGCTGCCGAAGGTCCCGGCCGTGCTCGTCATGGTCGTGCTCGCGATCGCCTCGACGAGCATCTTTCACCTGGCGGACCACGGCGTCAGCCTGGTCGGGGTGCTCCCCGAGGGCTTTCCGCCGCTGACGATCCCGCACGTCGGCCTGTCCGATCTCGGGCCCCTGTTCGCCGGGGCGCTGGGCATCGCCCTGGTGTCGCTGGCCGACACGATTTCCACCGCATCGGCGTTCGCGGCCCGCACCGGGCAGGAGATCCACGGCAGCGGCGAGATGATCGGCATCGGCGCGGCGAACCTGGCCGCGGGCCTCTTCCAGGGCTTCCCGGTGAGCACGAGCGGGTCGCGGACGGCGGTGGCGGAACGGGCGGGGGCGAAGACGCAGCTCACCGGCGTGGTCGGGGCGGCCCTGATCATTCTCATGATCGTGCTGGTTCCGGGCCTGTTCCGTAACCTGCCGCAGCCCGCGCTGGCCGCCGTGGTGATCACCGCGTCGCTGTCGCTCGCCGACATTCCCGGGACGGTGCGGCTGTGGCGGCAGCGCAAGGCCGAATTCGGGCTGTCGGTCGCGGCGTTCCTCGGTGTCGCGCTGCTGGGCGTGCTGCCCGGGATAGCGATCGCGGTCGGCCTGTCGATTCTCAACGTCTTCCGGCGGGCGTGGTGGCCCTACGACACGGCGCTGGGGCGGGTGGAAGGTCTGGAGGGCTACCACGACGTGCACTCCTACCCGGAGGCCGAGCACCTGCCCGGCCTGGTGATCTACCGGTTCGACGCCCCGCTGTTCTTCGCCAACGCCAAGACGTTCCGTGACGAGGTCAGGCGCATGGCCCGGGCCGACCCACCGCCCACCTGGATCGTCATCGCCGCCGAGCCGATGACCGACGTGGACACCACCGCGTCCGACGTGCTCGAAGAACTCGACGAGGCGCTGAACGCCCAGGGCATCAGCCTGGTGTTTGCCGAGCTCAAGGACCCGGTGCGGCGCAAGATCGAACGCTACGGGCTCACCCGCACGATCAACCCACGCCACTTCTTCCCGACCGTCGAAACCGCCGTCGCCGCCTACCGCGAGCAGACCGGTGCCGAATGGGCCGCACCCAGCCAGGCCACAACGGGCCAAACGGCCGCCGGAACGACCCCGGGGTGAGCCGGGTCACACGGCCGCTGCCTAGTTTGCTGTATCACGACCCACCCGCTCAGCGCTCGTATATCTACCGGCGGAAAGTCTCTGGGCGAGCGACCCAGGTGAGGTGGTGGGATGAAGATCGCGGACAGCTTCCAGCCGTCGCGATTCGAGCCGACAGTATTCGGTGCCTGCGCCGCTACCGCGTCATGGTCCTCGCGATCGCGGTCGCGGCCATGCTGGCAGCCGTCGGGTACACCCTGATCCAGGGCAAGACCTACCGGGCATCCTCGAACGCCTGATCGCGCAGTTCGGCCGGTTCGTGCCGTGGCTGCTGATCTGGCTTGCCCTTGACCTACTCTTGGAGCCACTGGCGGTCAATGCCCCCAATGTGCCGGGCACGTCGGTCCGGATACTGACGCACAAACCGGGGAACGCCGCCATCGCCGCTCTGCTGGTCCTCGGTTTCCTGTGGCTGTTCCCCCGCGGGCGCAGCGCCCGGAGCCGCGCGGTGTGGAGCATCGTGGCCCTCGTCGTCATAGCGCTGTCCGCCACGCAGAACCGGGGCGGCCTCCTTGGCGCGACGGCGGGCATGGCGATAGGGCTGGCGTTCGTCCCGGACCGTCTGCGGCTGATCGTGCGGGCCTTGTCGGTCGTGGCCCTGGGGCTGGGAATCGCCACACAGCTGTCGTTCGCGGGCCCGACCACCCCTCAGGGGAGGTCGTTCTCGGCGTCGCAGCTGCTAGCCAACGTAGCGAGTATCTGGGGCGCGAACGACGAGGGTAACCTGTCCGGCACCGTGCAGGGCCGTGACGTGATATGGTCACGGATCCTCCAGAAGCAGGAATCCGACAAGCTTGTCATCCGCGGATCCGGGTTCGGCGCGAACCTACAAACGCAGGTTGGCGTGTACGACGCCGGGACCGACGCGACGCGAAGCCCTCACAACTCGCATCTCGACTTCCTGGCCCGGACGGGCCTCGTGGGCCTTCTGCTGTGGATCGCGGTGTGGCTCGCCTGGTACTGGCACATGGTCGCGGGCTGCCGCCGCCTGGCGCAGCGCGGGCTGCACGCCCGCAGGCAGGTGGCGGTGCTGTGTCTCATGGTGACAACGTCGATCCTGGTGTCCTCGTACTTCGATCCCCAGCTGGAAGGCGCGCAGGTGGCGGCCCTGCTGTGGACCGTGTTCGGAGCCGGGCTGGCGGTGACCAGCTTCCGAGGGTGACTCGGTGACCGGACCGACCTCCACATCGCCGCGGCGGGGCCGGACACCACGCCCCCGCGCTCCCGCACCTGGCCCGGAGGGCGCGAGCCATGACCAGCACGTCGCGGCGATCCCGCCGGGCCGCGGTCGGCGCGATGCTGGCAGTGGTCCCGGTGGTGCTGCTATCCGGGTCCTGCTCGGGCCCGCAGCGCGCCGAGCACTCCGGGTCGACGCCTCCAGCGGCGGCGCGTCCCGGTCTGAGCGGTCCCGTCGGCCCGGTCGCGAGATCCTGTCACGGAGTCGCCATCACCACGGCCGAGGACCCGCAGCGGGTCATCGACACTCACCCCCCGGGCACGACGTTCTGTCTGTCCGCCGGGACCCACCGGCTCCAGCGCCCCCTGGTGCCCAAGCGCGGCGACGCCCTCGTCGGCCGCCAGGGGGCGGTGCTGAGCGGGTCGAAGGTCCTGACCGGCTGGCGGAAGGACGGGAAGGCGTGGTCGGCCACGGGATTCCTGCCAGCCGCCCCGGGCACCCATGGGGAATGCGCGCCGTCCGCACCGACCTGCACCTACACCCAGGACGTGTTCGTCGACAAGCGGCGGCTGTTGCGTGTCGCGTCACGCTCCGCAGTCACGCCGGGCACCGTCGACGCGGACTACCGCACCGGCACCATCACGATCGGCACCAATCCCCGGTCGCACCTGGTCGAGCAGGCGGTCGCGCCGGGCCTCATCCGGGCGACCGTCGATGACGTCACCGTCGCCAACCTCGTCCTCGAGGAAGCCGCCAACCAGGCCCAGACGGGTGCGGTCGAGAGCCGGGAGGTCTCACGCTCCAGCGGCGGCGGAACCGGCTGGCGCATCCTCCACAACGACGTGCGCCTCAATCACGGCGTCGGGGTCGGCTTCTCGGGCGGCAGCACCGTCGCCGGCAACGTCATCCACCACCAGGGCCAGCTCGGCTTCGGCGCCCACGGCGACGGGTCTGTCATCACCAACAATGAGATCGCGTTCAACGGTGCCGCCGGGTACTCCCCCGAGTGGGAAGCGGGGGAAGCAAGAGCTGGATGACCCGCCACGAGACCCTCACCCACAACTACGTGCACGGCAACAAGGGCGCCGGGCTATGGGCCGACGGCGGCAACATCGACACGACATACGAGTACAACAAGATTGCCGGCAACTGGGGTGCCGGCATCAAGCATGAGATCAGTTACGACGCCATCATCGAGCACAACGAGATTTCAGGAAACGGCCGGAGGCACAAGGGGTGGGCATGGGACGCCGGCATCGAGATCCAGTCGTCCGGCGGGACCAAGCTCATCGAGATCGCGTACAACGTCGTGAGTGCCAACAACAATGGCATCACCTTGATCGACAGCGGCAACCGCGCCCGCGAATGGCCGACACCGCACGGCCCTCACATCGTCCAGAATGTGTGGGTCCACGACAACACAGTGACGATGTCCGCACACCAGACCACCGGAGCCGTCGAAGACGACCAGGATATGGACATCTTCACCACCAACCACAACCGTTTCGATGCCAACACCTACCAGGTTGACTCGATCGCCGCCCCGCACTTCTCCTGGGCCAATGTCAACGTGGACTGGGTTCGCTGGCGCGGCTACGGGCACGACCGGCACGGCCGAGCCGGCCTGCTGGACAGCTTCTCCGAGATCGCAGGCGCTGTGGACTGAGTACTCGGAAGTGACCGCGGGGGTTCAGCCGACCTGGGGAATCTCGACGGAGACGTTGGTGGCCTTGACGGCGGCGATCGCGAGCATTCCTGGCTCCAGGCCGAGTTCGTCCGCGGCCTCGCGGCTGAGCAAAGACACCAGCCGGTGCGGGCCCGCCTGGATTTCTACCTGGGCCATCACGGTGTCACGGACGACCCGGGTGACCAGGCCGCTGAACCTGTTCCGCGCCGAATGAGCGATCACCGACCGGCCCTCCTCGTGGCCGGCCGACTCGGCCAGCTCCCGGGCAAGCTCGGCCAGCGCCACCCCGTCCACGGCGTGCCGCCCGGAGACATCGGTGATCATTTCGATCCGCCCGCCATCGGCCCAGCGGCGCAAGGTGTCATCGCTGACCCCGAGCAGGCTGGCGGCTTCCTTGATCCGGAAGGTCGGCATGATACGACTCTAGCGCAGATGCGGCGAAATTCCCCAAAGAAACGCGCATTCACGTCCGTAACAGGCACTCGCGAACGAAGCTGAGCCTTTCTTGCGAAGGCGCGCTGGGCCGGGGGAATTGCATTCCCCCGGCCCGGCTACCACAGCCCCCCATCCTGGTCGCCAAAAACGAACAGGATATGTGGCCTATCCCACATTAACAGCACCTGGCCCGCTTGGCTGCCGTAAATTTTGCCGTACTGCTTAGCGGTGCCTGGATTGAGGTCGTGGCCCTGGTGGCCGCGTTCGCCATCGCGGCCACCACGATCCCGGAGCCAACGGCGGATAGGGACGCTATCGTCCCCGCCTCTGGCGGGGTGACGCCGACGAACCTGCTCTACAACGCCACGACCTGTTGCTGAGGCGGCGCGGTGCTCCAGACTGGATGTTGTGTCGCACGACGGCTCCCGCAGTGGGCGGCCCGCCACGTGGCGGTGGTGCCGGGCTTCGCCGTCGGTGAGGCTGGTAGCCATCGCAGTGTGCCTGCTGGCCGCCGGGGCCGCGATCATCACCGCGGCCTGCGGCCTTGTGGCCCGGCACTACCTGATGGGGCAGGCGGATCAGCAGCTCCGCGCCTACGCTGAGCGCCTCAGCAGCCGCCCCTTTGTGGCCTCGCCCGTCTACGGGTTCGCGTCTGGCGGCCCGAGCGCGGGTGGCCCGAGCGGCGGCGTGCTCGGCATCGAGGTGCGCGGGTCCGGAGGTCAGCTGGTGATGCGGGCGGCCAAGAGACCCGGGCCCGGCCCGGGCATCCCGGCGGTCCCCGCCGGAGTCGCGGCGCCTGCGGGCCGGCCGGTCACGGTAGGGGCCGACGGCGGCCGTGGCAGCTGGCGGGTGATTGCGGAGCCGATCCACTACCGGGTCCGGCGCATCCCGTTTTCCTATAGCGCCGATGGTCTTTCCGTGTTCATCACCAGCCAGGACCGGCCGGGCCTTTCGGGCACGCTGGTGGTTGGGTTGACGATGGGCGGCATCGGTCACGCCATCGGCAGGCTGGCCGTTACCGGCCTGGCGGTGAGCGGCGCGGTGGCCCTGGCCGTGGCCTGCATCGGCGTCATGGTGACCGACGCCATGCTGCGGCCGTTCACCCACGCAGAGAAGACACTGGATGCCGTCGCTGCCGGTGAGCTGTCACGACGGGTACCGGAGCCTCACGGCGGGGGCGATGCCATGCGGCTCGCCCGGTCGCTCAACATGTTGCTGAGCCGGATCGAGCACGCGTCCCGCGCGCTTGCCGAATCGGAGGCGGCCGCCCGCAGGTCCACCGGGCGGCTGTGCCGGATAGTCGATGACACCGGCCACCAGCTACGCAGGCCGATCAGCGTCATCCACGGCTTCGCCGAGGCCTTCCGGCCGGGCCGCCGTCGTCAGGCCGGTGAGCTTGAGCGCATGATGCGGCGGGTGGCCGGCGAAGCCGCGCGCATGGACGTGGCGATCGATGATCTGGTGCCAGCCCGGCACGATCATCCGCGACCGCCGCAGCGCTGACGTCGGCAGGACCGCCGCGCACGTTTGCTACCGGCCGCAGTAGGGGCACACGCCGCTGACCGGACCGAGGTTGACCTTCTTGCCTCTGCGGTCCGGCTGGCTCTCGTTGATGAGTTGCTGCCTTCTCTGTGAGTCAGTGTTGAAGTACTCGCTCAGCGTTCGGACGGCGTCGTCTTGCTGTTTCGTACTCAGGCTGTTGAATATACGAATTACGCCGGCAATTTCTGGTTCCATGGTCACCCATTCCACTCGCGAGCTCGATAGCGAAGGTTTTCACATACACCACAGTTCCCAGAGGTCGTTGTGTCAGGGACATTTTGACATTCCCTATGGGGTCAATCGTCCCCTCGGCCTGCAGTTATCGTACTCGTATTTCAAACTCCCGCAGGTATGACCGAGGATTTACGGCCCGCGCGTCACGCGTCCGGCGGCAGGTCGGCGACCGGAGGAACGGGCAGGCCGGCGGCTGGAGAAACGGAGCGATGTGACGGTCAGCGACCGAACCGTAGCGCCCTCAATGGCGTGCCCACCGGCCGCGGTACGGGACGTTCGCCGGCCACGCCGGGACCGAGGCCCCTGGTACCGAGGACTGCAGCCGGCGCATCATAAAAGTTGCAGAAGAAGGTGACTGTCATGCGCAAACTGACCGTGAGCCGCCCACCGGCCACTCCGGCAGGTACGCCCGGGCATTGGCGCGAGGGTGCCATCACCGAGCGGCCCCCGCTCGGCTACCTGGTGGCGCTGCGAGCGGTGATCCGCTGCGCCGCGAACACCGCCCGGCTTCTTCGGGGGCACCGGATCCACCTGCCCGCCGGGCAGGTGGGAAAGCGGCTGCACTTCGCCGACGGCACCACGGCGCGGGTGTACCGGGAGACCGTGGTCGACCGGGGCGCCACCGCCGACCCCTGCGTGCTGACCGTGACGTTCCGACTGCGGGCCGTGCGCGGGTGGGGGCACGCCGTCTTCCGCGCGGAGAGCCTGCTCAACACTCCCCTGTTCGCCGGCTTCCCAGGCTTGGTCTCCAAGTTGTGGCTGGCCGCCGACGAACATGGCCGTTACCGGGGGCTGTATGAGTGGGATGGCCCGCGGCGCGCCGAGGCCTACGCGCGCGCCCTGTGGCGGGTGCTCGCGCTGGTGTCGGTGCCGGGCTCGATCCACTACATCGTGCTGCCCGGGCTGCGCCGCGACGAGGTGCTGGCCCGGCCGCAGGTCCTGGCCGGCCTGGCGCCCGCGGGGGCGGCGGGGACGGCGGCCTGGTGGCGCCCGGCCGACGTAACTCCGGGTTAAACCCGTGTTCGCCCGAACGCCGGAGGTCGGTCTTCGCCCCCCTTCTCGATGCCGGCATTCTCGTCCAGAGCGGTGATGCTGCGGGCGTATGACCTGACCTGGTCCCCGGCCGCCTCCGGTTCGAGCCCGGGCTGGGCAGGCTCGCGGGCGAGCTTGCCGGGCCACCACATCCACCGGCCCAGATCCAGGTTCAGCGCGGTGACCAGCACCGACCTGACCACGATCGTGTCCAACAGCACGCCGAACGCGACTGCGAAGCCGATCTCGGCCAGGAACGTGACCGGCAGCGTGCCGAGCACGGCGAACGTGCCGGCCAGCACCGCCCCCGCCGAGGTGATCACGCTGCCGGTCACGGCCAGCCCGGTCAGCGCCCCACGTCTCGGGCCGTTGCGCGCGGCCTCCTCCCGCACCCTGGTCATCAGGAAGATGTTGTAGTCGATCCCGAGCGCGACCAGGAACACGAACACGAACAGCGGGAACGAGGTGTCCGCGCCGCCGAACCCGAACAGGTGGTTGAACACCAGGGCGCTGACGCCGAGCGCCGCGGCGAACGACAGCACCACCGTGGCCAGCAGGATCAGCGGCGCGACCAGCGCCCGCAGCAGCACCCCGAGGATGACCAGCACCACGGCGAGGATCAGCGGGATGATGACATTCCGATCGTGCGCGGCCGCGTTCTGCACGTCCAGGTTGATCGCGGTGTTCCCGCCGACCATCGCGTCCGCGCCGGGAACGGTGTGCACGGCGTTCCTGACCGCGTTGATCGTGTCCGCCGCCGCGCCACTGTCCGCCGGAGCGGTCAGCGTACCCTCCAGGTAGGCGTGACCGGCGACCACCTTCGGCCTGGTCACCTCGGTGATACCGGGCACGTCGCGGAACGCGGCTGCCAGTCGTGGGCCGGTCCCTGGGTTGCCGACCACCACGACCGGCTGCCCGGCACCCGCAGGGAAGTGCCGGGCCAGCACCCGCTCGCCCGCGACCGAGTCCGGCGTCCCGCGGAACGAGTCCGCGTTGGACAGGCCGCTTGCCTTCAGGCCGGTCAGCCCGAGCGCCATCACACCCAGCATCAGCGCGGTCGTCACCCAGGTCAGCCGGGGACGGACGGCGATGGCCCGGCCGACCCGGGCCCAGCCGCCGCGAGCGGTCGGCTCCGGCGAGCCGAACGCGGGCCGGGCGGGCCAGAACACCCACCGCCCGCAGCTCACCAGCAGCGCGGGCAGCAGGGTGAGCATGGCGAGCAGGGCCACCCCCACCCCGATGGCCAGCACCGGGCCCATGCCGCTGGTGGAGTTCAGCTCGGCGACCACGAGCACGAGCAGGGCCAGCGTGACCGTGCCCGCGCTGGCCAGGATGGCCGGCCCGGCCCGGCGCAATGCGATCGCCATCGCCTCGTGCCGGTCGGCGTGCCGGCGCAGCTCTTCCCGGTACCTGGCGGTCAGCAGCAGCGCGTAGTCGGTGCCGGCGCCGAACACCAGCACGCTCAGGATCCCCGCGCTCTGCGCGTTGACGGTGAGCCCAGCGTGCCTGGCCAGCAGGTAGATCACCGCCTGCGAGCCGACCAGGGCCACCCCGGCCGAGATCACCGGCAGCAGCCACAGCACCGGGCTCCGGTAGGTCAACAGCAGGAGAACGATCACCACGCTCAGCGCGGCCAGCAGCAGCGTGCTGTCCACCCCGCTGAACGCATCGCTGGAGTCGGCGGCGGTGCCCAGCGGCCCAGCGATGTGCACGGCCATGCCGTCCGCACCGGCGTCGGCGATTGCCCGGAGCGTTCCGGCGGCGGCGGCGGCCTTGTCCCAGCCGTCCTTGCCGAGGTCCACCGGGACGATGGCCTGAATCGCCTTCCCGTCCTTGCTGACGATCGGTCCGGCTATCTGTGAGCGCTGCACTCCGGATACGCCGGCAAAGCGGCCGATATCAGCCGCCGCCTGCGCCCGGTCCGCCGCGGTGATCCCGGACGGGCGGTCATAGACCACCACGGCCGGGTACACGTTCGGCGACTGTACGCGCGACTGCAGGTCCAGCACCCGGGTCGACTCGGCGGTCGCGGGCAGCCACGACTTGGCGTCGTTGTGCTCGGCACTTCCAAGCTTCCCGGCCAGCGGACCGGCCACGGCGACCACGATCAGCCAGCCAGCCAGTACGATCCACTTGGCCCGGCGGCCGGCCGGAAGGCTGATGATCGCACGCACCTTATTCATATGACTCCCCTCCCGTAGCCGTGCGCCATTCATGCAACCCGCCAGGACCCTGCAGCGTCTTCGGCTCACGGGAGGCATTTCGCTTAGGCCTCCGGTCGTAGCCGGCCGCGGTGACACCGTCGGCCAGCCGCGCACGTCGCCGCGCCCGCCTACCACCAGGGGAGTGCCCGCGGCTACTCCTTGCGGCGGCCCCGGGGTTCGAGTCCGCCCGGGTCCAGCGCGAGGATGGTGGTTCCCGCGGCGGGCATGGGGCAATGATGTGATGAGGACCGCCGCACTCCGCCATCAGGGCAGCGTGCTGTGCGGCACAGTGGTGGAGGAGCGGCGTGCCCATCGGTGAAACCCTGGCGGAAGCGCGTCACCAGGCCGGTCTCACCGTTGCCCAGGTCAGTGAGCGGACCCGCATCAGGGAAACGATGATCAGGGGCATCGAGCACGATGACTACTCGACGTGTGGTGGCGACTTCTACGCCCGGGGCAACATTCGCAGCATCGCCAAGGTCGTCGGGGCCGATGCCGAGCCGCTGATCCGCGAATATGACACGGCCCGCCGGGCGCCGGGTGCGCTCTCGGCGGTGAGCCTCGACGAGTTGCTGGCCACCTCGGCCCAGACTCCGCGACGGCGGGCCAACCTGTCGGCGGTGCGCGGAGCGGCCGCGTCGGTCCACGCATCCGCCCGGAGCAAGGTCAACCTGCCCGCGGTGCGCGGAGCGGCCGCGTCGGTCCACGCATCCGCGCGGAACAAGGTGAACCTCCCTGCGGTGCGGGAGCGGGTGGCGCGGGCCGGTCGGTCTCCGCGACGCCAGCCGAACTGGGCGGCGGTGCTGGCGGTGGCGCTGGTGGTGGTGCTGGTGGTGGTGCTCGGGTTCGCGGTGTACCGCTGGGTTGCGGGCTCGCCGCCGGCGGCTGCCCCGCCGGCGGCCGGGAAGCAGGCGGCAACCCAGCAACACGCCAGGCAGGGCGGGCCCAGCCCGGCGCCGACGGCCAGTCATGCCACCCCGGCGCGCTCCCCGGCCCCGGCTGCGCCGACGCGGACGCTGACCCCGGTCAGCGCCACGGCTTTCGGTCCCGGCGGCGGCGACAACCCTCAGCGGGCCCACCTCGCGATCGACAATGACCGCGGGTCCGGCTGGCACAGCGACTGGTACACCAGCGCCCGCTTCGGGAACCTGTACTCGGGCACGGGCCTGCTCCTGAACATGGGCCGGGCAGTCACGATCACCCGCGTCCGGGTCAACCTCGGCAGGGTGTCGGGCGCCGCCTTCCAGGTGCGCGTCGGAACCAGGCCGGCACTGGCCCAGCTGCGGCCCGTGGCACGCGCAGGCAATGCGGGTGGCGTGGTCCGCCTGCGGCTCGGCAGGCCAGCGCACGGCCGTTATGTGCTGCTGTGGTTCACCAGGCTGCCGACGGATTCGGCCGGCACCTTCCAGGCGGGCGTCTACAACGTGAGGCTGGCGGGTCAGGCGTGACGGCGGGCCGTCATCGCGAATGGCTCAGAACAGCACCTGCTGGGCGCCGGGGATGCCGGCCGCCGACGCCGCCTCGATGGCCGCCTCGATCTCCCCCAGGCTGGCGCCGTCGGCCAGCGCGGTCAGGATCGCGCCCCGGATCGCCACCGCCCGGCCGCGCGGGCCGCGGCGGTCGCTCAACGGTGAGTAGGGATCCTGGCGCCGGGCGAGGTAGTCGCGGGAGTTCTCGGCGGGCGACCCGGCGGCCAGGTGCCCGGCCGCCTGGCAGCTGGGCTCGTCGCACCGGTGGCGGACCACCGGCATCAAGCCCGTGACCGGATCCGGCCCGGGTACTCCCCTGCTGAGCACGTAACCGTAGATGTGCGCCGGGACGACCAGGCTTCCCGGCCGGTCCGCCGCCGCCCGGCGGGTGCCCGCCCGGAACCTCCCATGGCCGCCCGACGACAGCGCGCCGAGGAAGTACGCACACTGCCCCGGGCCGCGCCAGTAGACCTTGCCGTAGTACCTCCCCCGGGCCTCCTCGTCCGCCGCCAGCGCCTCCCACAGATCCCGGGGGATCCGGCCGAGCTGGTGCAGCTCCACCGCCCGGCGCGGCCCTGCCGCTGCCCGTACCTCCTGCGGTGCCCTGGCGAGAACGGTCATACGTCCACAGTAAGCCGCTTACCGGACAGTCCTGGGATTGCCGCGGCCGCCGCGTCCCATGTCCAGCCTCGCCGCCATGGGCATCCGCCGGGTGAGGGCTCAGGCGCGCCAGCCCGGCCGCACCAGCCCCGACTCGTACGCGATGACCACAAGCTGGGCCCGGTCCCGGGCCTGGAGCTTGATCATTGCCCGGCTGACGTGGGTCTTGGCGGTGGCGGGGCTGACGTACAGCCGCCTGGCGATCTCACCGTTCGACAGCCCGTCCCCGACGAGCGCCAGCACCTCCTGCTCGCGATCGGTCAGCTCCGCCAGGCCTGCGGGGCGGCGGGGCTCCTTCGCCCGCGCCGCGAACTCCCCGATCAGCCGCCGCGTGACGCTCGGCGACAGCAGGGCGTCGCCACCGGCGACCACCCGGATGGCCTGCACCAGCTCATCTGGCTCGGTGTCCTTGACCAGGAACCCGCTGGCCCCGGACCGGACCGCCTCGAACACGTACTCGTCGAGCTCGAAGGTGGTGAGGATCACTACCCGGACGTTCGCCAGCTGCCCGTCGGCGGCGATCTGCCGGGTGGCGGCAAGGCCATCGGTGCCCGGCATCCGGATGTCCATGAGCACGATGTCCGGGGCGAGCTCCCGGGTCAGCCGCACGGCCTGGTCCCCGTCGCCGGCCTCGCCGACCACCTCGATGTCATCCTGGGCGTCGAGCAGGGCGCGGAACCCGGCCCGGACCAGGACCTGGTCGTCAGCCAGCAGGACCCGGATCATGTGGCGCCGTTCAGGGGAAGCCGGGCCCGGACCCGGAATCCGCCGCCCTGGCGTGGGCCGGCAAAGAACTCGCCGCCGAGCGCGGCCACCCGTTCCCGCATGCCGGCGATTCCGCTGCCGGTGGCTGGCTGCTGACGGGCGCCGGGGCGGCGGCCGTCGTCGTCTACCTGCACGGTGACGTCCTCCTCGCCGTAGGTGACGAGCACGGTGGCAGTGGCCGGCCCGGCGTGGCGCGCCACGTTGGTCAGCGCCTCCTGCACGATCCGGTAGGCCGCGACGTCGATCCCGAAGGGCAATGGCCGGGCCGTGCCCTCTGTTTCCGCCCGGACCTCCAGTCCTGGCGCAGACGCCTGCGAGACGAGCTCGCCGAGCCGGGTCAGGGTGGAGGCCGGGGAACGAGGGGCGCGCTCGCCGTCCTGGCGCAGGATGTCCAGCACCGAGCGGAGCTCGCGGAGTGCTTCCTTGCTGGCCTGTTTCACCGCCCCCAGCGCGGCCTGGACCTGCTCGGGCAGCTGCTGGTTCAGGTTCAGGGCGACCGCCGACTGCACGCTGATCACGGACAGATAGTGGCCGAGGGAGTCGTGGAGCTCGCGGGCCATGCGCAGCCGTTCCTCGCTGGCCCGGCGGCGCGCCTCCTCCCCCCGGATCCGGGCGGCCTCGGCCGCCCGTTCCCGCCGGACCCGCACGGCCTCGCCGGTGCCCAGCACCACCAGCAGCCAGGCGACCAGCGCGGCCAGCGCGGCCAGCGATGGTGCCGCCCGGCCCCGGAGCAGGTAGTCCAGCCACGGGAAGATGGCGAAGCTGGCCACAGCGACGATGCCGGCGGCCAGCCGGTGACCGCAGGCGGTGGCCGTGTAGAAAGCGATGATCAGCGCCACCCAGATCGGGCCGTTGGCGTAGCCGATCAGAAAGTAGGTCAGGGTGGTCCCGAATATCACAGCCAGGACGGCCACCGGATACCGCCGTCTCAGCGCCAGGGCCCCGGCCGACGCGATCACCAGGGCAATCGCCCCGGCGTCGAAGGAACGGTGGCGGGCGTGACCGGCAGCGGGCCAACCGGTCCCGCCGTGGTACCGCGAAGCGAAGTAGGTGACCACGGTGAGTACGACCGCCAGCACCGCCGCCAGAGCGATATCGGCGATCAGGCTCGTCGAGCGGGGCGGGGGCCGCCGGGCGCTGCCGTTCAGCACGGCCATGACACGAGCGTAGGTCAGCTCCGCACGCCGACCGTCGGCCGCGGGGAGCAATGCCGCTTACTCCCCAGGCGGTAGCCGGCGACGACTGACTGCCCCCACCCGGGGCAGCGCGGGCCCGCCAGCACCGGCGGGCCCGCCGGTCAGCCGCTGATCATTGCTTGGCGAAGAACACGTCGGGATCGCTGCGCCCGTTCGGGTACAGGGGATCGGTCACGGTGTCACGGTTGTCGCCCCAGGCGAAGTACTGATGCGACCCGTGGCTGACGTTGGCGATGTAGTCGCCCATGTAGCCGAAGGCGATGATCGGATCGAACTGCGGGAACGTCAGCGTCCCCGGGAACGACTGCGTGGTCACGCGCTTGGCGGCGAAGCCGGTGCCGTTCTTGGAGTTGCTGACGAGCACGTCGACGGTGTTGTTGGGGTTGCGCTGGTAGTAGAGCAGGTGAACGCCGCTGCCGTCGGCCGACAGCGCCGGCTGCACCGCGTCGAGCGCGCGGGCGGTGACGAACGACGTCTTCCAGGTCTGCCCGCCATTGGCGGACTTGGCGAGCCGGATGTGGCTCCTGCCGAGTGCGCCGTCGTCCCAGGCGACGTAGATGGCCTTGCCGCGCAGGGCGATCGCTGGCAGCTCCAGGTTGCGCATGTACCGGCCAGGCCCCAGGAACAGCAGGTCATTGGGCACGGCCTCGATCACGCCGGCGATCCTCACGCCTGGCCCGAAGGTCTTGCCGGCGTCGGTGGACCGGAAGATCCACTCGGATCGCTGCACTGGCGCGCCGACGCACTTCGGGTCGTTGACGGCGAGCCTTTCTGCGACCACGTAGAGAGTGCCATCCGCGGGGTTGACGATCGGCGTTGCGCCGATGAACTGCTTGAAGGAGCAGCCCCGCACGTTGGTGAGGTCGAACCTCTTGGCGTAGGCAAGGTGCCAGGTCGCGCCGCCATCGGTGGAGCTGGCGACCGGCAGCCCGGCGAAGAACTTCCCTTTAGCGGTGTTGAAGGAGAAGTCGTCCCAGGCGGTGTACAGGTTGTCACGGGCCTTGACCACCGGGTCGCGGCCGGTGGCGAGGGCCGGCTTGTCGCCCTCGTAGAAGACGCTGAACGGCGGCCGGAACACCGGCACCGGGGTCGCCCACGTCTTGCCGCCGTCGGCCGACTTGGCGACCGCGACATCCAGGTTGAAGTTGAAAAGGTCAAAGGACAGCTCGGAGTAGTACATGTCGCCCCCACGCGTGCTTGCCAGCCACGGATCGCTGAGGTTCACGAACTCCGGGGTGTTGGGGATCGTGCCGCCGTCGGTGAAGCTGGCGCCGCCGTCCGCCGAGTAGGAGTAGCCGGCCAGGTCGCTCCCGGCCGTGAGGAACAGCCCGGTCTGCTGGCTGTCGTTGTAGCCGACCGCGACATGCGATCCGGCCACGGCGATCGAGGTCTCGCTCTGCGTGGTCTGGTCGGGCTCGTGGGTGTCCAGCGACGGGTCATTGACCCGGACGTTGCTGAAAGCGGGCTGCGCCTGGGCCCCACCGCCGGCGGCGGGACCGGACTGCCGCCGCACCGATACCCCGGCCGGGGACAAACCGGGTGAGAAGTCCTTGCTGCCGGTCGCCTGCATGCGCAGGACAGCCTGGGCCGGTGACGTCATCACGCGCGCCGCCTGGGTTTTCAGGATGCGCTGCGCGGCCTGCTGCCTGGTGAGCGCCTGCCCGGTCGCGCCGGAACCGACGCTCAGCGCGCCGGTGAACGCGCCCGTCAGCGCGACCGTGGTCACAGCCACGACAGCGATGGCCAGAACGGAAACCGGCGCGCTGACGCGGCGCCGGCCGCGGGCCCAACGAGCCATCTGCAACTTCCTCAACCTCGCCATGGTGTGCTTCTCCTCCGAGCGAGTAATGGGTGTGTTCGCCAACGCGAACCGCAATGGAGAGGGTCGTGCCAGCGAGTGCCGAGGTGCCTGTTCAGGGCAAACTCATACGGCGGGCCCGCTGGTCAGAGCGCGCCGGGCATGGTGATGAGAAGCTGGTCTGCCGATTGGAACTGCGCACGCGCGGTGAGCGAGGCCATGCTGCCATGCGCGTGCGGGCGGGAGAGCGACTTTGACGGAGAATTGGAACGGAAAACGTCAAAGGTCTCCTGGCGCCGATAGTGACGTCAGACGTCCCCCACGTCGATGAGCAACTCCCGGCCGTCTGGCAGCATGACGCCCAGCGAGTAGATGATTCCCTCGGGCAGGTCAAGCTGGCCGAGGATCTCGATATCGACGACTTCAGGGTGGGCAATCAGAAGTCGGCACAGCACGCTGCCCGCGTGATCGGCTGGAGGAGCCGCCTCGGGCTTTCTGGCGTCATCCGGAGACGTCATGCCACCTTCGATCGACTGGATTTACGGCCATGACTGTTATCCGCGGCCGCAACGACCCCTTTCTCGCTGTAGTCGGTCAGTCTGGCGCGCAGTGTCGAGTCAGACAATCGCGACAGGTCCCAGCGGACTGCACATCCGAACACATATTCCTAAGGTAACGCAGCGTTAACACAGGACCCCGGAATGGAGCGCAAATACGCCGCTGGCGTGTCGCGTGCCCGCCGCGGCCGACAACGGCGCCCACTAGGCCCTCGCTGAGGGGACCAACGCCCCTGCCCGCGAGGGCCGACCGCGGCTCACAGTGGGGGCATGACGGCGGCAGGTGCGCGCGGAGGCGGATCGCCTGCCGGGCAGGAGGGATTGTCCCGGCGGCTGGCCGGCGAGTTGCTGCGCGCCGCGACGGCCGCGCCGTCGATGCATAACACCCAGCCATGGCAGTTCCGGGTCCGGCATGCGGGCGGGACGATCGAGCTGTGGGCCGATCCGGGAAGGACGTTGCCGCTCGGGGATCCGCACGGCCGCGCCGTCCATATCGCCTGCGGCGCCGCCCTGTTCAACCTCCGCGTGGCCGCCGCGGTGGCCGGCCTGGAGCCCCACCTGCGGCTGCTCCCCGATCCTGGGCAACCGCTGCTGCTGGCGGAGATCCGGCTGGCCGGCGGTCACCGGGCGACACCGAGCGAGCGTGACCTGCACGCCTCCATCCCCCGGCGGCAGACCAACCGGGAGCCGTTCAGCGGCAGGGCGGTGCCACCGGGCATCCGGGCCGAACTGGCGGAGGCGGCCAGCCTGGAGGGCGCCTTCCTGCACTTCCTGGACCACGGGGAGGCGAAGCGCGTGCTGCGCCTGGTCGCCGACGCCGAGCGCGACCTGCTCGCCGATGCCGGCTACCGCGCCGAGCTGGCGCGCTGGGCGGGTGGCCAGCGTGACCGCGACGGGATCCCCGACAGCGCGCTCGGGCCCCGCTCCCTGGAAGGCCTCGCGCCGACCCGCGACTTCACCCCGGCCCGGCACCACGTGCCGGTCCGCTACGCCTGGTTCGAATCCCATCCGCAGCTGGCCGTGCTGTCGGTTCGCCACGGCGGCCCGGTGGACTGGCTGCGCGCCGGGCAGGCCCTGCAACGGGCCTGGCTGACCGCCACCATCCGCGGGATCGCCATCTGCCCGCTCACCCAGCCGCTGGAAACCGCCGATGCGTGGCAGGTCCGCGATCCGCGGTCGGCGGGCGAGCAGCCGCAGATGATCCTGCGGATCGGCTACGGGCTTCCGTTGCCCCCTGGAGCGCCCAGGCGCCCGATCTCCGAAATCCTCGACCAGCCGGAGCCGGACCAGCGGCCGCCGCAAGACCACCAGCCCCGCTGACACCGGCATGGCATGGCCGCGAGGCCATGAATCCTCGTTCTGCGCGTGCTTTGACAAACGGTGACCATCTCACACCGGTGACCTGATCGGCACGTGGGCGATGGCTGCGTGGGTCCCGGCCAGGAGTCGCCCGGGTTGCCGGTCCCAGACCAAGGTCCTGCGAGAGGCAGACCTTCGTGCCTGCACGGTGAGTCCGGCTGGAGGTTGGCTGGTGGCATCGGCGCACTGTCGGCTGCCGCCCGGAGGAGCCATGGACATTCTCTCGTTGCCCGCCGAGCCCTCGTTTGGGCCGGGGCCGCTGACCATCGAGGAGATTGCGGCATACGTCGTGGCTGCTGCGGTGTGGGCTCCCTCGGTGCACAACACCCAGCCGTGGTGGTTCAGGGCCGACGGGCAGGAGATCAGCTTGTACGCCGACGCCGGGCGGCAGCTGATGGTGGCCGACCCCCGCGGCCGCGAGATGATGATCAGCTGCGGCGCCGCGCTGTTCACCGCCAGGCTCGCCCTGCGGTCACTGGGCTACATCCCGGGGACTTGCGTGTTGCCTGACCCCGGCCGGCCGTTGTTGGTCGCCCGGGTGAGCTGGCAGCGGCGGGCGGCCGCGGCCGGGTTCCAGCAGCGGCTGTTCAGCCAGGTGCGGCTGCGGCGGACACACCGCGGCGGTTTCGATCCCCTGCCGCTGTCGCCGGACCTGCTTGCCGTGCTGCAAGCGGGCGCCGAGCGGGATGGGGCGATGCTGCGCATCATCGACGGCGAGCCGAGCCGGGCGGTGCTGGCCGCGGCCGTGGAGACGGCCGAGCATGCGCTGCGGGCCGACGGCGTGTACGGGCGGGAACTGGCCGCCTGGGCGCCGGCGCCGGGCAGCGCCCGGTGCGACGGCGTGCCGCACACCGCCTACCCGGCGCGGCCCGAACGCACCCTCCCGCACTTCGCCAGCCGCGACTTCGCCCGCGGCCGCCGCTGGGGCACCGCGTTGGCCGGCCCGTCGGCGGCGCCCCGGTGCGCCGGGGTGGTCTGCCTGCTGGCAACCCCCGGTGACCGCCCGGTGGACTGGGTGAATGCCGGGCAGGCGCTGCAGCGGGCGCTGCTGACCGCCGCCACCTGCGGGGTGGCCGCAGCGCTGCACAGCCAGCCGCTCGAGCGTGCCCGGCTGCGCGACTTCATCCGCAGCCAGCTGTGTGGCGGCGCCTATCCGCAACTGGTGCTCCGGCTGGGCACGGCCATCCAGACCGCGGTCAGTATCCGCCGGCCGCCCGCCGCCCTATTGTTCGCCGCCGGCGGCGAACATCTGGCCATCAGCCATGGATGAACGACCGCGCCGCCATCCCCTCTGGCAGGCGCTGGCGGGCCCTTCGGCCCTGCCGATGCCCCCGCCGCCGGATGCATGATTTGACTACCACACAGATCCGCACGGCGCTCGCGTGATGCGGGCCGTTCGGTGGACACATTCAACGGGCGGAGGTGATGGCCATGAGAGCCGAGGACCGAAACGCACGCCAAGTCCAGCAGGCCTTCGCTGACGGCGCGACCCTGGCCGAACTTGAGAAGCACCTAGCGTTCCTGCGCTCCCTCGGCGCCCCCGACGACGCCCACCCCCAGATCGGCGTCAATGACGACTATGAGGTCACTGTGATGATCTGCGTGGTGGAAAGGCCCACGCTCCTGGTGTGACGTGTTCAACGCTGCATAGACATGGCCTGCGCTCGTCACATCGCAAAGCGAGCCATGGCCCCGGCGCTCCGGCATCGTCGCCATCACCGCGGATCTCGATGAGGACTGGCCGCGTGGGCCATGTGCCGGGCGGGGCGGCGGCGGGTCGGCAGGAACCGAACGCCGGCTAGAACTCGTCGCCCTCGGCCAGCACCGCCATCACCAGGTCCCGCAGTGGCCCCGTGAGGTCATCCTCGGCCACCATGACGGTCTGCTCACCAACACTGACCTGGTAGACGGTGTCGCCCGGGGCTACCCGGTAGGGCGGCGGGAAGCCCGGGGCCTGGCTGACAAGGTTTTCCCAGCGCCCGGCGTCGGCGCGGCCGCTGGTGTCGAGCATCCGGCGGCGGATGTTCCCATCCTGCGCTATCCGGGCGACCTCAAGCCTCACCCACCTAGTTTGTCCTCCCTCGGCTGGCAGCGCCAGAGAAGATCGCTACATTGCCTCACCGATGGCGAGCACGGCCGTCACCAGGTCGGACAGCGGCCCGGACAGGTCATGCTCGGCGACAAGCACGGCCCCCTGATCGACACGAAGATGGTAGACGGGCCCTCCCGGGGCCGGGCGGTAGGGCGGCAGGACAGCCAGCGCGCGGGCGATGAGATCCTCCCACTGGCCAGCGTCACCGCGCCCGGCGGTGTCAACCACCCGGCGCCGCATGGACCCGTCCCATTCGATTCGGGTCACTACGACCCTCATGGACCCAGTTTGTCCCCTTCTGCCGCCCGTCTGGGTAATGGAATGATCTGTCATACGTATCGGCGCCGCGCGGGGGCCGCGGCCGGGCGTGGGAGTGCGGGCGGACGGCCCGGGCCAATGGGCTGGTGCGGAGCCAACGCTGAGGAGCCGATGGGCACGGACGGTGCGGCGGATGGGGCGAGCGCCCCGGAGCCCGGGCACGCCGCTGCGGCGCATGACTCTCCACCGCCGCGCCATGTGCGCGTCGCCATCATCGGCGCCGGTTTCGGCGGGCTCGGCGCGGGGATCCGGCTACGGCAGGCAGGCCTGACCGACTTCGTCATCCTCGAGCGGGCGGCCACCGTGGGCGGTACCTGGCGGGACAACACCTATCCCGGATGCGCCTGCGACGTCCCGTCGCACCTGTACTCATTCTCGTTCGCGCTGAACCCGGACTGGGCGCACAGCTTCTCCCGGCAGCCTGAGATCTGGCACTACCTCGAAGACGTCACCGATCGCTACGGCTTGCGCAGCCATCTCCGTTTCGGGGCGGAAGTCACCGAGGCACGCTGGGACGCCGGCCCGGCGCGCTGGCGGCTGCGGACTGCCCACGCTGGCCTGACGGCCGATGTCCTCATCTCGGCGGCGGGCCCGCTCTCCGAGCCACGCCTTCCCGGCATCCCGGGGCTCGCGGAGTTCCCCGGAGAGGTGTTCCACTCCGCGCGCTGGAACCATGGCGCCCGCCTCGACGGCAAGCGGGTCGCGGTGGTCGGCACCGGGGCATCCGCGATCCAGATCGTGCCCGAGATCCAGCCCAAGGTCGCCCGGCTGGTGCTGTTCCAGCGCACCCCGGCCTGGGTGCTGCCGCGCCATGACCGGGCCATCACCGGGCCGGAGCGGTGGGTTTACCGTCATGTTCCACCGGCCCAGCGCCTGGCCCGGCTGGGGAACTACCTGGCCCGGGAGCCTGCGGCTGGCGCCTTCGTCGCGAAGCCGGGGATTTTGAAGGCCGCGCAGCGAATCGCGGCGCGCCACCTCGCCAAGTCCGTAACCGATCCCGTCCTGCGCGCCAAGCTGACGCCGAACTACGTGATGGGCTGCAAGCGGATCCTGCTGTCCAGCGACTTCTATCCGGCGCTGGTGCGGCCGAACGTGGAGGTGGCCGGCGCCGGCCTGGCCTGGGTGGACGGCCGCACCGCGATCGCCGGGGACGGCACGGCGCGCGACGTGGACGTGATCATTCTGGCCACCGGGTTCCGCGCGGTGGAGGCGCCGATCGCTGGGCGCATCACCGGGGCCGGCGGAACGACCCTCGCGGAGACCTGGGGCGGCGACATGCGGGCGCTCCGGGGCACCACCGTGCCGGGCTTCCCCAACCTGTGCCTGGTGATCGGGCCCAACACCGGCCTCGGCCACAGCTCGATGATCCACATCATCGAGTCCCAGCTCCGCTACATCCTGGACTACCTCGCGGCACTCGACCGGACCGGGGCCGCCGCCCTCGACGCGCGGCCGGGTGCGCAGGAGCGCTGGTGTGCCGACATCGAGCGGCGGATGGCGTCCTCGGTCTGGGCCACCGGTGGCTGCCTGAGCTGGTATCTCAACGCCGCCGGGCACAACACGACGCTGTGGCCCGGCTCCACGCTCCGGTTCCGGCGCGCCACGCGTCGCGTGGACCTATCGGAGTACCGCGTCGTCGTCGTGTGAGGTGCCGGTCAGGGACGCCGGCGGCGGGCGGCCGGCGCGGGGCGGACGGGCGGGCAGCCCGGCCGGGCCCTCCCTCAGCAGGAACAGGCCGCCGGCGACGACAACGCGCACGGCACCTCCATGACGATCATCGTCGGCCCCCCGGGCGGGCTGCTCACGGCGAGGATGCCGTCGAAGGTGCCCAGCCGCCGCTCCACGCCCCGCAGCCCGGTCCCCCGCGCCGGGTCCGCGCCGCCGGCGCCGTCGTCGGCCACCTCGATCCGCAGGATCCCGGCCCGGTGCTGGATACGGATATGGACACGCCGCGCGCCGGAGTGCTTGACCGCGTTGGCGAGAGCCTCGGCGACCGCGAAATAGCAGGCCGACTCCACCGGGGCGGTCAGCCGGCCCGGCAGGTCGATGTCCAGCTCGGTCGGCAGCGGCGCGTCCAGGGCGAGCGCCCGGACCGCATGGCCGAGGCCGCGGTCGGCCAGGACCGGCGGGTAGATGCCGCGGATCAGGTCCCGCAGCTCGTTCAGGGCCCGCAGCGAGGTCTCCCGCGCCTCGGCGACAAGCCCCAACGCGGCCTGCGGGCTGCCTGGGAGCATGCGCTCCACAGCCCGCAGGTTCATGCCGAGCGCGACCAGGCGGGCCTGTGCCCCGTCGTGCAGGTCCCGCTCGATCCGGCGCAGCTCCGAGGTGGCCGCGTCGATGGCGTGGCCGCGGGTCTCGGTCAGCTGCTGGACGCGGCTAGCCAGGTCGGGGTCGGTCCCCCGGGCCAGCAGTGTGCGCAGATGCGCGCCGATCGTCCGCGGGACCAGCCACGCGCCGAACGCCAGGAATGCGCTTGCCTCGGCCCCGGCCAGCAACGCCGCCGATCGGCTGTCGACGGGGATGGCGCCGTACATCACCGCCTGCCCTGGGCCCCCCGCCAGCGACGGCCAGCTCGCCGCGATCATGAACCCGCGGACCGCGAAGGCGGCCAGCGCGACCGGCACCAGGTCCGCGGCTATCCTCGGCCACCGCGCCACGACGATGAGGGCGGCAAGGACGGCCGCAACCGTCCACGGTCGCACGCCGAACACCGTCAGGCCGATCAGGGCGGCCGGAACCAGGAGGACAGCCCAGCGGTTGGCCAGCATCCATGCCCGCAGATCCGGCGCCAGTCTGTCCGCCCGGGCACGCAGGCGGGCCAGCGTACGGGGGAAGAGCCATAGCCCGAGCGTCAGCAGCAGCAGACCCAGCGGAACCAGGAGCCGGCCCCGCCAGGGACCGCGATCAGCGGCCACGAAACCCTTCTTGATGGGACCAGGGCGCAGCACCTGGGCGTGGCCCGCCGGGCCGGGGTTACGGTGGATAATGTTGGTGGGCGGAGCTCCCTTGAGCAGGCGCCACGAATCCTGCCCGGCGATGCCGGCCGGCGGCGCGCCGATGACGGCGGGCCGGGCCAGGCTCCCCGGCAGGACCAGATAGGCCCACCCGGCCGTCATGCCCTGCCCGGCAGGCTTGCCCTGCCCGGCAGCCTTGCCCGGCGTGGCTCCCTTGATCACGGTCTCGCTGCCTGGCTGCACAGGCACCGCACCGGACAAGCGCATCATGATGGTCACCGGCCGAGCAACGAGCACGCTGGCCTGAGCCCAGCCGCCGGAGAATCCCGGCATGGCCGCGGCCACCATCAGCGTGCTGATCCCCAGGCACAGCATCGTGACCGGCACCAGGGCGGCCGCCTCGGCTGGCCGCCGGACCGCCACGACCAGCGCGAGCGCGACTACCGCGATCGTCCACAGGCTCACGCCGAACACTGCCATGCCCACGGCGGCCACCGGGACCAGCAAGGCGCCCCAGCCCATGCAACGCAGCAGCCTGCGGAGCATCCTCCACCAGAGCTTGATCCACAGGAGCTTCACGAGGATACCCATAGCGCCCATCGTGGACCGGGCACGCCCGCGGCGCCATGGGGCGGCACCTAGTTCCCGGGTGGGCCTGGACCTACCCCCGTCCGTGCCCGCGGAACAGCGGGATCCGGCCATGGCAGGACCGGGGATGGCTTATACCGGGGAGTTAGCCGAGTGCAGGAGGAACACTGGTGTCGAGGTCATATTCGGCCCTCTCCCATCTGGCATGCGCGCAGTGCGGCGCCCGTCACGACGCCACCCAGGTGCAGGGCACCTGCGCGTGTGGCTCGCCGATGCTCGCGCGGTACGACATCGAGCGGGTTGCCGCGCACGTTGACCGCGGCGAGATCGCGCTCCGCCCGGCGGACCTGTGGCGCTATCACGAGCTGCTGCCGGTCTCCGGCGCCGGGCGCGTGGTGAGCCTTGGCGAGGGCATGACGCCGCTGCTGGCCATGCGGCGGCTGGGCAGGGCGCTGGGGGTGCCCGGGCTCTTGATGAAGGACGAGGGCCTCCTCCCCACGGGGACCTTCAAGGCACGTGGCGCCAGCGTGGGAGTGTCCCGTGCCGCCGAGCTCGGCGTCAGCGGCATCGCCATGTCGAGCAATGGAAACGCGGGAGCCGCGTGGGCGGCTTACGCGGCCCGGGCCGGGATACCCAGCCTCATTGTCATGGCCGCCGGCGCGCCGGCGATCACCCGCGCGGAGTGCACTGCCGCGGGCGCCGAGCTGCGGGCAGCCGGCGGGGACATCGCGGATGCGGGCAGGCTGGTCGCGGCGGCTGTGACAGCCCGCGCCGGATACCAGGACGTGTCCACGCTGAAGGAGCCATACCGGGTCGAGGGAAAGAAGACCATGGGCTTCGAGATCGCTGAGCAGCTCGGCTGGCGGCTGCCCGACGTCATCGTGTATCCCACCGGCGGCGGGGTGGGGATCATCGGCATCTACAAGGCGCTGCTGGAGCTGCGCGAGCTCGGCTGGACCGGCCTGCAGCTGCCGAGGCTGGTGGCCGTCCAGGCGGCCGGCTGCGCCCCGATCGTGAAGGCGTTCGCCAGCGGGGCCAGCCACAGCGAGCCATGGCCCGATGCCCGGACGGTCGCCTTCGGCCTCACCGTGCCCAAGGCCCTCGGGGATTTCCTCGTGCTGGACGCCCTGTATGCGACGGACGGGATCGCCGTCGCCGTGGACGACGAGGCACTGCTCGCGGACCAGCGGCAGGTCGCCCGGCTGGAAGGCACCTTCATCTGCCCAGAAGGGGCGGCCTGCATCACGGCAGTCCGCCAGCTGCGCGAGTCCGGATGGCTGTCCGAGGCTGACGAGGTGGTCGTGCTCAACACCGGCGCCGGGCTCACGTACCCGCACACGATGACGGTCCGAGCTGGACCGTGACCGATCTGGCCGGGGTTCTCTACCCAGGGTCAGAGGGCCGGTTCTACCCGCGGGGCGATGCGCGGGCGGACTGACGTCACAAGGATTGAGGACATGACGGAACGTGATGTGGTGACCGTGCGGGGCCTGCGCAAGACGTACGGGGCCAGGGTGGTCGTGGATGGCCTGGACCTCGATGTCCGCGGGGGTGAGATCGTCGGCCTCGTCGGCGCCAACGGCGCGGGGAAGACGACGACGGTCGAGTGCATCCAGGGGCTGCGCAGCCCGGACGCGGGGGTGCTGAGCGTTCTCGGCTATGACCCCGTCACGCAGGCCGAGCAGCTGCGGCCGCTGGTCGGCAGCCAGCTGCAGGACTCGGCGCTGCCGGACCGGCTGCGGGTGTCGGAGGCGCTGGCCCTGTTCGCCACTTCCCGGGCCCGCGATGGCGGCGAGCTGCTGGAGCGGTTCGGGCTGGCCGGGCGCCGCCGCTCGGTGTTCTCATCGCTGAGCGGAGGAGAGCGCCAGCGGTTGTTCCTCGTCCTCGCCCTGCTCAACAGCCCCCGCCTGGTGATCCTCGACGAGCTGACCCAGGGCCTGGACCCGGCCGCCCGCCGCAACGTGTGGTCCGCCGTGCGGCAACTGCATGAGGACGGCACGACGGTGCTGCTGGTGACGCACGAGATGGACGAGGCCGAGGCGCTCTGTGGCCGGATCTTGGTGATGGGTGCGGGCCGTGTGCTCGACGCCGGGACACCGGCGGAGCTGGTGGACCGGCACGCCCGCAGGGCGACGGTCCGGTTCAGCCTGCCGGACCCGCCCGCGCCGCTGCTGGACCAGCTACGCCAGCTCACCGGCGTGCGCGATGTGGAGCGGGCAGGCGGACGGGTCACGGTGCACGGCGACCGGCGCATCATCGCGCACGTCGGCGCGACGCTGGTGCTCTGGGGATCGGTGCCGGACGACCTGAGCGTCCACGTTCCCAACCTCGACGACGCCCTGCTGAGCCTGCTCGACCCCCAGCCGGCCGCGGAGGCACCCGTTCCGGAACGCAGCGAACTGATCGGAGGCCGGCGATGAGCACCGCAGTGGGACGGCTCGTGCGGGCAGAGCTGAGGCTGATGATGCGCGACCCGCTCGTGCTCACGTTCGTGTTCGCTTTCCCGATCGTGACGATGCTGATCATCGGCGGCGCGTTCGGCACCGCCCCGGACCCCGCGTTCGGCGGCGTCAATCCCGCGCATTGGTACGTGGCCTCGTACCTCACCGTCGTGATCGCCGCGACTGGGCTGGTGATGCTGCCGGTCCACCTGGCGTCCTACCGGGAGCGCGGTGTGCTGCGGCGCTTTGCCGCCGCCGGCTTCCCGCGCTGGTCGTTTGCCATCGCCGAGCTCATCATCGGGCTCGTGACGGTCATCGTCGCCTGTGGGCTGCTGCTGATCGTGGCCGTGCCGGTGTACGGCATCCCCGCCATGCAGGACTGGTGGCGGGTGGCGGCCGCGCTGCCGCTGGGCGCGGTGGCCTTCGTGAGCCTCGGTGTGCTGCTCGGCTCGCTGCTGCCGTCGGCCCGGTCCGCCCAGGCCGTCGGCCTGCTGATCTTCTTCCCCTCGTTCCTGCTCGGCGCGGGCGGTCCGCCGCCGCAGGTGATGGGCTCCGCGGTGCGGCACATCGCCGGCCCACTCCCGCTGACCCTGCTGACCAACGCGGTGCGCGAGCCGTGGCTGGGCCTGGGGCCGGCCACCGGGTCGCTGGCGGCGGTGGCGGCGCTGGCGGTGGCGTTCACCGTCCTGGCCGCCCGCCGGACGG
>DASYQM010000316.1:0-3747 GCA_036005525.1 Streptosporangiaceae bacterium
GAAGATCGCTTCGAGGGACACGATCAGGGTCAGGGTGGGCCAGGGTGAGGATTCGATGAACAGCATCCAGATGGCGAATAGCGCGATGTGGAGGTAGACGAAGTTCATCGACCCGGCGAACGCGGTGATCCGGTCGGCGATGCGCAGTTGAACGTCCTCGGCTCGTCGGGCCTGCTCGGCCAGCACCGCCGGGTGGTGCCGGTTCGGGTCCGGCGGCGCGGTGTGCCCCGCATTGCTAGCGGCGGACGCCGCGCGGGCAGGGAGGTCGGCGGGCCGGGTCTGCGTTGGCCGCTGTAGCTCCGGGCCTGGGTGTTCCGTGCCCTGGTCGGTCGTGATCATGGTGGTGCCTTTCGTGTTTGTGTGCGGTCGGCCGGGGTGCGGGCGCCCGTCGGGTGGGCTGTCGGCGCCCGTGGCCCCGGGGTGTCCGGCCTAGGCGGCGGCGGGCAGTACCGAGTGCAGGGTGGCCCCGGTGCGTCGCAGTTGCACGCCGAGCACGATTTCGGACACTCCGTAGATCAGGCTGTACAGGCCGAACAGCAGCGCGAGGGTGACCGCGCCGATGTCGGGACGGGCGCTGAGCACCACACCGAACGCGATCGACACCAGCCCGGTCACGATGAATAGCGCCCGGGTGCCCGCGGTCTCCCAGTTGCCGAAGGCGAGGAAGATCTCGGTGAAGCCGGCCACGAACGCCCAGATCGCGACGACCAGCACCAGCGCCAGCGCCGTGGGGCTGGGCCAGACCAGCGCGACCACACCGGCGGCCAGGTCGATCAGCGCGAGCAGCAGGTGGCCGACCACCGGTCCCGCCGTGGCGCTGCTGAACGCCCGCGCGGCCTGCACGCCCGCGGCGATAAACGCGTAGATCGCGAACACGATGACCAGCGCGGCAATCGTCACGCTGGGCCAGGCGATGGCGATGATCCCGACGATGACGCTCAAAACGCCAAGCAGGATCAATGAGGTGGACGATGACTTGAACATGACAGGTATTCCTTTCTTCCGGCTCTCGTTCCGCACCCGTCTTGGGCGGCATGGTGAGGCCATCAATAGTTATTCGCAGGAGAAACGAGCCCGGCGCCACCGGCTAACATCTGCGGCTTAATAGGCGTGGCTGCTGCCTTTTTGGTGGCGGCTTTTCGCGACCGCCAGCCCGGTCGGATCGGCGCAGACCGAGCGGGCAACGCAAGCTGCCGATTGATCCGGGCATTCGGTTGGATCAATCGTCGGGTGGATGCTCGGGCGAGCCCCGGCACCCAGTGGTCCGAAGATGGTTGGCGGAAGGTGGTCAGCCGGTGACGTAGATCTCGTCGCGGACGTCGAAGACGCCGCTGGCCATCCAGGCGGCGCCGATGGCCGCGTCGTGTTCGGCCCAGGTGCGGACGTGGCCAGTGAGGGTCACGGTGTTCCCGCTGGAATCGACGAACACGTCACTGTCATCAGGGATGAGCGCGTAGCGGTCCAGCGCATCCTGGACGCGGACGGTGACAGCTATCGGGTCAGCCTCGTCCCAGACCTCGACCTCGTTCTTCACGTTGCGGACACCGGTCAGCCCGGCCACAGCCGATTCGGCGGCGGCGCGCTGCGGTCCGAAGTTCACCGTGCCAGTAAGCGTCAGGTTGCCGTCTCGGGCGGTCGCCTCGACGCCGTCAGGAACCGTGACGTTCGCGGCCAGCGCATTGTTCGCCGCGGTGGTCAGCATGGCGTCATCGCGATAGTCGATGTCCGGCAGCAGCACCTCCAAATGATTGTGCACGTCGGTCACGCCGGATACGCGCTGCGCAGCGGCGGCCGCCTCCAGGTACTGCGGATAGCTCGGTACGGTGCCATTGAGCGCCACCTGCCCGTTGATGTTCTTGACGGTGATGTCTGACGGGTCAACCAGCGGATCGAACTCCAGTTCAGCCTCGACCGCCTCGCGGATATCCTTGATCTTTCCCATTGTCGTGTCCTTCCTCTGCGGCGGCGTCTGCAACGCGCCGATACAGCCACGGTCGCGCTGATCCGCGCGCGTCGTCCCCGTGGAGGACCCGGGTCTGGACCCGTGGCGGCGCCCCGGAGGCACCTTCCTCATGGGCCAAGTAACGAGTAGGACCGTCACGATCGCCGGGTCTTCGGTGTCCTACACTGCCCACATCGGCGAGACTTGCCAGTGGAGCGGCAGGACCATCGACCATGGGCGTCTCCAGCGGTGATCCCGGAACAGGGCTGCTAGACCGGCGCGGCGAGCGCGCAGCAGTGGATCGACTGCTCGACCGAGCGCGGGCCGGCAACAGCGCCGTGCTGGTCGTGCGCGGAGAGCCCGGGATTGGCAAGACGGTCCTGCTGGACTATGCGGCGAGCCGGGCGTCGGCGTCGGGGTTTCGTGTGGTCCGGGGCTGGGGCGTTGAGTCGGAAATGGAGCTGGCATTCGCCGGGCTGCACCAGTTATGTGTGCCGTTGCTCGGCCGGCTCGAGCACCTGCCGAAGCCGCAGCGTGACGCGTTGGCGGTCGCGTTCGGGATGCGGGACGGGCAGGCTCCGGATCGTTTCCTGGTCGGCCTGGCCGTGCTGAGCCTGCTGGCCGCGACGGCGGAGGATCAGCCGCTGGCCTGCGTGGTGGACGACGCGCAGTGGCTCGACCGGGCGTCGGTGCAGTGCCTGGCGTTCGCGGCGCGGCGGCTGCTGGCCGAGCCGATCGCCCTGGTCTTCGCGGTGCGCGAGCCCGGCGACGATCAAGAACTGGCCGGGATGCCCGGGCTGACCGTCACCGGGCTCGGCCTCGACGACGCGCGCACGTTGCTGGCCACCGCGATCAGCGGACGGGTGGACGCGGACGTGCGGGACCGTATCGTCGCCGAGACAGGCGGCAACCCGCTCGCCCTGCTGCAACTGCCCCGCGGACTGGGTCCGGGCGAGCTCGCGGGCGGTTTTTGGCTGCCCGACCCGCGGCCGCTTGCCAGCCGCATCGAAGACAGCTTTTACCGACAGTTCCGGTCGCTTCCGCGCCAAACACGGCGGTTCTTGCTGACCGCCGCGGCCGAGCCGACCGGCGACGTGACCGTGTTGTGGCGCGCGGCCGAGCTGCAGGGGATCCCACCCGACGCAGCAGCGGCGGCCGAGACTGCTGGACTGGTCGAGCTCGGCGCCCGGGTCCACTTCGGCCATCCCCTGGCCCGCTCCGCGGTCTACCAGGCGGCCTCCGCAGGTGACCGACGGGCAGCGCACCGGGCTCTGGCCGAGGCGACCGACCCCGACGCCGATGCTGACCGGCGGGCGTGGCATCTGGCCCACGCCGCGCCCCGGCCGGACGAGACAGTGGCCGCCGAGCTGGAACGCTCAGCCGGCCGGGCGCAGGCGCGCGGGGGCCTAGCCGCCGCCGCCGCGTTCCTCGAGCGCGCGGCGGCGCTGACCCCGGACTCGGCGCAGCGGGGCGAACGTGCGCTGGCCGCGGCCCAGGCGAAGATCCAAGCGGGCGCGTTCGATGCCGCGGTGAAGCTGCTCGGCATGGCCGAGGCCGCACCGCTCGACGAATTCAAGCGTGCTCGCGCCGATCTCCTGCGGGCACAGCTTGCATTCGCGGCAAGCCAGGGCAGCGATGCCCCGCCACTGCTGCTGAAAGCGGCCAAACGACTCGAGTCCATTGACGCCGACCTGGCCCGGGCCACATACCTGGACGCGATGATGGCCGCACTTTTTGCATGCCGCCTGGCCGGTCCCGATGGCGATATGCCGGAGGTGGCACGCGCGGCCAGTGCGGCACCGCGG
>DASYQM010000317.1:0-4113 GCA_036005525.1 Streptosporangiaceae bacterium
CCGCGGCGACCGCGGGCGTGGGGGCGGCTTCGCCGGGGGTACGCCCAAGGCGCAGCAACTCGCCAGCCGCCTCGGCATCGACGGCAGCAAGCTGGCCACCGCGAGCGAGCTGCCGCAGGGGCCCAAGGTGTCGGCCGGCGACCGGGTCAATCACCAGCGGTATGGCCTGGGCCGGGTCGTGACCGTCGAGGGCCACGGTCCGGGCGCGCGGGTCCAGATCGACTTCGGTGACCAGGTGATGTGGTTGGTGCTGCGGCACGCCCCCATCGAGAAGCTGTGATCAGACACCCGGTCCGGTCAGCTGGGCAGGGTTCGCGGGAGCCCGAAGCGGGACAGCGTGCTGTTGTCGAAGCGGGTGATCATGCTGATCTGCTGCCCGGCGAGGGTCAGAACGACCAGACCGCTGGCATGCAGCACGTCGGCGTGCGGGTCGCGCACGTACATGCCGAACGCGGGCTGACCGTTGGCCCTCGTGGGGATCAGCCGGGGGTGGTAGGGCGGACGCGCGCGGAAGGCCACGGTGAGGAACCGGGCGGCCAGCTCGCGACCCTGGTACTCCAGCTGGGACGGAGGCATGGTCAGCCAGGCATCGTCGGTGAGCAGGGCCACGACGGCGTCGACGTCGCCTGCCTCGAAGGCGCGGACGAAGGCGGCGACAAGCCGGCGCTCGGCCGGGGAATCCGCGGGCGGCGCCGGCCGCTGATGTTCGGTCGCGGTGTGGTGGGCGAGGGCGGCGCGGGCGCGTTTGAGCGCACTGGCCACGGACTGCTCGCTGGATTGCACCATCCCGGCCACCTCGCTGGTGCTGAAGCCGAGCACGTCACGCAGGATCAACACGGCGCGCTGCCGGGGCGGCAGGATCTGGAGCGCGGTGATGAACGCCAGCGAGATCGCCTCTTTAGCCTCGTATCGGGCGTGCGGCCCGGGGGCGCCGTCGGGCAGGTCTTCCAGCAGTAGGTCGGGATAGGGTTCGAGCCAGGGCACCTCTGCCAGCCGGGTGGGTTCCGGCGGGTCGAACCTGTAGACGGGCCCGTTCATGGCCGGATGCCGGCTAGCCGAACGCAGCGCGTTCAGGCACCGGCTGGTCGCGATCCGGTACAGCCAGGTGCGCAGCGTCGCACGTCGCTCGAAGGTGCCCAGGCTGCGCCATGCCGTCAGCAGCGTCTCCTGCACCGTGTCCTCGGCGTCGTGCACGCTCCCCAGGAACCGGTAGCAAAGTGCCTGGAGCTCGCGCCGGTAGGGCTCGACAAGCTGGCGGAATGCCTGCTCGTCGCCGGCCCCGGCCCGCTCGATCAGGTCCCCGGTCATCTTCGCGTCCTCCCATCGGTTCGTCCTCCGGCCCTGTCACTGGTATTGACACCGCCGACCGTCGGAAACGGGCGCCTGCCGCCCGCTTTGCCACCCAGCCGGTGTCTGTCTTACCGGAAGCCACGCCCGGAAGGGGCCGGCCACAGACGAAGGGTCAGCTTCGATGGCAACGTTTGTGTTCACACACTGGGTACAGGATGCCCCGGTCCTGCCGTGGGGCGGCGGGGTCGAGGTCGGCGGGGCCGAGGTTCCCTGCGCCGGCGGGGGGCCCGAGTGACCGGGCGCGACGCACGGCTGGCAACGAGGCGCCACGGTTCCGCCGTCACCGGATCCGCCCGCCCGGCCACAGCGCCGGCAGCGCGGCCGGTGCTGACCGTGACGCTGACCGCCGTCGCGTTTTTCATGGTGGTGCTCGACGGCCTCGTCGTGGTGACGGCCCTCCCGTCCATCCACCGTTCATTGGGCGGCGATCTCGGCACCCTGCAATGGACCGTGAACGCCTACAACATCACCTCCGGGGCGGGCATCATCACCGCCGCGGCGCTCGGTGACCGGCTCGGACGCCGCCGGGTCTACGTCGCCGGCCTGGCCATCTTCACGGCCGGCTCCGCATTGTGCGCGCTCGCGCCCAGCTCCGGGCTGCTGATCGGCGCCCGGGTTGTGCAGGGGCTGGGCGCCGCGATCATCATCCCGCTCAGCCTGACCATCCTCACCGCGGCGTTCCCGCCCGAGCGGCGCGGGGCGATCACCGGGATCTGGGGTGGCATATCCGGGCTCGGCGTGGCCGCGGGCCCGCTGATCGGCGGCGCGGTCACCGAGGGCCTGTCCTGGCACTGGATCTTCTGGGTGAACGTCCCCATCGGCCTGGCCGCGGTCATCGGCGCGCGGGCACGCCTGCCAGAAACCTATGGGCCTCGGGTACGGCTCGACCTCGTCGGGCTGCTGCTGGTCTCGGCCGGCATCGCTGCGTTGATCTGGGGGCTCGTCGAGGGACCGCAGGACGGCTGGACCAGCACGCCGATACTGACCGCACTGGTCGGCGGCGCGGCCGCGATCGGCGGCTTCCTCGCCTGGGAAGCCCGGATCGATGAACCGATGATCCCGCTCCGCCTGTTCCGCGCGACGGGCTTCTCCGCCGCGGTGGCCGCCTCGTTCCTGCTGGGCGCGGCGATCTTCTCGGCGGCGTTCTTGACCAGCCAGTATTTCCAACTGGTCTTCCACGACTCCCCGCTGGCAACGGGCCTGCGATTCCTGCCATGGACGGCGGCGCCACTCGTGGTCGCACCCGTCGCCGGCGCCATCAGTGACCGGATAGGAGCACGCGCGCTGATCGTACCCGGCCTGCTGATGCAGGCAGGCGGGTTCGCCTGGATCGTCGCCCTGGCCGGAACCAGCACCGGCTATCCCGGCTACCTCCCGGCCTTGGTGATCGCCGGCATCGGCGTGGCCATGGCCCTGCCGGTCCTCCCGGCCGCCGCGCTGAACGCCCTTCCCCCCGCATCGCTGGGCAAGGGCTCCGCGGTCTTCAACACACTGCGCCTGTTCGGCTGGGTCGTCGGGATAGCCTGCGTCACCGCCGTGTTCAACGCAAACGGCAGCCTCGCCAACCCGGCCACCGTCACCGCCGGCTACCGCCCGGCCCTCGCCACCGCCGCCGGATTCAGCGTCCTCGCAGCGATCATCGCCCTGGCCATCGGCGGGAAACCGGCCGCCGCCGCCACCCCGATCACCAGCCCAGCCGCCAGCCAGCCACGAACCGGGCCGGCTGACCTCATCCCCGCCCGCGGCACCGTCGCGAACTAGTCCTCACCGGTCCAGGTCCGGCCCGGGCCGGACCTGGACACCCGCCAAGCGACGGAACCCGAGATGAATCCGGACCGTGGCCGCCCGCCCAACCCAGGTTGACATCACGTGACGCATGCCTGCGTATCGGTTGGGCCAGGGACCGATACGGCACGGGGGCGCGGAGCCCGCAGGGATGGCCAGAGCAGGCTGGTGACGGCCAGCGACGCGAGCGCGGCCACCGTCATCGCCGCGGGCACGTGTGCTGGTGTTGTCCCGCAACGGAAAGCCGGTGACCGGGAGCCCATTGTGGATGGACTCGTTCGACGTACGTCCCGGCGACGTCTGGCAGGTGGCGTTCCGGGCCGACAACCCCGGAATGTGGGCCAACCACTGCCACAATCTGGCGCACGCCGACGCCGGGATGATGCTGCACCTGATGTACTCCTGACTGAAGCCGACCGGGGTGGGGGCGAATCCGGAAGGTGTGGCTCAGGAGGCGGCGGCGGTCACGCCCGCGTAGACCGACTCGACCTGGAGCTTGACGTCCACGCCGCGGTCCCGCAGGAACGGGATCGGGTCGGTCGGTGCGCCGTTCACGTGCACCTCGACGTGCAGATGCGTGCCGTACGAGGCGCCGGTGTTCCCGACCTCGCCGATGACCTGGCCGGCCGTGACCTTGTCGCCCGCCTTGACGAGCAGGCGGCGGGAGTGGGCGTAGATGACCTCGACGCCGTTGGCCTGCTTCACCGTGATCGAGGAGCCGTACCCACCGTTGTAGCCCGCCGCGGTCACCGTGCCCGCGTGCACCGCCTTGTACGGCGTGCCCTCCGGGGCGGCGAGGTCGATGCCGGCGTGCAGCTTGCCCCACCGGATGCCGTACGGCGACGTGAAGGTGTAGTCGTCGAGGGGCAGCAGCCAGACGTCCTGTGCGGCCTGGTCGGGGTTGACCTTGGTGGCGGCGGTCCGGTCCTCGCCGCGGGAGGCGCGATTCGAATCGGCGGAGCGGTCGGCCAGTGCCTT
>DASYQM010000318.1:0-4399 GCA_036005525.1 Streptosporangiaceae bacterium
TCAACTCGCTGTGAGCGCCAAAGCCACTGGGCGGCGTGACCTGGCCGCTCAGCCGAGCGCTCGCAGGATCGTGTCGGCAGCTGCGCAGCCGGTCTGGACTGCGGTCTCGGTGTAGAAGGTGCCGAGGTAGTCGCCGGCCAGGTGGATCCGTTCTGCCGGACGGGTGAGCGCCTGTTGAATGCGGCCGCGGCCGGGAAAGCAGTAGGCCAGGCCGAGCGGCCAGCGGCGCACGTGCGCCTCCACGGTGACCGTCCTGAACCCAGGGAAGATGTCGCCGACATCTTCCAGGTAGCGGTCGATGATCTGCCCGTCGGGGAGGTTGAGCAGGGGGGTGGCGAGCTCGGCCGGCGAGAAGACCATGATGCTGCTGCCAGGCTGGCGTTCTCGTTCCCGCGAACGTGCCAGGCTGGTGATGTTGAGGAAGATGTTAAACGTGCGCTTGGGAGTCGCGACGGCGTAGCAGCGGTCCCACGGCTGCGGCTCGGTCTCGCTGGTGAGGAAGGCGGCGCTGACAAGAGGTCCGTAGATGATCTTCCCGAGGGCGTCCGCTGTCTCGGGGGCGAGGCCGCCGGCGAGCCGGTGTGCAATCGGGGCGGGAGTGGCGAGCACACAGTGGCTGGCCTGCAGCTCCTCGTGGGCGTTCCCCAGCCGGTACCGCACCCTGACGCCGTCCTTGGTCTGGATGACCTCGAGCACTTCGGCGCCGAGGACGACGCGGGAGCCGAGGCCGGCGGCGATCGCCTCGGTCAGGGTGGCGGACCCGCCGACGATGTTGCGGGAGAGCCCGGACTCGCGATCCCAGACCAGCCGGAAATACCCGACGCCCGCCCCGGCGGACACCTGCTCTGGGGACCCCGCCGAGCGAATGACGGTCGGCCGGAACAGGGCGTCGGCGTCTGCCGGGAGCTTCCCGGTGAACTGCGCGAATGTCTGGTCTCCCAGGAAGTCGTAGACACGCTGCTGGCGCTCACCCGCCGCGTCTTCTGGGCGATCCTCCGCGGCCTTGCCGTACCGCTGGACCGCCAGCCGCACTTTCAGGCCGGCCCGCACGACGGCGATCCGGTCGCGCCAGGCCATCGGGACCCGGAACGGGTAGGTCTCGACCCTTCCGTCGGTGAGCAGGCGCCCGTTCATGGCCAGGCCGGCGAGCTCGCCGGGTACTGGCTCGGCCTGCACACCCACCTCCCCCAGCAGCCGATCGGTTGCCGAGCCTGGTCCGGCGAACACGTGAGCGCCCCAGTTGAGCCAGTAGGCCCCGCGGGGTTCGGAGCAAATACGCCCGCCCACGCGGGCGCCTGCCTCCAGCAGAAGGACGTTGTGATGGCGAAGCCGCCAGGCGCTGGCGAGCCCCGCGATTCCACCGCCGACGATGACGGCCTCGACCTGGCTAGCGGTCACAAGGTCCTCACCTTAGCCCTTCGGCACGCCCCTTCCCCGGGACGCTTGCGCGGCGCGCGGTCAGGGTCCCTCAGCGAGGGCCGCGAGGACCAACGCGTGGCGCCTCCTGCGGAGTTGTCATGCAGCCATCCAAGCACCCGGCCCAAAGGCGCCGGGCAGCTGCGGCCCGGGGCTAGAAGTCTTGCTCAGTCCCATCGTCCAGCCGAAGGCAATTTATGTTGCCACTCGCAAAGCAACTTATTTGCGCGGCTGGCGGAAACTGAGGGATCGGTCATCGACGCTGCGTAAGACGGATGAGCACTTGGCCGCCTCTGTACGGGTAAACGATGCGGTGTTACAGTCGCAGGCGGGATTCGGATCGGCTTTGGGGGGAACCATGCACGAGTTCCGCATGGACAGCACTGGATCGCCAGTCCCGTTCGACTCATTGGCATCATCACACTACGCCCGGCATGGGCTCTCGCGGCGCGCCTTCATCGGCGGCGCGGCTGCTGCCACCGGGGCCACGCTGGGCAGTGGGCTACTCTCACCTGCGGCCGGATTGGCGGGATCACATTCCCACCCCGCACCCAAACCGACGACCGGCGTCACCACTATCGAGGGCATCGATTTTCACTTCACCATCTTCGGACCCGGTGTGGACCTGGACCTCTCATCGATAACCGATTTCAAGGGCTCTGTCGGCGTGGCGCAGGTGCAAGGAACCGGGACCGGCAGGAAGCCTAACGGCAAGGTCGAGACGCTCCTGTTCGATACCGATATGCGCTTTATGAAGGGTGTCTATGTCGGCCAGGATGGCGCCGTCCACAGGGGGACGTTCGGGTTCGTTTGACTCGACCTCTACCGAGGTCAGTTTGACTTCACAAACTTCTCCACCCAGGTTCACGACTTCGACCCGGGGATCCATCCCTACCCGAACGGCCTGTTCTGGACGGTCCCGCTCCGGGATGACGGCGTGAGGGCCGACCTGAAAGAGGGCAAGGCGCGGATGACGGCGAGGCACCTCCGTGTCAGGGACTTCTTCAACATCCCCAACGCCCTGTTCCACAACAACCACCACCCTGTATCGGTCGGCGCGACCGTATCGTTCGACTTCCGCTGGCTTGGTCCGGCCACGGATCCCTCGGCGGTCACCGGCCCGCCAGGCTCCTCTGGCCGGCTGTTCATGAGCCCGGTCACGGGGCGGTGGGCAGCAAAGAACGCCAACGGATTCAGATTCTGGTCAGATCCATCCGGCACGACGAGCGTCTTTGGCCAGCTCGGGCACGTGAGGAGCGGGATCTTCTCCCACTGAAGTAGGGCTAACCAGCTGCAGCCCGGTCACGGCGAGGCGGGATTCCGCGCGGTGATGAGTTCTGCCCGTTCGCGGATGACCCTCTCGGCGTCGCGCACGATCTGCTCGATGAGCTCACCAGCCGCCTCGATGCTGGTGATCAGCCCCGCACTCTGTCCCGCCCAGACCACGCTTGCATCGGTGTCGCCCGCCCGGCGCGCGCCGACCGCTGCCCGGTAAAGCTCGCCTGCGGCGCGCCCGCAACTGCCCTTCCCGCCCGGTCCAGGTCTCGATCAGCCGGTTGCGCACGACGCGCCCGTACGCGCCGGGCCAGATCGCGCCGACGAGCAGGTCGGGCACCGGCGACAGCAGAGTGTCATGCCCGTCGCTTCGCAGCAGCACCTGCTTGTAGGCGTCACTGACCGGAGCCTCTCTCGTCGCGAGGAACCGCGTCCCGAGCAGCACGCCCTCAGCGCCGAGCATCAGCGCCGCCGCGAGCCCGGCGCCGTCCGCGTACCCGCCCGCAGCCAGTACCGGGAGCGGGGCCACCGCCCGCGCGACCTGCGGCACGAGCACCGCCGACGCGACGAGCCCGACGTGCCCGCCGCCCTCGGTTCCCTGCGCGACGATGAGATCCGCCCCCGCCTCGGCCGCCAGCCGCGCATCGCCGAGCGTCGCGACCATGTGCACCACGACCGCGCCGGCCTGGTGCGCCCGGCCGAAGATCTCGCCGAGATCCTGCTCGGCGGACGGCCACGCGGTCGACAACACCGCCGGCCGCGCCGACAGCACCGCGTCGATCGACTCCTCGCAGTCGAAGAGCAGCAGGTTGAGCCCGAACGGCCGGTCGGTCAGCCCGCGGATCTGGCTGGCAACGGTCCCGATCTCCCCCGGCGCGATGTCGCTCACGCCCATGATGCCCAGGCCTCCCCCGTTGGACACCGCTGCAGTCAACCTCGGGTCGGTGGCCCCGCCGCCCATACCCGCCAGCACGACGGGATGATCGATCCCCAGCAGCGAGCAGGCACGTGTGCTGATCATGGGCTCGCCTCTCTCCGGCCGACTCCGCCAATTATCACGCGCCGACCCAGCCGAGCCCGCGGCACGGCCCGCGCCCGGCTTGCCCGCCAGGTCCCGGCGGCCGAGCCCGCGGTGCGGGGTATGGAGCCTTCGGGAGGACGCGATGGAACCGAGCGTGACCGGGACACTTGATGAGGCATACCAACGGCTGCACGCTACCGGGCCGGAGTTCGATGGCTGGCTGTCCAACCATGGGCCGATGGCGGCTGAGGCCATGGTGCGCCATGGGCACGCCGACCGGGTACACCAATGGCTTGATGTGTACATACGGCGGCTGGACGAGTTCCCGCGCGGCAGCGGCCCGATCGGCGCCAGCTGGCAGGACGCATTGGGTGATCCGCGGCGGATCGCTGACTGGACCGCCTACTTCCAGCGCGAGGTCGCCGAGCAGCCGTGGCGCCTGGTGCTCGAGACCTGGTGGCTGCGGCTGCTGCCCGGCGTCGCAGCCGCCGCCACCCACGGGGTGATCCGGGTTGGCCACGCGGTGCGGACACTAACCGAGGACGGCGAGGAACCCGATCACCTCACCGAGCCGGCACACGGCCTGGCCTACTGGGCGGCCCGCTGGCAGCCGGTGCCCGGGACCGGGGCCACCGGGCCACCCCCGGCAACGGCGCGCACCGCCGCCGGGGCCGGGCCCGCCGCCGA
>DASYQM010000319.1:0-8261 GCA_036005525.1 Streptosporangiaceae bacterium
GCGCTGGCGGTGCCGGGGCTGGCCGTGGGCGGGCTGGGGGCCGCGCCAGCCGCCGCCGCGGCGACCCATGCGGCCGGAGGCTGCAGTCTCGGCAATGGCGTTAAGCATGTCGTCGAAATCACCTTCGACAACGTGCACTTCTTCCGCGATAACCCCAACGTCCCGTCCGACCTGCAGCTGATGCCTCACCTGCTGCAGCTCCTGGAGGACAACGGCACCATGTTGTCCAACAACCACACCCCACTCATCGCGCATACCGCGAACAACATCCTGACCACGTACACGGGACTGTATGGCGACCGGGCGGGAATGCCGATCAGCAACTCCTACCGGACGTTCAACCCCGACGGCACCACCGACCCGGCGGGCTCGTTCGCGTACTGGACCGACCCGGTGTTCGACACCGCAGCCACCCCCAGCCCGGGCCACGACACCAACCCGTCCATGGTCTACTCGCCGGTCCCGCCGGCCACGGCGCAGCACCCGCCCGCGCCTAACACGATCACCCCGGCTCCGTGGGTGCCGTTCACCCGGGCCGGCTGCGACGTCGGCGGGACGGCCACCGCCAACACGATCCTTGAGAACACCGGGGTGGACATCCCCAAGGTGTTCGGCCCGAACTCGCCGGAGGCGCAGCAGCTCGGAGCCGACTCGGACTCCTTCAAGGACGCCGAGACGGCTGACTACGTGGGCATCGGAGTGCACTGCACCCAGGGCAGCGCGTTCTGCGCGGACGCCCAGGGAGTGAAGTTCGGCCAGAGCACGCCCAGCCCGACCGCGGTCAGCGACGTGCTGCCCGACGAGCCGGGCGGGTACCAGGGCTTCCAGGCGCTGTTCGGCCACCGCTACGTCGCGCCCCAGCTCGGCGCCGGACCCCGAATGTGAGCCACAACGGGTATCAGGTCACGGACGCCGCCGGGAACCTGGTCGACGAGAACGGCAACCAGATCAACGGCGCGTTCCTGACCAACCACCCCGGCTTCCCGGGCTTCAGCACCATCAATGCGTCCCAGACCCTGGCGTACATGGCCGACATGCAGGAGTCCGGCGTGCCCGTGACCTGCGGGTACATCTCCGACATCCACGGGAACGAGCACATCCCCGGCGTGACCACCTGCCAGGGAGCGCCAGCCGCGCTCGGCAGCGGGAGCGCGTGCTACGTGGCCCAGGCCCAGTACTACGACCAGGCATTCGAAACGTTCTTCCAGCGCCTGGCCTCCGACGGGATCAGCCCGAAGAACACGCTGTTCGTCATCAGCTCCGACGAGGGCGACCACGAGGCCGGGGCCAACGTGGGCCGGGCGGTCGAGCCCACACCGGCGAACTGTGACGGCGCGACGGTCAGCGGCGCGACGGTCACCCCCGATGTGCTGTGCAACTACCCGGCAGGGTCGTTCGGCGAACTCGCGGGGAACCTGACCGGGCTGCTGGCCACCCAGACCAACAACACCACGCCGTTCACGGTCGAGGCGGACACCGCTCCCGAGTTCTACGTCACGGGAAACCCGCCCGCGGACACGCCGGCGGTGCGCACGCTGGAACGCGACGTGGGCTCGCTCACCGCGGCCAACCCGTACACCGGAACCACCCAGAAGATCGCCAACTACCTGGCAGATCCCACCGAGGAAGGGATCTTGCACATGGTGAATGCGGACCCGGCGAGAACGCCCACGTTCGCGATGTTCGCCCGGCCCGACTACTTCCTGTCCACCGGCCCGGCCACCTGCACCGGGTCATGCGTCACGCAGAACACGGGCTTCGCCTGGGACCACGGTGACTACGCCGCGGAGATCAACACCAACTGGCTCGGCATCGTGGGCCCCGGTGTCGCCCACCTCGGCCTGGACGGCACCGCCGCCGACGCCGGGCCGAACTCGGCCGGGCCGGACAGCGGGCAGATCACCGTCCCCGGCAGCGGCACCACCGGCACCTGGGTCGATGAGACCGACATCCGGCCCACGTTGCTGTATCTGGCCGGGCTGAAGGACGATTACGAACACGACGGGCGGGTCATCACCGAGATCGTGACCCACCCCGACGCCGCGCTGAGCGCACATGGCGTGACCGCGCTCGGTGCCTGCTACAAGCAGCTCAACTCCAGCGTCGGCGAGTTCGGCACGGCGACCCTGCAGGCAGCTACCGCGGCGATCGAGAGCAGCAGCCCCGGCGATGCCAGCTACCTCCACACCCGTAAGGTCCTGGCGGCCCTGAGCGGGGCCAGGGACCGGCTGGCCGGGCAGATCAAGGGCGAGCTGGACGCGGCCGCGTTCGCGAACGCCCCGGTCCACGGCGGCGCCGGCCTGACTATCGCCTGCCGGGCCCTCATCGGCGCGGCGGAGCATCTGGTTTCGGGAGGCTAGCCGGGCCATCGGGCCGCCCGCGGCGGTGAGCTGTGCCTCGTGGTGCCTGGTACCGGGCGTCGGCGTGCGGATCAATGCCGGGCCTGGGACACTAGCGGCAAGAAACTCCAGGGATTAAGGAATGCTTGCCATGGCCGAGGCGGACGGCGAGGTCGCGGTGCGCGACCCCAATCAGGTGATCAGCGAGATCGAAAGCACGCGCGAGAACCTAGCCCGCACCATCGATGCGCTCACCGAGCGCGTCAGCCCCGGTAACCTCGCGCGCCGTTCCCTGGAGCGAGTCCGCGAGCAGGTCGCCCGCCCCGAGGTCCAGCTGGTCGGCGGGGCGGTAATCCTGGTCACCGCGGCAGCCGTCGCCTATTCACTGTGGCGGCGCCACAAATAGGCCGGCCTGCGGCCGGCTGCCCGGGCGGGCTCACTCCTGGTCTTCGGTCAGCTCCGCGTACTCGTCCGCGGTCAGCAACCCTGCGGGCTCGGCATGACCGTCATCGAGCCGGACCTTCATCAGCCAGCCGGCTCCGTAAGGGTCGGAGTTGATCAGCCCGGGGTCGTCGTCCACGTCGCCGTTGATCTCGGTGACCTCCCCATCGACGGGGGAGTAGATGTCACTGACGGACTTCGTCGACTCGACCTCCCCGCAGGGCTCGCCGGCGGTGACCCTCGTGCCGGGCGCGGGGACGGACACGTAGACAACATCGCCGAGGGCGCGCTGGGCGTAGTCGGTGATGCCGACCGACGCGACGGGGCCCTCAACAGCCACCCACTCATGTTCTGCGGTGTAGCGCAGTTCAGCGGGAATCGTCATGATCGCTGCTCCTGTGGAATTGTTGGCGTCGGTCAGGTCAGCGTGGCCGGCGGTAGAACGGCAGGGCGGTGATCCGCGCGGGCTCAGCGCTGCCGCGGATGTCCACCGCGAGCCGGCCGTCGGCCGTCTCCTCCGCGGCCAGCCGTTCGGCGTCCGGATCCAGGTAGGCCATGGCGATCGGCACACCGAGGGTCGGAGAGGGGGCGCCGCTGGTGACGGTTCCGCGCGGCCGGCCGTCCCAGAGCACCGGGTAACCGTGCCGGGGGATCCGGCGCGAGCCGATGGTCAGCCCGGCCAGGATGCGCGCCGGTGCCGCCTGTGCCCGCTCAGCCAGCGCGGCACGGCCCACGAAGTCACCGGGCTTGCCGAACACCACGACCCGCCCCAGGCCGGCGTCGAACGGGGTCACCTCCCGGCTCAGTTCGTTGCCGTAGAGCGGCATGCCGGCCTCGAGCCGGAGCGTATCGCGGGCGGCGAGCCCGGCGGGCACCAGCCCGTCTGCTTCCCCCGCCCCGGCTAGCGCCATCCAGACCGGCTCTGCGTCGCCCGGGCTGGTGAAGAGCTCGAAACCGTCCTCCCCCGTATAGCCGGTGCGGGCAAGCAGCACCTTGCGCCCGGCGACCTCGGCGCGCTGGCCGGTGTAGTAGCGCACCTCGCCCAGCCCGATGTCGGCGAGGGGCTGCAGGATGCGGCCCGCGTGAGGGCCCTGGATGGCGATCAGCGCGTAGTCCTCGGTCAGGTCTTCGACTTCGGCCGGATAGCCCGTTGCCCGCTCCCGCAGCGCGGCGGCCACGACCCCGGTGTTGGCGGCGTTGGCCACCACCAGGAAGTCAGCGTCCGCGAGCCGGTACACGATGAGGTCGTCAAGCACCCCGCCGTCGGGTGCGCAGATCATCGTGTACCGCGCGCGGCCCGGCTGCAGTGCCGACAGGTGTCCGACCAGTGCGTAGTCGAGTGCTGCGGCCGCACCGGGCCCGCTCACGGCGATCTCGCCCATGTGTGAGAGGTCGAACAGGCCGGCCGCGCCGCGGACCGCCCGGTGCTCGGCGGTCTCACTGCGGTACCGCAGAGGCATCAGCCAGCCTGCGAAGTCTGTCATCGTGGCGCCGAGGCTTTCGTGGATGGCGCGCAGCGGCGTGGGCCGGGGCTGGCCGGCGGTCGGCTGCGCCTCGTCGCGCGTCATCATCACCGAGCTACTCCCAAGCTGGTCGCTGCCGTCCCTGGCCTCGCACGGCCCGGCGCGGTCAGACTACCGGGATCCGCCGCCCGGCCGCCGCCCTGACCCGGCCGCCGCCCCGACCCGGTTGCCGCGCCGCCTCGCAGCCCTGGGCCGCCGCGCTGTCCCGGCCGACGAGAGTAGGGTGGCGGCGTGGACCTGCTCAGCGACGATGAGATCACGGCAGCGCTGGCCAGGCTGCCCAACTGGACACGTACCGGCAACAGCATCAGCCGGACGGTGGAGCTCGCGGATTTCCGTGCCGCGATGCTCTTCACCGGGGCGGTGGCGTACATGGCCGAGAAGGCCAACCATCATCCGGACATCCTGATCGAGTGGAACAAGGTCACACTGACATTGTCGACCCACTCCGCCGGCGGCCTCACCGCCGCCGACATGGCGCTGGCGGGGCACCTCGATGCGCTGCACGGGGGCTCGTAGGCTGCGCTGCCGCCGCGACGTTCGTGATCATGACCTGGGTGTCGTTGGAACGACAGTGATGTCATGATCACGTTAAGGCGGCCGGAAGCCGAACCGGGGAAGGCCGCGGTCAGCCGCCGAACGTGCAGGGCAGGTGCTTGACGCCGTTGATGAAGCTCGACAGCAGGCGGTCGGGCGGACCGGCGGCGCGGATGTCCGGGATCCGTGTCAGCAGCTCGCGGAGCATGACGGTGATCTCCCGCCGCGCCAGGTGTGCTCCCAGGCAGAAGTGCGGTCCGGCCGCGCCGAACCCGACATGCGGGTTCGGCGAGCGGGTGATGTCCAGCCGCGCGGGATCGGCGAACACGGTCTCATCCTGGTTGGCCGACCAGTAGTAGAGCACCGTCTTGTCGCCCTGGCGGTAGTCGTGCCCGTTCATGTGGTGGTCCCGGGTGACGGTGCGCCGCATGAAGATCACCGGCGAGCTGTAGCGCACCAGCTCCTCCACCGCGGCGCCGGTCCGGCCAGCAAAGTCGGCCATCAGGAGTTCCCGCTGGCCGGGGAAGTCCGTCAGCAGCGTCAGCGAGTGCGAGATCGCGTTCCGGGTGGTCTCGTTGCCGGCCACCACCAGCAGGATGAAGAACGAGGCGAGTTCCGCGCTGGTCAGGTGCTCGCCGTCGATGTTCGCAGTGACCAGCGCGCTGACCAGGTCGTCGCCGGGGCGTCCCGCGCGCTCGGCCGCCAGGCCGGTGACCAGGTCGGCGAGCTCGGCCCCGGCCGCGAGGATTTGGCCCACCGCCTCGTCCAGATCCTCGCTGATCAGGTCGGGGTCCATGCCGGACAGGATGGTATTGGTGTCGTGCAGGACGAGGCCGTAGCTGCTATCCGGGATTCCCATCAGCTGGCAGATGATGGTCAGCGGCAGCCGGGCGGCGACGTGCTCGACGAAGTCGCAGGGACCGGTGGCCAGCAGATCGTCGACGATCGCGGCGGCCACCCGCTGCACGTCGCCCTCGAACTTCTGGATCATCCGGGGGGTGAACGCCCGGGACACGATCCGGCGGAGCCGGGCGTGGCGCGGGTCGTCCATGTTGATCATCGACCCGAAGTACTCGTTGAACTCGGCCGGGAGGTCAGGGATCGACGTAGCGCCCCTGCCGGAAGAAAACACCTCCGGGTTCCGGCTCGCAGCCACGACGTCGGCGTGCCGGACCAGGGCGTAGTATCCCGGCCCGCGCTCGGCGAAGGGTGTCTCGGGCTCGGCGAAAAACGGGGGGTGCTCGGCGGCGCGCAGCGTGGCGAAGGCGGCCTGCCGCTCCACGAGCGGCCTGGCCCAGAACTCGGTGTCCGACAGGTCGATGTCCGCCAACGACATCGCGGGGAACTGTGCCGTCACGCGTGGACCACCTTCTGCCCTGGCTCTTCGTTTTGTCCCATGGTCGCAAAGCCGGAACGCGCAGGGAAGCCATGGGCCGGGGGCCGGCGGACCGCGGCTGCCGGCTGTTCGCGCGGTCCCGGGCAGGGCATGCTGGGCGGCATGGACACAGCGGGGTACGGCCCTTGTGACACCGCCTACCACATCGCGTGCCTGAGGAGCGAAGGTGAGCTGCTGGCCGGCGCGGCGGAGCGGGCCGGGCTCGACGCGCCGATCCCTGCCTGCCCGGGCTGGTGCGTTCGTGACCTGCTCAAACACGTCGGTTATGTGCACCGCTGGGCCGCGAGATACGTGCGGGAGCAGCACGCCAAGTGGGTCGACCGGGCGTCGGAGGCGGCGATCCTGGCGGGTGGGCCCGGGGACGACGAGCTGCCCGGCTGGTTCCGGGAGGGCCACGCCTCCCTGGTGCGGGTCCTTGAGGCGGCGGACCCGGACATGACCTGCTGGACGTTCCTGGATGCGCCGTCGTCGGTGGCGTTCTGGGCCCGCAGGCAGGCGCACGAAACGGCGATCCACCGGGTGGATGCCGAGCAGGCCGCCGCCGTGGCGGGGACGGCCGGGACCGCGGACGGGGCACCGTTCGCGCCCCGGTTCGCCGCCGACGGCATCGACGAGCTGATCATGGGCTTCGTGGGCCGGAACGCGAAACGCGGATCCTGGGACGGCCCGGTCGGCATGCTTGCGATCCACTCCGACGACGGTGCGGGCGCGACCGCCGACTGGCGAGTGGTGGCCGGGCAGGGCCACCTCGCGGTGGCGCGCGAAACCGGCCCGGCCGACTGCGATGTCACCGGCCCCGCCGCCGATCTTTACCTGCTGCTGTGGAACCGCCGCGGCACCGACGGGCTGGGCGTTCACGGCGACGGGAGCCTGCTCGCCGACTTCCGCCGTCATGCCGCGGTGACCTGGCGCTAGCTGCTGCCTGGGGGATCAGAGTCCCCCGGCCGGGCCCGGACCGTTCACCGGCGCGGCAAGATATCGCCGGTCACCTATGCGGAGTGCGCGACAGATGTCCTGGGATGGCACGGGCGCGTTATCGCGTTGTAGATGGTCGTGGACGTTCTGCCGGGCTCAGGTGCGGGCCGCCCCGCTGGCATGCGTGCTGGTGACGGTTTGCGCTACCCTGATCCCATGCGTTCCGCTCGGTTGCTCCTTACCTAGCCGCGCCGACTGAATCAATCGTTGGCGCGGCTGCCCCTCGTAACCGAGGGGCTTTTCTGTTGCCGGAGCCGGACCGATCACGTGGTGAGGGAAAGAACATGACAGCCGCCGATAGTGCCGAGCGGGCACAACAGCACTATGACCCGCGCGAGGTTCAGCAGAAATGGCTGACGCGCTGGGCCGGGATGGACCTGTTCCGCGCGAGCGATGATCCCGCCGACAGCCGGCCGCGCACCTATCTGCTGGACATGTTCCCCTACCCCTCGGGCGACCTGCACATGGGTCACGCGGAGGCGTACGCGATAGGCGACGCGATAGCGCGGTATTACTTCCACCGCGGTTACAACGTGCTGCACCCGATCGGCTGGGACGCGTTCGGGCTGCCCGCCGAGAACGCGGCCATCCGCAATAACTCCCACCCGGCCGACTGGACATACGCCAACATCGAGACGCAGGCGGCCTCGTTCCGCCGCTACGCGGTGTCGTTCGACTGGTCGCGGCGGCTGCACACGTCCGACCCGGAGTATTACCGCTGGAACCAGTGGCTGTTCCTGCGCATGTGGGAGCGGGGCCTCGCCTACCGCAAGACGGCCCCGGTGAACTGGTGCCCCGGCTGCCGGACCGTGCTCGCCAACGAGCAGGTCGTGGACGGGCGCTGCGAGCGTTCGGGCGATCCCGTCGAGATCCGGGATCTTACGCAGTGGTTCCTTCGGATCACCGAGTACGCCGAGAGACTGCTCTCCGGACTCGACGGCCTGGACTGGCCCGACCGCGTCAAGACGATGCAACGCAACTGGATCGGACGGTCCGAAGGGGCCGAGATCTTCTTCCGCGTGGAGGCGCTCGTCGAGCCGATCCCGGTCT
>DASYQM010000320.1:0-6975 GCA_036005525.1 Streptosporangiaceae bacterium
GTCCCAGCGGTTGCAGCCGGTTGTCAGGGTCACGTGCGGGCTGCCGTGCAGATTGATGGCCTTCTGCTCGCCGGGGCCGGTGGAGAAGTGGATCGCCTCGTCGAGCCACACGGCAACCAGGGGTGTGACGTGGGGCCAGCCGTCGGCCCGGACCGTGCAGATCCAGAACAGGTCGGCCGTTTCGAGCACCTGGCGGGTCTGGTCCCAGCTCGTGGCGACCGCGCCTGGGTCGCTGAACCGCGTGTCGATCTCCGTGTTCGGCTCGCTCATGGAAGCGCTCCCTTCTATGTCTGGGTCGCTGGGACAGCTTTGCCAGGGCGCTCAGCGCGCCATGCCGCCGGGCCGGAATCGCAGGCGCCGTGATCTGGCTTAAGCATCGGCGGCCAGCTCGATCACATCGTCGAGTGGCATGTCGGTGCCTGCTTGCCATCCCAAGTTCCAGGCGTTCTGGTCGGCGCGGGCGAGCGCAAGGTAGGGCTCGGCGAGCATGCGGTCGAACGGGTGCGGCCTGGTGCTGGTCCGCTCGCGTACGGCCGCCGCCCCAGCGGCGAGCATGGCGGCCCGCTGGGGGTTGCCGGCGGCGGCGTTGATCAGTGAGAGCTCTTCCAGGCTCTCGGCCAGGTCCCAGTCGCCGCCGCCGTCAGGGCTGGGGGTCTGGCAGGTGCGCAATAGTTCTGCCGCTGCTCGTGGCTGGCCGCGAAGGAGCCGACAGGTCGCGAGGTGGCGGGTCGCACGGGCATGGTAGGCGTTGTCGCCCAGTTCCTGGTAGCCGGTTCGAGCCTGGGCGAGCAGTGGCTCGGCCCGGTCAAGGTCGCCGGCGTGCATGAGGGCAGTGCCCAGGTTGAGCGCTGAGGTAGCCAGCAGCCATGGGGCGCCGAGCCGTCGGCAGATCTGCAGCCCCTGCTCGAACGCGGACACCGCGTGGCGGTGGCGGCCGTCGGCCATCTCCGCCATGCCGCGCAGAGTGAGCCCGTTGCGCTGGTCGAGCGGGTGGCCGGTGTGTGGCGCGAGGTCCAGGAGCGCCTCGGCAAGCGTGGCGGTGTCGTGGTAGTCGCCTTGATGGAAGGCGAGCCAGCCGGCGCCCCAGAGCGCTTTGGCGCGAGCCGCCGGGTACCGGGCCGACGGCAGGCCCAGCGCGTCGGTGAGCCACCGGCGGCCTTCGGCGAAGCCGCCCTGCCACAGCCAGAACATCCACATCGCGCCGGCCAGCCGCAACGCATGTTCGGCCTCGTTGCGCTGCAGCAACCAGTGGAAGGCCTGCCGCAGGTTGGGCAGGTCGGCGTCGAGGGTGCGGTGCCAGGACAGCTGCCCGGACCGGCGCAGCGCCGGCTCGGCCTGTTCGGCCAGCGCGGTGAAGTGCGCGGCGTGCCGGTCCGCCAGCACCGGCGTTTCGCCGGCGGCGCCGGCCAGCTCGGTGGCGTATTCGCGGACCACGTCGAGCATGAGGTAGCGGTGCGCACCGGGCGGCTGGTCGGCGAGAATGGCCAGGCTGTGGTCGACCAGGGCGCTCAGGCCGGTCAGCACGTCCACCGGCGGGCCGGGTGCGCCACACACGTGCTGGGCGGATTCCAGCGTCCACCCGGCGAACACTGAAAGCCGCCGGAACAGGGCCTGGCTGCCCCCGTCGAGCAGGTCATAGCTCCAGGCGATCGTGTCGCGCATCGCCTGCTGGCGGGGCGGGAGGTCGTGCGCTCCGCCGGTGAGCAGGCCGAGGCGGTGGTCGAGGTGGCCGAGCAGCGCGGCCACCGGCAGGTGCTTGACCCGGGCGGCGGCGAGTTCAATGGCCAGCGGGACCCCATCCAGGCGCCGGCAGATCTCGGCGACCACCGGTGCCGCCGGTCCGCGCACGCTGAGGTCGCCACGCACAGCCAGTGCGCGTTCGGAAAACAGCATGGCGGCCGGGCCGTCGGCGGCCAGCCCGAGCGGCGGTACGGCGAACTCGTGCTCGGCGCGCAGGCGCAGGGCGGCGCGGCTGGTCGCCAGGACGGTCAAACCGGGGCAGCTGGCGAGCAGATCAGCCACCAGCGGCGCGGCGCCGAGCACCGGTTCGAAGGTGTCCAGCACCAGCAGCACCCGGCGCGTGCCCAGGTGCGTCTTGATCAGGCCGGCCACCGGGTCGCGGGCCGGGTTCACCCCGAGCGCGCGGGCCACCAGCGGGGCGACCAGCCCCGGATCCCGGGTCTGCGCCAGCGAAACGAAACACACCCCATCGGGAAAGTCGCCGCTGACCGCGGCCGACGCCGCGACGGCCAGCCGGGTCTTCCCGATGCCACCCATCCCGGTGAGGGTGAGCAGCCGCATCTGCGGGTCGCGCAGCCGGGCCACGATGGCGGCGAGTTCCTGCTCGCGCCCGATCAGCCGGGTCGGTGGCACCGGCGGCGCAGCACCCGGCTTCCAGCCGCCCCTGGCCGGCTGGCCCGGGCGGGGCCGGCGACGGCGGGCGGCCGCCTCGAAACGGGCCCGCTCCTCGCCGGCCAGGCCCAGCCCCACCGCGATACGTGCCGCGGTCTCGCGGTAGACGCCGTCACGCAGCCCGCGTTCGACGTCGCTGATGGTCCGGGCGCTCACCCGCGCCCGCTCGGCCAGCTCCTCCTGCGTCAGGCCCGCGGCGTCACGATGGCGGCGCAGCAAGCCACCCACGGCGGTGTCTTCCATCGTGTCCACCCCTCTGGCCGAGATCGTAATCACCCGCCCCAGCCCGCACCCTGACCGGGGCCGCAAGACAGTGGGTAACTCGGTGACCTGGACGGTGAACCCGTCATGGCGCGCGCTGGCCACACAGCGCAAAAGTGGATCTACCACAGCGACATCGCTAACAAGGAGGCCGGCCATGTCCATCGAGACCAACAAGGCGCTGGTACGCCGCTTCTACGACCAGGTGCTCAACGGCCGAGGCGTGGAGGCGATCGACGAGCTAGCGGTCACGAACTACGACGAACACGACCCGCTGCCCGGCCAGCGCGAGGGCCGCGACGGGCTCAAGGACCGGGTCAGCATGCTGGCCGAAGGACTGGCGCCCACCTTCACCATCGAAGACATCGTCGCCGAAGGAGATAGGGTAGTCGTGCGCTGGACCAACAGCGCCCGGCACGTGGGCAACTTCCTCGGCATCCCGCCGACCGGCCGCTCCTGCGCCATCGCCGGCATCGACATCTACCGGCTCGAAGACGGCCGGCTAGCCGAACACTGGCACGTGATCGACCAGCTGACCATGCTCCAGCAACTCGGCCTGATGCCCTCACCCGACAGCGCCCCAGCCTAGCCCGCAGTCCCCGGATAAGCTGACATGCCATTCACCAGGCACCACGGGCGCTCCTGGCTAACAAAGAGATGTAATCAAGCACCAGCGGCTGGTGACGGGGGATACAAATAACGATGCCGAAGTTGATGATCGCATGGCGTCGGCGGACTACAAGCCCTCACGAGATGCCCCGGCCGCGTGGGCAACCTTCCCGCCGCCGGAGCCTCCCGCCGCCCCGGCACCGCCACCGCCCCCACAGTCGTGGCACACTTCCCGCTGTTGGTCATCGTGGCGCTGGTGGCCGGAACGGTCGTTCTGTCTGTCGCCACCACGCTGGTCACACTGTCGCTGGAGCACATGCGGCGGGCCCGCCGGACACCAGCAGCGGCGACCGAACCCCAGGCCGGTGTGCAACCCCCTCAGCAACGGCAGGACCCGAAGCCGGGCAGGGCGAGATCCTCGCCAGCCACCAGCACCTGGCCGACTACGACATGTATCGGCCCGACAGCCGTTGAGGATCGACACACCCCGCAACAGCCGCTGGAGATCGTGATCCTCAGCAGCTGCCGACCGGCGTCACCACCGGAACGTAGCGCACAGGGTCAGCGCGCCAGCCAAATCCCAGCATCTGCCGCGCCGCGGGCCGAAATCGGGCCGATCGTGATGGAGAACCCCACGACCCGGGTAGGCGAACTTCGCAGCAGTTGGGGCGCGCAGCCGAGCCGCCGCCTAACGTCAGGGAAGGCAGCATCACCACCGAACAGAACAGCGCAGTTCTGGGCCTCTCGGCTGAACGCGCCCGCCATCGACATTCAGCGCATAGTCGGCGATCCGGCTGTTTGATAGGAGGGGCGCTACGCGGATTGGGGTTAGCTGTTTGTGACGTTGCGTGATCATGGGGGCGGGCTAACGGTGAGGCGCAGGCATCCACACGCCGGTCGCGACGACCTCGACATCGAGGTCCGCATCGGCGACAGCCGCCCGGATCAGCTCTACGCACCACTGCGACTCAGCGAAACGCCTGCTCCCGCCCGGGCCAGTTCAGGCGACCCGGGGCCGCGCGGCGCCGTCGGCCTGGCGGATCTGCCGGACGAGGCGCCCGCGCAACACGAACAGGTCACGAAGCAGCGCGTCGATCGCGTCAACCGCGGTGCTGCCCGCCCGCCTGGCGGCCGCCCTGTCCCGTGCCGTGTCCCGGTCTGCCCACTGCGTCAGCGCCACGCCGAGCACGTTGGTGCGGTCTCGCAAGCTCGCCGTGGGGTCGCTCATGACGCCTCCCTCAGTGAACGTCCCGGCCTCAGTGTCGCGCGGCGTGCCGACAGTCGTGGGCGGACACGCAAGGAAGCCGGCAAGGGTTGCGGACACGGGGACACGCAGGTTGGCGGCGGATTTGGGCCACTGCCCGGAGTCCGCTGGAGACACATTTGGATCATGGCGCGTGAGACGCCTTTGGGGTCTGGGCGGCTGGCGCGGAGGAATGGTCAAGACCTGTGGATCGGCTGTCGAGATGCAGGAAGATTGACGAACCTGTTACGGGCTACTTTGACGAATCGGCCCGATTCCGGGGGGGCGTCAGAGTACAGCGCCTCTGTGGGTCCGATTGCCAGCCGACATCCAGGCCCGCGGCCGAGCAGGTCAGCTCACCGGTGTGACGGACCGGATCGGATGAAGTCCTCCAGCAGATTCGCCACCCGTGCGGGGTTGCCGAGCTGCGGTATGTGTCCTGCGGGCAGCACCTCGAGGCGGGCGTCGGGTATCAGGTCAGCCGCGGCCCGCGCGTCAGCCACCGATACCACGGGGTCGTGGTCACCCCAGATCATCAGGGTGCGGACCGCCAGCCGGCGCAGATCGTCCGGGCGGATCCGGGTCTCAGATCGCGTGCCGCGCGGCGACAGGAGGGCCTGGAACTCGGCCACGTTGGCCGCGGTCGCGACCGGGTCATGCGCCGCGTCGAGGAGTGAGTCGAGCAGGTCGGGGTGCCGCAGGATGGTGTCTTCCTCGCCCACCGACGACATCAGGCGGAGCAGCATCCGCCGGCCTGGCTTCACGGTGCGGCTGAGGACGTGGCCCAGCATTGGTGTCGCCATGAGCCGGATACCCAGGGGAATTCGGGCGCCGGGAAGCAGCGGGACGGACCCGAGCATGACAAGACCGCGCACCCGCCCGGGGCGGTCCATGGCGTACCAGACCGCCCAGGTCCCACCCCCCGAGGCGCCGGCCAGGACAGCCGACTCAAGCTGAAGCTCGTCGAGGACGTCGTCGACGAACCGGACCGCGCACTGCCGAAAGCTGGTGCGAGGGAAGTCATCGGGATCGCTGAGCCCAAAGCCCGGTCGGTCGACGAGGTAGGAGCGCACTGTCGTCAGGTGTTCGAGCAGCATCAGGTGCGACAGCGACGAGGTGTTGTTTGCCGTGCAGGTGAACGACCGGCGGACCGTCACCGGCCTCGATCACGTGCACCCGGCCCGACTGCCTCCGGATGAAGCGGCCCTGGACGCCGGCCGCCCGGACCATCCGGTCATACCTTCGTGCAGTCGGGCCGGGTGCCTCGGCACGTGCGGCCTGTTCAGCTGGGTAGCCATCGTGACCCCTTGTGTGAGCTCGTGCTTCTGCCACGATCCGCCGCCCTACCGAGCAGCGCTAGTTCGAACTTCGAACCGCACGATGCCGCGCACCGGTGAGACACTTTTGCCATGGGCTCAAGCGAGTTCGTCGGATACTGCTCGTTCACCAAGGCCATCGAGCACCTCGGCGACCGATGGAGTCTGCTCATCGTGCGAGAGCTGGGGATGTTCGGGCCGCAGGGATTCAACGACCTGGTCACCGGGCTGCCCGGCCGTATCTCGCGCTCAGTGCTCGCCGATCGGCTGCGCCGGCTGGAGACTCTTGGGCTGGTGTCACGCCGTGACGGCCCGGACCCGCACCCGGCCTACCACCTCACCGCGGTCGGCCAAGGTCTGATGGCGACACTCGGCTCGCTGCGCACCTGGGCGGACACGTGGCTCCCGGACGACCCCGACATGCTGGAGCGCGACCCGGACATCGTGCTCGGCTGGCTGGCACAGCGGGTCGACCCCGGCCGCGTGCCCGGGCGGCCCGTCGTCCTGGAACTCCGGCTGCACCATCGGTATGACCGGAGGTACTGGCTCGTGCTGCAGCGCGGTGTCGAGCCCTACGGGTGTCTCACCGACCCCCTCCTGGACGCAAACCGCTACGTGTACCTGGAGTCCTCGATGCCGGCGCTCCTGGCGCTGGCCAGGGGCAGGTGCGACTGGTCGGACGCGTTCGGGGACGGCTCGGTCACGGCCGCCGGCGATCCCGACCTGCTCAGCCGGGTGGCCGAGTGGTTCCGGCCCGCCTCGGACCAGCTGCCCTCGTCGTACGCCAGATGACTGCCGGACCCGCAGCTGGCTGATGATAGAGCCATGAAGGCACCGGCGTGGCCGCGCATCGAACCGCTGGCCCTGATCGCCGCCACGCTGGCCACAGCGATGGCCGCCTGCTACGTGTGGCTCATTCACCAGCAAGGCGATCAGCCACTTCCCTGGGTGCTGGCACTGCTACTGGCCGGTGCGCTGCTCGCCGTCTACGGCGCCATCCGGCAGCTACCCTACCGGCATGCGGCCCTGCTGGCCGCGGGCGCCGCGCTCACCACGCTCGGCCTGCTCGCACTGCCATCCATCGGGCTGCCGATCATCGCCTCCGGCTTCCTGGCCCTGGCCTCGATCTTGCGC
>DASYQM010000321.1:0-15236 GCA_036005525.1 Streptosporangiaceae bacterium
GGGTCATCGGGCTCTCCTACCAGGGCAACATCGGCTTGGAGAGCAGAACGCTGCAAACGCAGCGGTCGGTGCCACCAGCTCAAGCTCAGCCGCGACCGCCGCACACAGCAGAACTTGTCATTTGTGATTAGACCATCGAGCGCTGCTTTGGCAAGCTCAAGCAGTTCAGAGCGGTGGCCACCCGCTATGACAAGCGCGGGCAGATCTACCGGGGCACCATCGACGTCGCCACGATCAGGATCTGGCTACGCGACCCCCTCCATGATCCAAGAAACAGGCCCTAGGGGCTCTCCCGGCGTGGTCGCCGGCAGCAGGCCAAACGCGTCGGCGACGGTGAGCGCACCCGATCTGTTGCGCACGCCCAGCTTGCGGAACAGCCGCGTCTGGACGTTCTCGACCGTCTTCGGGGCGATGCCGAGCGCGCGTGCGGTCTGCCGGATCGAGTGCCCGCTGGCAAGGGACCGGAGGATGTCGGTTTCCCGTGACGTGAGATCGGGCAGTCCCCCGGTTCCCGGAACCGGTTCGTCCCACCTGGCCTGCACCACCCCGATCAGCGGGCGCATCGGCATCGAGTCCACCACCAGGTACCCCTGCCCCACCATCCGGAACACGGACAGGAAGTGATCGTCAACCCGGCCGGCGGCGACAAGCGCGCTGGCGCCACTGGCCAGCGCCTCGGCGAGATCGGGGGAATCGAGGGGCTCACTGTGCACGAGGACGGCCGGGATGCCCATCTCGGCGACGAGATCCCAGTTCGACGGCGCCGGGTCCACAAGCGCCGCCACGATCGGCCCGCGGTGCCACCGGGCCCAGTGCGAGTCCCCGACGGGGCCGGGCCGGCGGATGAGCACAAACGGCAGCTTGCTCTCGAGCAGTACGGTGACCACCTGATCCAGGACCGGACCGGGCCGCCCGGCCACGACACCGAGGACACCCGAGCCGCCCTCCGTCGTGCGCCTCCGGGGCGCGGCCACGGGGGTCTTCCGCTCCAGCATGCCGAGTGAGGCAGCCCTGGCGACGGCGTGCGCCCCGCTGCTCACCTCCAGCTTGGCGTAGACGCGGCGCTTGAGGTTTTCCACCGTGAGCGCGCTGATCCCCAGGAGTCCCGCGATCTCCGTGACGCTGTGGCCGGAGCCGGTCAGGACGACGATCTCGTGCTCCCGATCCGTCAGGCCGCCACGTTCACGCCGGGCCTCTCGCGCGTGATCGCCCTTTTTCCGCCGGAGCAGCGCGAGCACGGCGACGAGGCCGCGCGACTCGGGCACGAGGGAGGAAACGCCTGCCCCGCAGGCGGCAGCGACCTCCTGTTCCGATGCATCGCGGTAGGTCACGATCACATTCAGGTCCGGGAATCGGCGTACCAGCGCACTCACCCGCCCGGCCATCTCGCCGAGCCGCTGGCCGGCGTCGAGGATCACAACATCGGGCCGCCGCAATTCACACAGGGCGAGGATGCCATCGGATTCTGCCACCCGCCCTACCACGGCCACATCCGGCCGGACGGCAAGACATGCGGCCAAGGTGTCACGGAGCAATCGCCTCGGCGACTGCACTGCCACCCGTACCGTGACGCGAGTATGCATCGCTACCATTGCTGCCAGGGGTTCCGTTATCTCCGCTCCCAGCAGTTGCTGTTTGGATCTGGAGTCTACGGCTATCACGCCACTAACGCCGGTAAATCACGCTTTAGGCTGCTAGCCGCTCTGGCCCGGAGCGGTACCGGCGTAGCCGGCCGGACATGCCGCCGGCCCGGGCGCGTCCAGCGCAAACGCAGCGTGCTCATGTGAACGCTCCCTGTTGTCGTGCGGCGTTGATCACCGCACGGGCGGCGCGATGCCTGCGTGATCTCCGTATAGCGATCGCCCCCAGGCACCGTCGTGTGCCACACGATCCGGCGACGAGCACAGCCAGCGTGCCGCGGCTGGTCAGCGTGACGGTCTTTCGCCGCGCCGCGGTGTGCGGAAGCGCAAAAAGAGCCGCTGTTTTCGGATATTCATGGACGCAAAACGGCCGCTAAGACGTCTGCGTAATGATCCGCTGTCTCCATGGCCGGCTCGCCGGGAGCCAGCGGCAGTGCCGGCCGTGCGATTCAGCAAACAGGGATTAGCAGGCACTCCGCCATTCGGGCACGCGCGCCTCACTATCACCCGCGGCCGGTGATCTTCTGCACGGCAGTTCACGATGAAAAGCTGGCACCGGCCTTACGCCATCACCGGGGCACGCCGCGGTCAGCCGGTGAACGGCATCCGCCAGCCGGACGGCAGGCGCGCCGCGCCGACGGCACGCCTTGGCCGGGCGCGTCCGCCGCCCCCTGCCACACTGATCGGTTATGTCCACGTGGATCTTGAAGGAGGCCACGCCAGGACGGGGGCTGCGGGTCGCGGTCAAGGACCTCATCGATGTGGCCGGCCTGCCCACAACGGCAGGGAGCCTGGCCGTCGCCGATCTCGCCAGGCCGGCCGCGGCCGACGCCGCGTGCCTGACCGGCCTGCGCGCCGCGATCGCCCGCGGCCAGGCATGCCTGGCCGGCAAGGTCAACCTCCATGAAATGGCCTACGGCATCAGCGGGATCAACACGGCGTTCGGGACGCCGGTCAACCCGCTCGATCCAGGCCTCGTCCCGGGCGGGTCGTCCAGCGGGTCAGCGGTCGCAGTAGCCACCGGGGAGGCGGACATCGCCTACGGCTCGGACACCGGCGGGTCGATCCGGATCCCTGCCGCGTGCTGCGGGGTGGCCGGCCTGAAAACCACCTGGGGCCGAGTCCCGCTCGGCGGAGTGTGGCCGCTCGCGCCGAGCCTGGACACCGTGGGGCCACTGGCGCGTGACGTGGCCGGCCTGGTCACCGGGATGGCACTGCTCGAGCCCGGGTTCACCGTGTCCGCCGGCCCGCCCGCCGCGGTCGGGCGGGTGATGATGGAGACCGACCCCGCCATCGCCACGGCGGTCGATGCGGCGCTCGCGGCCACCGGCTGGCAGATCTCGCCGGTCGTGCTGCGCGGGCTGGACGCCGCGATGACCGCGGCCATGACCGTGCTCGACGCCGAGGCATGGCAGAGCGACGGCGCCCTGGCCCGGTCCTCACCCGGCAGAATCGGCCGCGATGTGCTCCGCCGGCTGCGTGAGGCCAGCGAGATCACCCCGGCCGCGCTGGGCGGGGCCCGCCGGCAGGCAGCACGGTGGCGGGCGACGCTGTCGGAACTCTGGGACCACCTCGACCTGCTCGCCGTGCCCACCCTGCTGGGCTTCCCGCCCGTTCTCGACGACGCCCGGGCCCTCATCCGGCTCCGCGGGCTCACCGCCCCCGTGAACCTGGCGGGATTGCCCGCGCTGGCGCTGCCAGTGCCGGCCGACGGGCCCGTGCCGGCGAGCGTCCAGCTGATCGGCCCGCCCGGCGGCGAGGAGCGCCTGCTGGCCGCCGGAGCCGTCCTCGAGGAGGCGGTGCGTGGCTAGCCGGGATCCGGCGGCCGCGCATTCATCCGTTAAGCCCGAATGAGGGAATGCTGCGCGATCGGCCGACCCGGTCAATCGGCCGGCGCGAGCAGCCGCGCGGGCTGCCTGCGGTGACGGCCCTCGACCAGGCGGACGTGATGGAGGAAGCGCCAGCCCTTGCCGGTGAGCAGGAACTCCCCGGCCCCAGCCAAGGCGGCGATCCCGTTGAGCACCGCCTGCGGATCACCCCAGTGACGCTCGCCGCCCAGGTGGGCGTCGACGATGTCCACGACCTCGCCACTGGCTGGATCGATACCGGCCAGGTAGGGCCTGGCCAGGATGTTGGCCCAGACCCGGCCGCCGGACCATTCCAGATCGTTGAGCCCGCCGACACGCTCACCCTCGCAGCGCACCCGGACGACGCCGAGCGGTTCCAGGGTCCGCGGGTCCCGCCGCACCAGCTCGCTGCTGCCGTCGCTGGTCAGGATGTCGTCGCCGGTGCTGCAGATGCCCCAGCCCTCGCGGTTGTAGGGAACGGTCGCCAGCAGCGCCAGGGTGTCCGGGTGCCAGCGCAGCGCGGTCCGCTCCTGCCAGGTGAGCTGCCAGATGGCTTCGCCTGCCCGGCAGATGCCCTCCGCGAACAGTTCGGGCGGCAGGGATGTGCAGGCCTCCCACTCCCCCGCGCCGAGCCGGTACCTGCGCAGTGACGACTGCCCGTAGAGGCCGGTGCTCTCCCACCCGGTGCCGCCATCGGTGAGCAGGCCCTGAGTAAAGCCGCGCCCAGGGTGAGGCAGCCGCCGCAGCACCTTCAGCCGGTGGAATCTCATGCCTAACGGCTGCGGGCGGCGGACGCCCGCACGGCCCACCGGGCCAGGGCCGGGCGCAGGGGACGGTCGGCGTACCCGCCGTCGGTGAGCCCGGCCCGCCGCTCGAAAATGTTGCGGGAGCCGAAGTCGCCGGTCAGGACCCAGGACACCCCCGCCGCCGTGAAATACAGCGGCAGCATCACCAGGCCCGCGCACCAGGCGAACTGGGTCGCATGGCGGGCCTCGTGCGCGAGCAGCGCCTCCTCCCGGAGCAGGGCGTCCCGCTCGTTGCGGGTCATGATGACGTTCCCGAGGCAGAACGCGGGCGCCGGGGGCAGCGGCAGCCGGTACCGGTCCCCGATCAGCAGGCCATCACCGCCGCTCGCGAGCCGGGCCCGCCCTGCCGCCGCTACCAGGACGCCGGCCAGGGTCGACCCATTGACCAGGTTGGCCACGAGCCGCACCCGGTAGGCGGCGCGCATCGCCGGTCAGGGCCCGAACTGGTCCGGCGCCGGCGACGCGACCGCCGCATCCTGCGGCACCCATACGGGACTGGGGGCCGCCGGCAGGCTCAGCGGTGCCTTGCTGTGCGCGCGGTGCGCGGCCGCCGCGCCCTGGTGGTACTCCTCGAGCCGCTGCACGAAAGCCGCGTCCCCGTATGGCCTGCCGTCCACGAGCGGGCCCGGCCGGTGCTCGAGCACCGCCAGCACGTCGTCGCCGCTGAGGGTCTTGTGTGACTCCAGCGCGTGCGCCAGGCACAGGACGTTCTCCCGGTTCTGGGTGAGGAGTTCCTCGACCCGCGCCAGCAGCCCGGTGAGGCTGTCCTCGATCCGGTCCGCCAGCGCCCGCCGCAGCTCCGCCTCGGGGTCCTGGCCCTTCTTCTTCCGCCCGCCCTGGCCGCCGCCGGGGGCCCCGACCTCCAGCCGCTTAGCGGTCGAGTACGACGACACGGTGGACCCCATGCCCCAGAAGCCCTCCATGAACGACGCCACCGTGGTGGCCGACTCCAGGTCGCCGGACACGCCGGAGGAGCTGTCCTTGTCGAAGAACATCCGCTCTCCCGCGAGGGAGGCGAGCGACACCAGGATGTCGGTCTCGTACTCGGTGCGCCAGCGGGTGAACTGGTCCTCCGGGGGGATGCTCGCGACCATCCCGAGGTAGTCGCTGCCCTTCTCGATGGTCGCGATGTCGATCTCCATGTGCTGGCGGGTGAGATAGGCGACCAGCGCATGGCAGGCCTCGTGGACCGCCACCGCGTGCCGCTCGCGCTCGATGTACTCCACGTCCTCCGGGGGGCCGAGTTCCTTGAGCTGCTTGGCGCGGATGATATCCCGCCAGGTGATGACGTCCCGCCCGTTGCGGATCGCGGTGATCAGAGCCTCGTTGACCATGTCCTTGATGGTGGCGCCGGTCGCGTACGGGGTGATGATGGCCAGCTTGTCCACCTGTTCGGGGGTGAGCTCGTGACGCACCTTGGCGAGGTACCCCTCGTAGGTCTTCACCCGGCCCGCCTTGGACGGGTAGCCGACCTTGTAGATCCGGTCTATCCGGCCGGGCCGCAGCAGCGCCTCGTCCAGGGCCTCCGGCATGTTGCTCGCCATCATGATGAGGATCCGGTACTTGGGCGGCGGCTTGGGGCGCATGCCGAAGATCCGCCGGACGTAGCGGTTGACGAAGCCGCGCGGCTTCTTCAGCCCGGACATCTCGGTGAGCAGCGCCTGGAGGGTGCCCATGCCGCCGCCGCCTCCGCCGCCACCCATGCCCGCGCCGATGATCTGCTTGGAGCGCCGGGAGACCGGCTCGTCCTCGATGCCCGATTGCAGCTCGCGCCGCACCAGCAGCCACTGCACGTCCCGTGACAGGTAGGAGAAGCCGTGGCAGCCCGCCTGGTGCGGCGCGGGCGTCATACCGCGGGGGAAGCCGGGGCCGCCCTGGGCCAGCGCCCCGCGGTTGCCGAGCGAGTCGGCCTCGTCGAAGAAGACGATCACCCCGCCGTACCGCAGCGCGAGCCGCCGCAGCTTGCGGAACAGCCCCTTCACCTTGAGCACGCCGACGCCGAAGAACATGTTGATGAACGCGCCGGGGTCCACAAACACGTACGGCTTGCCGGTCTCCCCGGCCACCGCCTCGGCCATCAGCGTTTTGCCGGTGCCGGGCGGGCCCCACAGCAGGATGCCGCCGGGCACGTACCCACCCCTGTCCTCGACCTGTTCCGGGTGCTCGAGGTAGAGGATGTTCTCCTTCACCCTCGCCAGCACGTGGTCCTGGCCCCAGACGTCGGCGAACCGGGTCTTGATGTCGTCGGGATAGTACACGTCGACCCCGCCGCGCGACAGGAACCAGAACAGGGCCGCGAACTGGAGGATAAGGACGAAGACGAGGACGAAGATCTGGAGCAGGAACGGAAGCGCCTTCCAGATGTAGCTCGGAGCGTGCAGTAGCGCCACGATCGGGTTCGTGTCGGTCACCTTGCCGATGACCACGGCGATCACGGCGATCCAGAACAGCCATGTCAGCAGGCGCCAGACCCGGAACCTGGTCCAGTCGGACAGCTTGCGGTGGGTGGCCCGCTCGAACCCACCGAACACCGTGTGGGTCCAGAACCGGTGGTAGCCAGCCCAGTGCTCGCTGATGAGGAAATGGAGCTGGCGCAGCGCCTCCAGGGCTAGCAGGACAAACACCCACGAGGCGGCCCTGACCTCGATCCTGGCCGCGTCGGCGAACCCCATCAGCGGGTTGTTCGCCATCGCCGACCAGACCAGGATGAACCAGATCAGGGTGAGGAGGAGCAGGAACTTCAGCCGATCCCAGAGCGAGAGCGGCTTGCGGGTACTGCGGTCCTCGTCCCGCGGCCGCTCACCGGGTGGGACCAGTCCCTCGACCGGGCCCACGGGTGCTGTAGTCATCAGTTGCTCCTGACGGTGAATGACGTCATGACGGTGTCGATATCATTGTGGTTCCGCTGGTAGCAGGTGGCCAGGCAGTGCAGCACCAGCAAGTAGACCTCGGTGTCGTCGGAGTTGGTGAACGCGACCTGGTCGAAGGTATCGGTGCTGCCGTTCGGGAACGTGTAGTTGAAGGTAACCCGCACCCCGTGCACGCCCTGCCCGGGGGTCAGCACGGTGTCGCGCAGGAGGTGGAAGCCGGTCAGCGGGAAGCCGCTGCTCCTGGCGCTTTGCCTGGTCGCCGAGGTCACCGGCAGGAAGATGTCGCGCAGCTCGTTGTAGGACATCGAAGCGCTCGCGGCAGAGCTGAGCGGCTCGGTCAGCGCGAACGCGAACGGCTTCCGGGCCCCCGAGCCGAATATGTGGGAGGCCGACGGCGCCGAGCTGCCGTCATAGCCGACGGACCACACACCGCTCGGCGCGGAGCCGCCACTGCCGCCGCGCAGCGCCTTGGCGAGCGCCGCATCGCTGATCTTGTGCCAGCCGCCGGGGACCTTGAAGAAGGCGTGCCCGTCGGAGTTCGCGACGTAGGTGAACTCAGGTGCCCCGCATGCGGAAACCATGACCACGATCAAGACCAGCCACAGCCCGGCGAGCCCCTTGCTCATCCACGTTCTCATGCTCGCCAAACGGCGCGACCTCCCGCTTGCCCAGTGTTCCGCCTGTAACGCGAGTATCGCTCGTGGGGACGGCACCGGGATAGTGCCCCGAGCGAACGTGCGCATGCACTTAACACGTAAGCAATCGTATGAGGGTTCCCGGGATGGCGCTGGCCCGCCGTCCCGGCTGGCCCACTGTCCCGGCTGGCCCGCCGGCCCGGCCGACCCGCCGTCCCGGCTGGCCCTCCGTCCCGGCTGGCACCCGCCCGGCCGGTGGCGGCAGTACTGGCGCTAGCGGACGCCGCGGGGGCGGAACTGCACGCTGATCCGGGGGCCGGCGGCCCTCGTGATCTTGGGGATGGCATGTTCCCAGGTGCGCTGGCAGCTGCCGCCCATCACCAGCAGGTCGCCATGGCCGAGGTCGTAGCGGAGCGCGGGACCGCCGCGGCGTGGCCGCAGCAGCAGCGCCCGCGGGGCGCCGAGCGACACAATGGCCACGACCGTGTCCTGCGTCCTGCCGCGGCCCGTCGTGTCCCCATGCCAGGCGACGCTGTCCCGGCCGTCCCGGTACAGGCACAGCCCTGCCGTGCACAGCGGCTCGCCGAGCCCGGGACCGTAGTGCACGTTGAGCGCGTCCCTGGCCTCGGCCAGTGCCGGGTCGGGAAGCGGCTCGCCCTCGCCGTAGAAGCACAGCAGCCGCGGGACGTCCACCATCCGGTCGTACATCTGCCGCCGTTCGGCCCGCCACGGCACGGCGCGCAGCAGCCGGCCGAACAGCGCGTCGGATCCGGCCAGCCAGCCCGGCCGGACATCCACCCAGGCGCCGCGGGCAAGTTCACTCCGGCGCACCGACGCCCCCAGCGGGCCGGGCCCCGCCTGGCCCACCAGGTCGAGCAGCGAGCCCTGGAACACACCATCTGCCATGGCATGAGTATAGAGCGTGCTCGAACTGGTATTCGATGATGGCCCGCGCCGCTGGCGGCTAAATGACGTTGCGCGCGCCGCCGGACAGCCGGGTGGCCAGTTCGCTGTCGATCTGCCGCGCGCAGTCGACGAGGCGGGGAAGGAACTGCTTCTCCAGCGTCCGCATGGGCACCCGCGCCGCGTGCGCGCTGGCGTTGATCGCCGCGACCACCTTGCGCGAGCCGTCGCGGATCGGGACCGCGATCGAGCGGACGCCGGCCTCCAGCTCCTGGTCCACCGCGGCCCAGCCCTGGCGGCGCACGGTCGCCAGCACCGCGCGCAGTTCCATCGGGTCGACGATGGTCTGGTCGGTGAGCTTGCGCAGCTCGCTACGGCTCAGGTGCGCGTCGAGCTCGGCTTCGGGCATGTGGGCCAGCAGGACCCGGCCCATGGAGGTGGGATACGGCGGCAGGCGGGTGCCTACCGTAAGCGAGATCGTCATGATCCGGTTGGCGGAGGCCCGCGCCACGTACACCAGATCGTCGCCGTCGAGTACGCTGACCGAGCACGACTCGTGGAGTTGCTCCGCCAGGTCCTCCAGGTGCGGCTGGGCGATCTGGGCGACGCTGAACGAGGACAGGTAGGCGTAGCCCAGGGCGAGGACCCGCGGGCGCAGCGAGAACTGGCGCCCGGAACTGCCCACATAGCCCAGCTCCTGCAAGGTCAGCAGGAAGCGCCGGGCGGCTGCCCTGGTGAGGCCCGTCCGCTCCGCGACCTCGGACAAGGTCAGGGACGGGTGCTCGGACGAGAAGCACCGGATCACGGCGAGGCCCCGGTCGAGCGACTGGACGAAGTCCGTGCGTCGCCCCGTGCCCTCACCGGCCCGGCGGGCAGCCCGCCCCCAGGCGCCGTCCGGCCGCTCGCCGTCGTCGCCCGGCGATCCCCCAGCTCCCATGTTCACATTGCGAACGATAGCGTGCTGCGGGCACGATCCGCCATACCGCCGTGGCGGCATCAGGCGCGGACCGTGGCGGTGTCGGGCGCGAGCCGCATGGCGGTGTCCGGCGCGAGCCGCACGGCGGTGTCCGGCGCGGGCCGCACCGCGGCGTCAGGCGCGGGCCGTGCGGCGGCGAGCTACCTCGTGCAGCGCTATCCCGGCTGCCACCCCGGCGTTGAGCGACTCAGCGGCGGCCGCCATGGGGATCTGGGCCAGCAGGTCGCAACGCTGCGCCACCAGACGCGACAGCCCACGCCCTTCGGACCCGACCACGAGCACCAGCGGCCCGTCCGCTACCTCCAGGTCGCCAACGCCGACCGCTCCGGCGGCGTCCAGGCCGACCACGAACAGGCCCTCCTCCTGGTAGGAGACGAGCGCCCGGACCAGGTTCGGCGCCTGCGCGACCGGCACCCGGGCAAGCGCCCCGGCCGACGCCTTCCATGCGCCCGCCGTGACCCGCGCCGACCGCCGGGCCGGGATGAGCACGCCGTGGCCGCCGAACGCGGCGGCCGACCGGGCGATCGCACCCAGGTTGCGCGGGTCCGTCACCCCGTCGAGGGCGACGATCAGCGGCAGCTCACCCCGTGCCGCCGCCCGCGCCGTCAGGTCGGCGGGGTGAGCGTACTCATAGGGGGCGATCCGCAGTGCCAGGCCCTGATGGACCGAGCCGGCGGTCAGCCGGTCCAGCTCCGCCCGTCCCGCCTCGATCATCGGGATGCCGGCATGCGCCGCCAGGGCGATCGCCTCGCGCACGCGGTCGTCGACGTCCAGCCGCGGGCCCGCGTACAGGGCGGTCGCGGGAACGGCAGCGCGGAGCGCTTCCAGTACCGCGTTGCGGCCGGCGACCACCTCGGGCGCGTCACCGGCCCCCCGCTGCCCCCGCGCGCGCACGCCGGCAACCTCACCCGCTGGGGAGGTACGCGCCCGGCCGCTGCCATCGGCACCGGCCCCGCGCGAATCAGCCCGCGTGGCCGCCGCGGCGGCCCGCCGCTGTGCGGGGTGCCCGGGCCGCAGGTGCGCGGGCGGGGTGGGCCCCTTGCCTTCCAGCCGCCGCTTGCCGCGGCCGCCGGTGCCCGGGCGCGGCTTGCCGGACTTGGTGCGCCCGCCGCGTGCCGCACGGCCGGAGCCTGACCTCCCAGAAGATCCCCTGCTCACCGTCGCCGCGCCTTACGCGAGAACAGGTACCCGATCGGGCGCGGGAACCGGCTCGGGAGTCCGCTACCTGCGCGGGCAGGGCCACGCGTCATCGTTTGAGCTCCCACCGCGGCCCGTCCGCGGTGTCCTCGATGAGCACGCCTGCCGTACGCAACCGGTCCCGGATCGTGTCCGCCACCGCGTAGTCCCCGCGATCCCGGGCCGCCTGCCGCTCGCCGAGCCACGCCTTCACCAGGGCGTCGACCACCTCGTGCAGGTCGTCGTCGGCGCCGCGGCTGGCCCACGGCTGGGCCAGCGGGTCGAGCCCGAGCACGTCCAGCATGGCCCGGACCGCGGCCAGCGCGGCCGCTGTCGCCTCGGCGTCGCCCGCGGCCAGCGCGTTGTTGCCCTCGTGGAGCTTGTCGTGGACGACCGCGAGCGCCTGGGGCACGGCGAGGTCGTCGTCCAGCGCGGCGGTGAACGCCGCCGGCAGGCTCGTCGGGGCGGGCGGTGCACCGGCCCCCGGCGAGGCTGAGGCTTCGGTCATGCCCGGGGCGGCGGCCGGGTCCCGGCCGCCGGTGCCCTGCGCGCCCGTGAGCTCAGCCGCCCGCGTCACGAAACCTTCGATCCCCCGGTAGGCGGCGACCGCCTCGGCCAGCGCTTCCGGCGAGTACTCCATCTGCGAGCAGTAGTGCACCTGGCCCAGGTAGTACCGCAGCTCCACCGGCCGCACCCGGGTCACCATCGCATCCACCAGCAGCGAGTTGCCCAGCGACTTGCTCATCTTCTCGCCCTTCACCCCGAGCAGGCCGTTGTGCATCCAGTACCGCGCGAACTCGTCACCGGCCGCCCGGGACTGGGCAAGCTCGTTTTCGTGGTGGGGGAACACCAGGTCCAGCCCGCCGCCGTGGATATCGAAGGCAGACCCGAGGTATTTGGTGGCCATGGCGGAGCATTCGAGGTGCCAGCCGGGCCGGCCCGGGCCCCACGGGGTCTCCCAGACCGGCTCGCCGGGCTTCGCGCCCTTCCAGAGCGCGAAGTCACGCGGGTCTCGTTTGGCATCGGCGGTGTCGGTGTCGTCGGCGGGCCGCATGTGCTCCAGGCGCTGACCGGACAGCTCGCCGTAGGGCGGGTACGAGCTGACGTCGAAGTAGACGTCACCCCCGGCGGCGTACGCGTGACCGCGGTCGAACAGTCGGCGCATGAGCGCAATCATCTCCGGCACGTGGCCGGTCGCGCGGGGCTCGACGTCGGGCGGCAGGCAGCCGAGCGCGTCGTAGGCACGCGTGAAAGCGCGCTCGTTCCGTTGCGCCACCGCCCACCACGGGACGCCCTCGTCGGCGGCGACCCGCAGGATCTTGTCCTCGATGTCGGTGACGTTCCGGCAGAACACGACCCGGTAGCCGCGTGCCTTCAGCCAGCGGACGAAGATGTCGAAGTTGACGCCGGACCGGATATGCCCGATGTGCGGCGGCGCCTGCACCGTCGCGCCACACAGGTACAGCGACACCACCCCGGGCTGGATCGGGGTGAACTCGCGCACCGTGCGCGTGGCGGTGTCATAGAGCCGGAGCGTCACCCCGTAAGGCTACCGGGAGCGGCGGCCCGCCCGCTCGTCCATGATCGCCGCGTCTCCCATGCGCGTCCGCTCTAAACGATCACGTTGCGGCGGGCCGGCGGCCCAGGGCGCGGCACGGGGGCACAGGGGCCGGGACACCGGGCCGTGCCGCTCGGGCGCGCCACCCGGCTCGCGCGTGCTAGAGCCGCGACCGGTATCGGTTGCCCGGTTGCTTAGTCCCCGATGTGAGGATGGGAAGGCGCGCCGAATCGGAGTAGCTAAGTGAGCGTCTGATTAATGGGTGGGCTGGGCGAGGCGCCGGGTCATGAGGGCGATCATGGCCCACAAGATCATGGCTTCGTGGCTGGCGGGCAGGTGCTCGTAGTCGCGGGTGGTGCGCCGGTGCTTGCTGATCCAGGCGAAGGTCCGCTCGACGACCCAGCGGCGGGGCAATACCTCGAAGGAATGCTGGTCGCGCCTGGCGACGATCTGCAGCGTCATCTTCATCGTCGCGGCCCAGGTGGCCAGGGTGCCGGTGTATCCGGCATCGGCCCAGACCAGCCGGACGCGCCGGCAGGCGCGGCGGGTGTTCCACAGCAGCGGCCGGGCTGCCACCCGGTCCTGGACGGACGCGGCGGTGACCACCACGTCCAAGATCAGGCCGGTGGTGTCGACGGCGATATGCCGCTTGCGCCCGTTGACCTTCTTGGCGTTATCCCATCCCCGGGTGGCTTTCGGCACCGTATCGGCGGCGCGCACGGACTGGGAGGCCGGTGACCGCGGCGGTGGGCTGGGGCTTACGCCCGGCAGCTGTCCGGACCTGGGCGCGCAGCACATCGTGCAGCCGGGCTAAGGTGCCGTCGTCGCGCCAGGCGGCGAAGTAGCCGTAGACGGTCTGCCACGGCGGGAAGCCGGCCGGCAGGTACCGCCAGGCGCACCCGGTCCGGTCCAGGTACAAGATCGCTTCGATGATCCGCCGCCGCGGCCAGATCCGGGGCCGGCCCCGTCGACCGGGCCGCTCTGGCGGAAGATGCGGGGCGATTATCTGCCACTGGGCATCGGTCAGGTCACTGGGATAGCCCCTGGCCTGCCGTCTGGCCCGGCGCGTACCCTGGGCACGCGCGGGCCCTCGTGCCTTCCTGGTCGTCACACATCGGGATCATGGGGCCCGCGCCCGGTATCTCAGCCGAACGACACACCACCCACCAACAGCCTGGGCCTCCGACCCCAGCACGATTTATCAGACGCTCACTAATAGGACTTTGTTAGGTCTGGGCGGGGGTGGCGGTGAGCTGGCCGGGGGTTAATGGCTGGGTGCAGAGGGGGCAGGCGCCGAGGATGAGGGCGAGCACGATCTGCAGTTCGTGCAGGACCTGGTAGAGGGTCATCCCGGCGCAGGGGCTTTTGGGTCGGTTCTGATCATGGTGCAGAACGCCTGGGCGAGGGCGGCGAGGGTGACGTGGCGGTGCCAGCCGGTGTAGGAGCGGCCCTCGAAGTGGCCCAGGCCGAGGCCGGTTTTGAGTTCGCGGTAGTCGTGCTCGATCCGCCATCTGATTTTGGCCAGGCGCACGAGTTCGGCGATCGGGGTATCGGGCGGGAGGGTGGACAGCCAGTAGTCCGTGGGCTCATCGGATCCGGGTGGCCATTCGGCTAGCAGCCAGCATGCTGGGAGGCTGCCATCAGCGGCGCGGGGGATGTCACGGTTGGCGGGGCGGACCCAGATGGCCAGGAAGTGGCTGGTCATAGCGGCGGCAGGGTTGTCTTTGGCGGTTTTGGTGCCTTGCCGCCAGGTCACCGGCCGGACCTCGTCCGCGCTGGCGAGGGCGAGCTGGCGCAGGCTGACCGGGGCGGTGCGGTAGCGGGGGGCGCTGGGGCGCCCGCGCCCGCCGTAGGCCATCGTCTCGGCAACCGCGTCGTGTGGGCGGGCGCTGGTGGTGCCTTTGACCGCGACTACGTAGGCAAAGCCGCGGGCAGTCAGCTCCAGCCGGAAGGTGGTGTTGTCGCCATAGCCCGCGTCGGCCGCCACCACCGGCCGGGCGGCACCCCTGGCTGTGATCTGGTCCAGCACACCCCAGCCACCGGGCCCTGTCATCTCATCGATCATCGCCAGAGCCAGCCGCCACTTCTCGGTGTGCCGCACCTGATCAGGAATGCGGGCCAGCTCGCGGCGCCGCCGGGCACCGGCGGCCTGGACCGGATCGGCCAGCTCAGCGTCGTCCCAGGATTGCGGGCAGAACAACCGCCAGTCAGCAGCGCATGAGGCGTGCTCGTTCACCAGGTGCACGCTCACCCCGATCTGGCAGTTCCCCGTCTTACCGAGGGTCCCGGAGTATTGCCGGGCCACGCACGGCGACGCCATCCCGTCCTTGGGAAACCCGGTGTCGTCGGCCACCAGCGCCTCCACCGGCTGGCTGCCCGCGAACCACCGCGCCATGTTCCGCCGCACCCCGGCATAATCCCAGGTCGAGGAGGTAATGAACTGCTGCAGCCGCTGATGATCCACTCCCAGCCGTGCCGCCATCGGCTGCATCGACTTACGCTGCCCATCGGCCAGCAGCCCGCGCACATACAGCTCACCGGCGGCCCGCTGATCCTTCCGCGGCAGCCCGCCCAGCATCTCCCAGGCGAACGCCAGCAACCGGGGCCGGATCTCTGCGATTTCCTGAGGGGTCATCCCGGCATGACACTACAAAGATCAGCGCAAACGCGGGAGACACGCGCGACCTAACAAAGTCCTACTAGCGTTCTGGGGGCCGCCATGGACCTCATCTATAAGGGCACCAAAGCACGCCGGGGGTACCGGCGTCTGCACCGGTACCTGCATGCGGCGGCCGAGGCCCGCGAACAGCATCCTTCCGGTGATA
>DASYQM010000322.1:0-1900 GCA_036005525.1 Streptosporangiaceae bacterium
CCGCCTTACCTGTATCGGCCGGTGATCGCAAGCGGTTCGATTGAGGGCTCGTGGAGCCGTGGTTGGCTTATTTTGGGTGTGCCTGTGCCGGCTCCCTGCCCTGATAGCTGCCGGTTCTGCGAGCGGGCGGGCGGGTCTGGGACCGGGCGGGAGCCCGGCCGGCGTAGCCGGCGCCGTAGGCGTCCTTGACGCGGCCGCCCGGGAGCCGATCATGCCGGCGCGGGGGCGGGGAGGTGCTGGGTGCCGCGGATGGGGGTTAGCGGTTCGGGTGGCTGGCCTTTCTGTGCGAGGTGACCAGCCGTGGCGGCCGGGTGCGGGGAGGAAGGCAGCCAGCCTTACCTGGGTGCACGGGGCGCGGGGTGCTGCCCCGGCGACAAGATGTTTGATCGGGTGTCCCCGCCTTGGGGATGCGGCCGCTCAGTCTTATTGGGCCGTCCGCCTGGGTTTGCGCGGCAAGGAGCCGGCGGCTGACAGGCGGCTTGCAGGAGCTGGCCGCGGTGGTTCCCCATCGGGTGAGTGTGGCTGCAGGCGTTCCTGCCCGGGTCCGGCGTGTCCTCGGCGTGGCCTCCGTGAGTAGTTAGGGCTGTCAGGTGACCGTGAGCGCGTCGTCGCCGAGCTCGGCCAGGATGTGGCAGGCCTGCCGGACGATCTTGCGGGCCTCCGGCAGGGCGGCGCGCTTGCCGTTCTTGCGGTCCTTGACGGCGGCGTAGTAGCCGTGGTCGGGAGCCGACGTGCGGGCGTGGGTCATGCCGGCCTCATACACCGCCCAGCGCAACACCGGCGGCCCCTGCCGGGACAGCCGCCCCGGCGGGCCCTTCCGGTCCGAAGACCAGACGGTGATGTCTAGCCCGGTGAACCGGACCGCCTGGCGGGAGGAGGAGAACCGGCCCGCCCCGCCCAGCCAGCAGGTCAGCGCCAGCGCGGTGATAGGCCCGGCCCCATACAGCCGCGCCGCCAGCACCCTGGCGCCGGTGAGGTGCCGGGCGGCATCCCGCAGCTGGCGGCGCAGCGGGCCCAGCCGGGCCTCGACCGCGGCGAGCATGTCCAGCGCGGTAGCGACCTGCAACTGCCCGGCCGCCGACAGGTGCGCGGCCGCGGCGGCCCGCAGCCCGGCCAGGCCCTGCTCGGTGCGCAACGCGCCCTCGCCCAGCGGCGGGGCGCCCTGGTGGAAGAACACCGCGTGGATCCGCTGCACCCAGGCGGTGTGCTCGGCCCGCAGGTCGTGATAGGTCTCCAGCAGCGCCCGGTACTCCAGGATCTGCGCTGGCGGGATCCAGCATTCGGGCAGCCGCCCCTCGGCCAAAAGCGTCCGCAAGTGCCGGGCGTCGGTCTTGTCGGTCTTGGCATGCCGCTTGCGCCCGCGGGCGGCGGCGGTGTCAGCCGGCTCGCCCAGATGCGCCTCCAGGCCAGCGGCGACCAGCTCTTCCGCGATATACCGCCACCCGGTGCACCCCTCGAGCGCGAACGCGGCATCGCCGCGGCCAGCGAACCGGGCCAGCCAGGCCCGCACGTGCTTCCGGTCGGCCGGGGTGATCTGGCCGCGCTTGACCTCCCCGGTCGTGGTGTCGAGATAGTCGAAGGTGATCTGCTTCCGGTGGATATCCAGCCCGCCTACGATAGGCATCGGGACCTCCTCACGCTCCCGAGGGCGTCCAAGCGCCCGCACGCAAAATTGGTTACACAGCCAATCATGAAGCGTCTGAGCTGGGGAGGTCCCCCGGAAAGTCCCTCTCGGACAAAGCGATCGCGTGTCGGCTCAAAGCGCTAACGGGTCCAGGAGCCGATGCATGGCATCTTATAGATCTGGGCGGGTTGGCGGTTTGTGATATTCGGCTGCCAACTCGACCCGATGAATCGCTATGGTGCCTCGGCGGGGATCGTGAACGCGGGCTGGCAGACC
>DASYQM010000323.1:0-11573 GCA_036005525.1 Streptosporangiaceae bacterium
ATCTCCCGGGTGGTGAGGCCGCCGACGGCGCGCAGGGTCAGCGCCACCTGGGAGGCGGGCGCGAGGTCGGGGTGGCAGCAGCAGAAGAGCAGGAAGAGGGTGTCGTCGCCCTCCTCGGTGGCGGCGGGCCGCGGCTCGGCGGATGTCGCCTCCTCGCGGCGGTGACGGGCGGCTTCGCCGCGGCGGGCGTCGACGAGCCGCCGCGTCGCGACCGTCGCGAGCCACGCGCGCGGGTCGCGCGGCGGGTGCTCGGGCCACGCCCGCAGCGCCTCCAGCAGCGCCTCCTGCAGCGCGTCCTCGGCGGCATCGAAGTCCTCGCCCCGCCGGACCAGGCCCGCGAGCCCCCGAGGGACGAGGGCGCGCAGCGCGCCCTCGTCCAGCCGTCGCACCGGCTCGTCGATCACGCCGGGTCAGTTCTCCGACGGCGCCCCGGACATGATCTCCCGGACGTCGATCCACTTGTACAGCGGCTCGCCGCCCGGGCCGGGCTCGGACGAGACGTACGCCGCGAGCTCGTGCGACTCGACGTCGATCATGTACCAGCCCGCCACGAGATCGCTGGTCTCGGGCAGCGGGCCGTCGGTGGTAACTGGCGCGGCGTCTGGGCCGCCGTAGCGCACCCAGGTGCGCACCGGCGTGAGCGCCTGCGCGTCGACGTACTCGCCGTTCTCCTCGAGCAGCTCGCTGACGTGCTTGAGGAAAGCCATGTGCGCCTCCACGTCCTCGGGGGCCCACTGGTCCATCGGGGGCACGGGACGGTGCGGCTCCGGGCCGCCGCGGTAGTGCTTGAGAAGCAAGTACTTCGGCATGGTGATCTCCTGGTGCCGTGGGCCGCGCCTGTGGTGGCCTTCACCTGGTGAGCGGAGCCGGTCAGAGCTCCTCGACATAGAATCACTCACTGGTCATCGCCACTTGCCCTGTATCGAACGCAAATTCTATCCTGCCTGGATGACGAGCCCGGATCCTGACCGTCTCCGGTACGCTCAGATCGCGGGGGCCGCCGCCCGCCACGCCCAGGCCTGGCTAACCGCCGAACAAGAAGCCGCCGCGGTCGCCGAGCTGAGACAGGCCGCAGGCGGGCGCATCGACCTGCTGGCCGAATGCGCGGGCACCGCGCTCGGCTTCGGCGAAGGCGGGCAGGACGCCGCCCGGTACCGGCAGATCGCCGAGCTGTGCATCGCCGCAGGGGCCGACCAGGCACTGATCGGGCGCTGGATCGACGTCGGGCGGGAACGGGCCGCCTCCGCTGAGGCCATGCCCCACGCTGGCCCTCCCGCACGCGAGTAACCGATCGCCTGGACTGGCCAGGCGGGACAGGCTTGGATTGCGGCATGGCAGCCGAAGCCGCACCACCCCGGGCGTGGGCCGTTGCCGGCAGCTACTTCGAGGCGTGCAACTGCGAGGCCATCTGTCCCTGCCGGAGGGTCGGCGAGCGCGCTGGCGGGCGATCGACGTATGGCATCTGCCAGTTCGCGCTGTCCTGGCAGATCAGCCGGGGGCCGCGCCGACGGGCGCTTCATGTCGACGACGCCCCGCTCAGCTGGGACCTGCACCGGCGGTGCGGCTTTGCCACCGGCTTCAGCTACAGCTCTGACGACTGATGCGAAAGACTTGCCTATCAGCTGGCGTGGTGCTAGGAGGCGAAGGTGCGGCCGTCCGCACGGCGGACCGGAACCAGCGCGAACGGGGAGAGAAGACGTGAGCTTTTCTGTTGAAGGCGACTACTTCGAGGTGTGCAACTGCGATGTCAGCTGCAACTGCGTCTGGCTCGGGCCCGCCACCCAGGACAACTGCGACGTCATGTTCGCCTGGCACGTCACCAAGGGCAGCAAGGACGGTGTGGACCTGTCCGGTCTCAACGCCGTGATGGTCGTGCACACCCAGAAGCGGATGACCGACGGCGGCTGGAAGGTGGCGCTGTACCTGGACGACCGCGCCACGTCGAGCAGTCCGAAGCCCTGGGGGCGGTGTTTTTCCGGGGGCGCCGGCGGTTACCTCGCCGGACTGGGCCCGCTGATCGGCGAGGTCGCGGGGGTGGCGCCGGCGACGATCACATTCGAGAAGTCGGATGGCTCCCTGCACGCCGAGGTCTCGGGCGCCCTCTCGATGAGCAGCGACCAGCTCGTGGGGATGGACGGCCAGGAGCCGGCCGTGATCACGAACCCGCCGTTCGGCGCCGTTACGCAGCCGGTCCGGCAGGCCAGGTCGAAAGACGTGAGCTACCACGGCCACTGGAACGCCGAATTCTCCGGGACGAACAGCTTCGTCACCGACTTCCGGGACGAGGGCTGACCGGGCGCCGCCGTGGCTGACCACGCCGACCCGACCGCTGCCACCCGGCCGGTGCAGGCCCTCCCGCCGCGTCAGCTCGCAGTGCCGTGGATCGCGGTCGCGGCGCTCGCGGGGGTGGCGTGGGTGGTCACCATCCTGCTGGCCCGGAGCATGGGCAACGGGCCGGGGACGATGGGCCTGGCGCTGCTGCCGTTCCTGGGACTGTGGCTCGTGATGATGTCCGCGATGATGCTGCCCTCCGTCGCGCCGGTCGCCGTGCTCTGGACCCGTTTGATCAGCGGCGCCTCGGCCGGGTTCGGGCGCGTCACGCGGATGAGCATGTTCCTCGGCGGTTACCTGCTGGTCTGGGCTGCGTTCGGAGCGGTCGCCTTCGCGGCGCTCGCCGGAGCCGACCGGCTGCTCACCGCCTCCCCGACGGCGGCGAAGTGGCTCGGCGTGGCGATCTTCATCACCGCGGGCATCTATCAGCTCACCCCCTGGAAGGACTGGTGCCTGCGCCACTGCCGTTCGCCGATCGGCGCGCTCATGTACTACCCCGGCTTCAAGGGCCACAGCCGCGATGCCCGCGTCGGCCTCCATCACGGAGCGACGTGCGCCGGGTGCTGCTGGGGCTTGATGATCCTGCTGGTGGCGGTCGGCGTGATGAACGTAGCGGTCATGGCGGCGCTCGCGGTGGTCATCTTCGTTGAGAAGCTCTGGCGGTACGGGAAGCCATTCGCCCAGGCCGTCGGGGTGCTGCTGGTGGCGATCGGCGTCCTGGCGATCTGGTTCCCGTGGCTGCTGCCGGGCCTGCACGTCACCGGCATGCCGCCGATGTAGGACCGGGGCACCGTGGGCGGCCGCTGCCGTTCCGGTGGGCCTGCGCACCCGGGCGGCCCGGGTAACCTCTGACCCAGGTGTCATCGCGCGGGCCCGACCGCTCAGCGCGAGCCACATGGGCCAGCCCCCGCGGCCCCAGGAACCCTGCCGGAGCATCCACCGTGGGCCCCCTGCCTGAGCTGCTGAACCGGTGGCGCGAGGATCTTTCCGCTTGGGCGATCCCCGACCACATCACGGCCGGCGCCGCCGAGTCGCCGTGGGTGCTGCCCCGGCAGGTGTTCGCCCGCCGCGCGGACCGGCTGCGCCGCGCCCCGGGCGGCCCGTCGTTCGAGCGGGCGTGGGAGGCGCTCGAACCGGCCGGCAGCGTGCTCGACGTCGGCGCGGGAGCCGGGGCGGCGTGCCTGCCGCTGGCCCCCCGCACGACCACGCTGACCGCGGTCGACGCCGACGATGAGATGCTCGGGCTGCTCGCCGGGCGGGCGGCCGAGGCCAGCCTGGCGGCGCGGATGGTCCACGGCCGGTGGCCCGACGTCGCCGTGCAAGTCCCGCCCGCCGACGTGGTGACCTGCCACCACGTCGTCTTCAACGTGCCCGACCTGGGGCCGTTCCTGGAGGCGCTGACCGCTCACGCCCGCAGGCGCGTCGTCATCGAGACAGCCACGGCCCACCCGCTGACTTCGCTCAACCCGCTGTGGCTGCGTTTCCACGGCCTGAAACGGCCGGAGCGGCCAACCGCGGGCGACACACTGGCCATCCTGGCCGCAATGGGCCGCAACCCGGGGCACACTGAATGGAGCCGCCCAGCCGAAGCCGATTACCGGTCGATGGCGGAGCTGGTGGAGGTGACCCGGCGCCGGCTGTGCCTGCCGCCCGAGCGGGCCGCTGAGGTGGAGGCGGCGCTGGTGGAGTTGGGAATCAAACCCGGCCAGCCCAGGGACCTGGGATCGTCCGGGAGGGACGTGGTCACGATCTGGTGGGAGGGAATCGCGTGAACGAGTGGCCCGAGGGCTGGTTCCGTGACGAGAAGCCCGCATCACGTGGTGCGGGCGGCGGCCTCTCCCCCGGAGCAGCGGGAGCAGCGGGAGCGGCGGGGGCGGCGGCGCCGGGCGTGCCGGGTGAACCCACCGAGCAGCTGCCCGTGGGCGCCGCCGGGGCACCGTCAGCCGCCGGCGCCTACGCGAGACCGGCCGGCCAGCGCGGCGGGGCCGGGGCATGGCCAGAGCAGCCGCCGATATACGCCGAGCCTCGCACCGGCCAGCGGTCCCCGGCCGGCGCGCCACGCCCCCCGGCGGGGCGTCCCCAGCCGGGCCGGGGCGGCCGGAGAACGGGCCGGTCCCGCACACGGCGGGTCCTGCTCGTCGCCGGCATCGTGGTGCTGGTCCTGCTGATCGTGATCGGCGCGATGTACTTCTACCTCGACTCCCAGCTCAACAGGCGCAACGTGCTGGTCGACTACCCGGGGCGCCCGGCCGCGGGCGCCGGGCAGAACTGGCTCATCACCGGCTCGGACAGCCGCCGGGGCCTGACCACGGCGCAGAAGCGCCAGCTGCACACCGGCTTCGACGCCGTCGGGCACCGCTCGGACACCGTCCTGGTCCTGCACATCCCGTCGAACGGCGGCCGGGCGGTGCTCATCAGCCTGCCGCGCGACTCGTTTGTGCAGATTCCCGGGTACGGGGGAAACAAGCTCAACGCCGCGTTCTCGTTTGGCGGCCCGCGGCTGCTCGCGAAAACGGTGCAGAACGCCACCGGCCTGCGGATCGATCACTACATGCAGATCGGCTTCGGCGGCCTGGTGAACGTCGTCGACGCGGTGGGCGGAGTCCGGATGTGCCTGCCAGGCCCGATCAACGACCCCGCCTCCGGCCTGAACCTGAAGGCGGGCTGCCAGACACTGGACGGCGCGGAGGCCCTCGGGTACGTGCGCACCCGGCATGACTTCGCTGATCAGGACCTCCAGCGCGTGCAGGATCAGCGGATCTTCCTGCGTGCCCTGCTGCGGAAGACGACCAGCCCGGGCACGCTGCTCAACCCCTTCGCCGCCGTGCCCGCCGCCTTCGGGGCCACCAACGCGCTCACCGTAGACAGCGGCACGCACCTGTACCAGCTGATGCAGGCGGCGCTCGCCCTGCGCAATCCGCAAACCACGACCGTCCCCATCGCCAGCGCGAACTACGCGACCGCCGCCGGGGACGCGGTGCTGTGGGACCCGGCCAGGGCTAAGGAGCTGTTCAGCGACCTGAACCACGACCGGCCGGTGCCCAAGAACCTGCTGTCCGGTTCCCACCAGTCCGCCTAATAACCGGCTCTTGCGCGGGCGGGGGGCAGGTTTCGGTAGCATTCCCCCGCAACTTTGTTAGCTGGTACTGGGTGGGCGGAGGCCAGATGACGACCGCCAGCGTGTCCCGCGACGCGCGCCCGCTGGGCCTTTCGGCGCGCGAAGCGGAGATCATGTCCCTGATCGCGGAGGGACACTCGAACGGAGAGATCGCCACCCGGCTCGTGCTCGCGGAAAAGACCGTGAAAAACCACGTGAACAGGATCTACGCCAAACTCGGGGCCGATTCCAGGGCAGCGGCCATCGCCTGCTGGAATGACGCCAGCCGCGGCCCGGCGTGACCCACGCCGCGGCTCCGTGCCCGGCGGCCGGCCCGGAGACCGTGGCCCGCGCTCCTGACCTTGGCATACGATCATCAGATCAGACCCAGCCTGCATTCAGGAAACCCTCAGGTAGACCTTCCAGGATCGTCTTATGACCACGCTGTCGACAGACGGGCGGAAACGGCATGACGCCCGGCTGCTCGTTGTAGAGGATGAGCCGAACATCCTCGAGCTGCTGGCCGCCAGCCTCCGCTACGCCGGGTTCGAGGTGATCACCGCCTCCGGCGGCACGGAGGCGGTGCAGGCGGCCGGCCGCCACCGGCCCGACCTCATCGTGCTCGACGTCATGCTGCCCGACATGGACGGGTTCGACGTGGTCCGGCGGCTGCGGGGCGGCGGCGCCCGCATCCCCGTCGTCTTCCTGACCGCACGGGACGCGATGGAGGACAAGGTCCGGGGGCTGACCCTGGGCGGCGACGACTACGTGACCAAGCCGTTCAGCCTGGAGGAGGTCATCGCCCGGATCCGGGCCGTCCTGCGCCGCACCAGGGGCGATGCCGCCGAGCCCACGCCCAGGCTGAAGTTCGCCGACCTCGAACTCGACGAGGACAGCCACGAGGTGTGGCGGGGCGGGCAGCCGGTCCAGCTGTCCCCCACGGAATTCAAGCTGCTCCGCTACTTCATGGGCAACGCCAACCGGGTGCTTTCCAAGATGCAGATCCTCGACCACGTGTGGGACTACGACTTCCGCGGCGACACCGGGATCGTTGAGTCCTACGTGTCCGTGCTGCGCCGCAAGGTGGACAACAGCGGGCCGCGGCTGATCCACACCCTGCGCGGCGTCGGGTACGTGCTCAGGCTGCCCGCGTCGTAACGGCACCTGGTGATGTCGTTCCGGTCCGAATTGAGCCACCGCTGGCAGAAGGCCCGGCGGATACCCGCCCGGGTCCCGCTGCGGATCAAGCTGATCACTGCCGTGCTGGCGCTGGTCGCCGTGGCACTTTCGATCATCAGCATCGCGGGGATCTCGGCGCTGCGGGGATACCTGCTTGGCGGGGTCGACGCGACTCTGCAGAACCAGGACTACTACGACAACTTTGTGCGGCGTTACCTGTTCGCCCAGACCAAGTTTGACAGCCCCGGCGGACAGCTGTGGATTGCCTACCTGCCTGCGGGCGAGCGCCAGTATCAGTCGGTGCTCGAACCCGTTGGAGGACGGCCCATGTCCCTGGATGCCGTCCCCCCACCGTCCGTCCCGACCTCCGCCGGCTGGCTCGCCGCCCACAACGACATGCCGGTCACCGTGCCCGGCCAGTCAGGCGACCGGCAGTGGCGTGTCATGGCCCACCAGGAAACCTTCCTCACGCCGGGGGGGCCGACGACCGGGACGGTGCTCGTCGCGTTCGACGTGACCAGCATCTACCGCACCCTCGCGGCGCTGGCTCTCATCGACCTGATCGTGAGCGGGATCGTGCTGGTGGCGCTGGCAATGGTCGGGATTGCGATCGTCCGCAGCAGCCTGCGCCCGCTCACCGACATCGAGCAGACCGCGCAGGCGATCGCCAGCGGCGACCTGTCCCAGCGGGTGCCCGACCGCGACCCCCGTACCGAGGTCGGGCGGCTCGGCCGCTCGCTGAACGCCATGCTGGCCCAGGTCGAGGCCGCGTTTCATGCCCGGGAGAAGTCCGAGGCCGCGGCGCGGCGGTCCGAGGAACGGATGCGCCAGTTCGTCGCCGACGCGAGCCACGAGCTGCGGACGCCGCTGACCGCGATCCGCGGCTACGCCGAGTACTACCGGCAGCGCGGCGGGATGGGCAACGGCGCGCGCCAGGCCGCCCCGCCCGCCGAGCCCAGCCTGGCCGACGGCAGCCAGCTCACCGAGCCGGACCTGGACCGGATCATGCAGCGGGTGGAGCAGGAGTCCGCCAGGATGGGCGTGCTGGTCGAGGACATGCTGCTGCTCGCGCGGCTCGACCAGCAGCGGCCGATCGAGCGCCGGCCGGTCGACCTGCTCACCCTCACGGCCGACGCCGTGCAGGACGCCCGGATGATCGCGCCCCGGCGGAGGATCGAGCTGACGGTCGGCAGGGGCGCGGCGTTCCTCGTACTCGGCGACGAAGCCCGGCTGCGGCAGGTCATCAGCAATCTGATGAGCAACGCCCTCACCCACACACGCGACGGGACGCCGATCGACGTCCGGATTGTCGCCCATGGCCCGGACGGCCAGCTCCCGGTGCGCAGCGTTACCCTCGAGGTCGCCGATCACGGTCCCGGCCTCAGCAAGGAACAGGCCGAGCGGGTCTTCGAACGGTTCTACCGGGGCGACCAGGCACGCGGGCGCCGGACCGGCGGCGCCGGGCTGGGCCTGGCGATCGTCGCCGCCCTGGTGACTGCCCACGGCGGGACCACCGGCGTGAACACGCCCCCCGGCGGCGGTGCGACGTTCTGGATCACACTCCCGCTCGCCGCCGAGGCGGCCTGACCAGGCCGGGAGCGCGGAGACGGCTGCCTCACGCGGCCAGCGCGGCCCGGGCGGCGTCGGCGACAGGCCCGGCGTAGCCGGCGCCGAACAGGCAGGCGTGGACGAGCAGCGGATGCAGCTGGTGCAGCGGCACCCGCTCGCGCCAGCCCGCCGCCAGCGGGGCGACCTCGGTGTAGCCGGCCAGGATGCGGTCCAGGAACGGCGCGCCGAACAGGGCCAGCATGGCCAGGTCGGTCTCCCGGTGCCCGCCGTGTGCGGCCGGGTCGATCAGCCAGCCGCGCCCGCCCGACCACAGCACGTTCCCGGACCAGCAGTCCCCGTGGATGCGGCTCGGCGGCTCGGCCGGGCCGGCCAGCGCACCGATGCGGGCCACGACGGCCTCCACGTCCCGGGCCTGCGCCGGGCGCAGCGCGCCCGCGTCGACCGCCGTGCGCAGGAAGGGCAGGAGCCGCCGGCTCGCGTACCAGTCCGGCCAGGCGCCGCCACCCTCCCGGCCGGCCCGGTCACCGAGGGCTCCCTCCGGGCCCGCGCGGGCATCCTGGCCGGCCGCTGGCCCATCGTTTGGCAGCGGAAGGCTGGCGATGAATCCCGGCCAGGGCGCTCCGAACCGGTCCGCACCAGCCGCGTGCATGAGTGCCAGGTCCCGCCCGAACCGCCTGGCTGCGGCCGGGTCCGCCGCCCCGGCCGGCACCCAGGAGATGACCAGCATGGACGCGTCGCACCCGATCACGTCGGGCACCGGCACCGCGGCGGCCTCGCCGAGCCAGCCCAGCCCCCTCGCCTCGGCCCGCAGAGCGGCGCCCAGGCCGGCGGCTGCCGCCTTGACGAACACGATCCGGCCGTCGGCGAGCGCGGCCCGGTAGTGGCGGGACTGATGCTGGGAGCCGGTGAGCCGCAGTTCCCCGACCCTAGCGCCGGTCAGCCGCTCCAGCCGCTGGGCGATCTCCCCGTCGCCGCGCCCGCTCACCTGCCCGCGGGTTGCGTGCCCAGGAACCCGGCGAGCTGCCGGGCTAGCCCCTTCGCGGCGGCGTCGATCAGGCCGAACGCCAGCGCGACCTCCTCGTCGGTGCCGCCGAACGGGTCGGGCACCTCGCCCCGGTACGGGTCGCGCGCGGTGAGTGCGGGGTCGAACGAGCGCATCAGCCGGATCCGCCCGGCCGTCTCAGAATCCGGCGCCATCGCGCGCAGCGCGGCGAGATTGCTCCGGTCCATAGCGACCACCAGGTCGCAGGCGGCGAGCCAGGACTGCTCGATCTGGCGGGCGCGGTGGGCGGACCCGTCAAAGCCGCGCCGGCTGAGTTCCGCCCTCGCCGGGCCGTACATCCGCTCCCCCACGTGCCAGTCGCCGGTGCCCGCGCTCTCGGCCGTCACCGTCCCCGCCAGGCCCGCGCGCGCCAGTTCCTCGCGTAGCACCACCTCGGCCATGGGTGAGCGGCAGATGTTTCCTAGGCAGACCAGGCAAACCCGATAGGGGCCAAACGATTGGCGGTGGCCGGGCAGCGCCTCGAAGGCGGGTGTGTCGACGGGCATGCCACCAGAATGCCCGACCGCCGCAAGTGCCGGGCGGCGATGCCACCCGATGTGCGCGGCCGGGCGCAGCCCGCCGGCCGGAATCATGTCACCATGTCGGCATGCCTTCAGAGGAGACGTACCGGTCACTGTCGTACTGGCTGGACTCGGTGCCGGGCCCGGTGGCCCCCGGCGACCCGCTGCCCGGAGACCTCGACGTGGACGTGGCCATCGCCGGTGCGGGTTTCACCGGCCTGTGGACGGCCTACTACCTTGCCGTCGCGCAGCCGGGCCTGCGGATCGCGGTCTGCGAGGCGCAGATCGCCGGGTTCGGCGCGTCCGGGCGGAACGGCGGCTGGTGCTCGGCGCTGTTCCCGGCCTCGCTGGCCAAACTCACCAGGATGGCGGGCCGGGACGCGGCGACCGCCATGTACCGGGCGATGCAGCGGTCCGTCGACGAGGTGGGCCGGGTCGCGGCGGCGGAGAGCATCGACTGCCACTGGGCTAAGGGCGGCACGGTGGCTTTCGCCCGCTCGGCCACCCAGCTTGACCGGGCCCGGGAGGAGGTTGCCGAAGCGCGGGAGTTCGGGTTCGGCGAGGGCGACCTGCGCCTGCTGACCGCCGCCGAGGCGCGCGAGCTCGCCGAGGCGACCGACGTCCTCGGCGCGACGTACACACCGCACTGCGCTGCCATCCACCCCGCCCGGCTGGTGCGCGGCCTGGCCGAGGCGGTGCGGAAGCGCGGGGTCGCCATCTACGAGGCCACCCCGGTCACCGAGATCGCGCCGGGATACCTGCGCACGGCAACCGGCACCGTCCGGGCACGGTACGTGATCCGGGCCACCGAGGGCTACACGCCGCTGCTGCCCGGCCTGGGGCGGGCCATCGCACCGGTGTACTCGCTGATGATCGCGACGGAGCCGCTGCCGGAGGCGGTGTGGGCGCAGATCGGGCTCACGACCCGGCCGACGTTCGGCGACCATCGGCACATGATCATCTACGGGCAGCGCACAGCCGACGGGCGGCTGGCGTTCGGCGGCCGTGGTGCCCCCTATCACCTGGGGTCGGCGATCCGGCCGGAGTTCGACCGGGTGCCGCGGGTCTTCGACGCGCTGCGGCACACGCTGACCGACCTGTTCCCGGTCCTCGCCGACGCGAAGGTAACGCACAGCTGGGGTGGCCCGCTCGGCATCCCGCGCGACTGGTGTGCATCCGCCGGGCTGGACCCGGCCACCGGGCTCGGCTGGGCTGGCGGCTACGTCGGCGACGGTGTCACCACCACCAACCTGGCCGGGCGGACCCTGGCCGACCTGATCCTGGGCAGCGGCAGCGACCTCACCCGGCTGCCCTGGGTGAACCACCGCTCACGCCGCTGGGAGGCTGAGCCGCTGCGGTGGCTGGGGGTGAACGTCGGCCTGCACACGATGAGCTGGGCCGACCGGCGCGAGTCGCGCACCGGCCGCAAGTCCCGCGCGGCACAGGTGTTCGGCCGGTTCCTCGGTGGCTGACCGGCGCCAGGCGCGGCGGCCCGAACGGCCCGGGGCGCCTGGCTGACAGGGAAGTCACGGCGCTTTCCCCCGTCCCCCCGGGCGGCGCGTGCGCCGGTTCGCGCGGCCCGCGGCGATACTGTTACCATCACTGAGTCTCAAGCGCCGCTAGCTCAACTGGCAGAGCAGCGGACTCTTAATCCGCGGGTTCGGGGTTCGAGTCCCTGGCGGCGCACCCAGGTCAGGCCCTTGATCTTCGATCTTCGGCCTGTTTTCGTGGAGCTAGATGTGGAGCCGGCGGCGCTAGCATGCCGGCATGCCCCCCGCGGCCAGGCCGCGCAAACGCTCCCGTGGTGAGATCGAGACGCTTCCCAGTGGCTCGC
>DASYQM010000324.1:0-7765 GCA_036005525.1 Streptosporangiaceae bacterium
CCGCAGCGCCACCAGCAGGGCGCTCGCCTCGTCCACCCCGAGCCGGAGCGGGCGCTCCATCGACTCGGCCTGGCTGACCACGATCTCGCCGCCCTCGTAGGACAGGTCGATGGGGCAGTACGGGTCCGGCGTGCGCAGCTCCACGCACCACAGCATGTTGAGGTCGTCGACCAGCTCGCGCTCGCTCACGCCGAACGTGGCCGCGGTCTCGGACAGTCCCACGATCCTGCGGCTGACGACGTAGGGGACCAGAGCCAGCAGCCGCTGCAGCCGGTCGGAGCTGGTAGTGACCCCGGTCATGCCAGCACCCCCTTCAGCCGGGTGATGACCGCGTCGCGCAGGTCCGCAGGCTCACTGACGACCACGTCCGCGCCGAACGAGGCGATGTGCTCGGCGAACCACCCCGCGTCCGAGAACGGCGCATCCACCAGGTCCCATCCGTCGCTGCCCGGCTGCTCGCGGGTGGCGCGGCGGCGGAGCCCGAAACCCGTCCCGGCCCGGATCTTCAGCACCGCGGTCTGCTGCTCGGCCGGATGGGAGTCCCATTCCCGAACCAGTTCCCGCACGTCGGTGCCCTCGGGCACGGTTACCGCGCCCCGGGGGCCGCTGAACTCGACCCGGCCCTCGATCCGGCTCAGCCGGAACACCCTGACCGCGTCGCGTGCCTGGTCGTGGCCGGCCACGTACCAGCGGCCGTGCCGGTTCACCACGCCCCACGGCTCAAGCCTCCGCTGCTGCAGCTCGCTGCGCCCGAGGGCCCGGTAGGTGAAGGTGACCGGGCGGCGGTCCCGCACCGCTTCCCAGAGCGGGCCGAACAGGGCCTCCCCGGTCAGCCTCGGCTCAATGCCGGGCTGGCTCGTCTCCTCCGCCTCCACCCCGGCGGCCCGGAGCTTGAGCAGTGCCCCGGCGGCCGCCCCGGCGAGCTCCGCGCGCCGCCATACGCGAGCGGCGAGTGCCAGCATGGCTGCCTCGTCCGGTTCCAGCCTGATGTCCGGGAGCACGTATTCCTGCCGGGGGATGCGGTAGCCCAGCTCGTCGTCGAGCGGCCCGTTGGTTCCCATGTCGAGCGGGATCCCCAGCTCGCGGAGTTCCTCCTTGTCCCGCTCGAACATGCGCTTGAACGCGTCGAAGGAGTCGGGATAGCCGGGCACCGCCGCCCGGATCTGGGTGGCCGTCAGGTACCGCTGACTGGAAAGCAGGCAGACGACCAGGCTGAGCAGCCGCTCGGTTTTCCGCCTCGACATCGCCGTGATCTCCCTGTCCCAGGCTATTGTCTCCCGGTTGCCCGCGTGCGGTGGACGCTATGCGGGCAGCCGCGTGTTGGGCGGGCCGGCCGGGAGGCTCCCGCACGCCAAGTTACCCTGCGGAGGTGATCCGTTGGCGAGACGCGGTGGTGACGGCCGTGCGCCGCGAGTGGCCGGGCGCGGTCGAACTCGATGTGACGGCGGGCGGCGTGACGCTGCCGGCCCTCGCGTACCCGGCGCTGACGGGCCGGCCGCGGGTGGGTGACCGGGTCTTGCTGAACGCGACCGCGCTCGAGCTCGGCCTGGGGACCGGCGGGTATGCGCTGGTGGTGGCGGTCCCCGAGCGGCTGCCGGACGGCCTGGCCGGGCCGGGCCATCTGGTCAAGGCGCGGTACACGCCGCTGCAGGCGACCGTGCTCGGCGCCGACGAGCAGGGATCGCCCCACCACGAGGTGCTCAGGGACGCGAATGACCTGGGCGGGATGCCGGTCGTTGTCGCCGACCTGCACTCGGCCGTGCCGGCGGTCCTGGCCGGGCTGCGCGCGGACTACCGCGACCCCACGGTGGCCTACGTGATGCTGGACGGCGGGGCGCTGCCGGCGTGGTTCTCCCGGACCACGGCGGGCCTGCGGGAGGCGGGCTGGCTGGCCGGCACGGTGACCGTTGGGCAGGCGTTCGGCGGTGACCTGGAGACGGTCACCGTGCACACCGGCCTGCTCGCGGCGCGGCACGTGCTGGGCGCACAGGTCGCCGTCGTCGCGCAGGGACCGGGGAACCTGGGCACCGGCACCCGGTGGGGGTTCTCGGGCGTCGCCTGCGGGGAGGCGGTCAACGCGGTGGCCGTGCTGGGCGGCCGCCCGGTCGCCAGCCTGCGGGTCAGCGAGGCCGACCCCCGCCCCCGCCATCGCGGCGTCTCCCACCACAGCCTGACCAGCTACGGGCGGGTGGCGCTGGCCAGGGCGGACGTGGCCGTGCCCGAGCTGCCGGGAGAGTTCGGGAAGCAGGTCACCGCCGAGGCGGTGCCGCTCGGGGAGCGGCACCGGCTGGTGACGGTCGCGGTGGACGGGCTGATGGAGCCGCTGGCAGCGTGCCCGGTCCGGCTGTCCACCATGGGCCGGGGCCTCGCCGAGGATGGCGCCTATTTCCTGGCGGCCGCGGCGGCGGGCCGCCACGCGGCCCGGCTGCTGGCCGGAGACCCGTGATGGAAGGGCTCCGGTTTGACATGGAACGGGACGCGGTGCGCGTGGTGCTCACCGACGAGGGCGGGCGCGTGCTGCTCTTCCGTGCGGTCACGCCCGATGTCCCGGCGGGCTGGTGGGAGCTTCCCGGCGGCGGCATTCGCGGCGGGGAGTCCTATACCGGCGCGGCCGTCCGGGAAGTCCGTGAGGAAACCGGGCTGCTGCTGGACGCGGCGGCGCTCGGCCCGCCGTTCTGGCGGCGCGACTCCACCTGGCGCTCGCGTGGGTTGCGCCGCCTGCAGCATGAGGTGGTGGTGGGCGCGCGCGTCCCCGGGCACCGGCCCGCGATCCGCGCCGACGGCAGGACCGCGTACGAGCTGGAGATCTACGTCGACGCCCGCTGGTGGGAGGTCGGCGAGATTCTCGGCAGCACCGAGCGTTTCTACCCGGGCCGCCTGCCCGAGCTGCTGCCTGCCTTCCTGGCCGGGGAGGCTATCGACGAGCCGTTCGAGTTCTGGAACTGAGCCGGTTCTCAGCTGAAGGCGCCGAGGACGTCCACCACGAAGACGAGGGTGTCCTTCGGCTGGATTCCCGCCTGCTGGTTGCCGCTCTTGCCGTAACCGTCGGCGGGCGGGATGACCAGCATCACCCTGCTGCCGACGTTCTGGCCGACCAGGCCCTTGTCCCAGCCGGGGATGACCTGGCTGGGGCTGGCGGCGATCGTGAAGCCGAACGGCTGGCCCCGCTTCCAGGAAGCGTCGAACACCTTCCCGGACTTCCAGATCGCCCCCACGTACTGCACGACCACGGTCTGCCCCTTGGCGATGGCCGGGCCGCTCCCCTTGACCAGCGTCTTGGTCACCAGCTTGGCCGGCGGCTTGGCCGAAGGCACCTTGATCTGCGGGGCGGCGCCCGTGCTCGCGCTCACCCTGGGCAGGCCGCTGCCGCCGCTGGAGACGTGCTGGCCGGAGGCGGACGCGTTCGACGGGAACTCCTTGATCAGGTCCACAACGAAGACGAGGGTGTCGGTGCCCTTGATCCCCGCCTGCGGGTTGCCGGTCGAGCCGAAGGCGTCCTTCGGCGGGATGACCGCAAGCACCCGGCTGCCCATCTTCTGCCCGATCAGCGCCTTTTCCAGGCCCGGCAGCAGCTGGCCGGCGAACAGCGTCGGGTGCGCGGTGAAGCTGCTCTGGGCGAGCCGGTGCGCGGTGCCGCTCCAGATGTAGATGGCGTAGTTGCCCACGAAGGCATCGGTCTTGCCCAGCGCGGGCCCGGAGCCGTGGATGACCGTCTTCACCGTGAGACTGGTGGTGGCCTTCTTCGAGGGGATCGTGACGCCCGGGGCCTTGCCGAACGGCCCGGACACCGCCACGGCCGGGGTGGCGGCCGAATGCGCTGGCGAACCGCCGCAGCCCGCCAGTACGCCGACCGCGAGCAGGGGAAGCATGAGAATGAGAGCGATGCGTCGCATTGTGCAGCCTTGTCGTCTCTGTTGGTGAGCCCAGCCAGCCTACCGGCTGCGGCAGGTCGTTCGCCCCGGGCGGGCCCCATCCCTGCCGTCCGTTGAACGGCCGGCCAGGGTGGCCGGTTCACATGCCGGCGATCAGCTTCTCCACCCGCTCGTCCATCGAACGGAATGGGTCCTTGCACAGGACCGTCCGCTGTGCCTGGTCATTCAGCTTGAGATGGACCCAGTCCACCGTGAAGTCGCGGCGCCGCTCCTGCGCGCGCCGAATGAACTCGCCGCGCAGCCGGGCCCGGGTCGTCTGCGGCGGCACCGACTTGGCCTCGAAGATGTCGACGTCGGAGACCGCGCGCTCGACCGCACCGCGCCGCTGCAGCAGGTAGTACAGCCCCCGGCCGCGGTGCACGTCGTGGTAGGCGAGGTCGAGCTGCGCCACCCGCGGCGAGGAGAGCGGCAGGTCGTGCTTGGCGCGGTACCGCTCGATCAGCTGGTGCTTGGTCACCCAGTCGATCTCCCGCGCGACCAGGTCGAGATCGCCGATCTCGATCGCCGTCAGCGCCCGCTCCCACAGGTCCAGCACGCGCTTGGTGGTGGCGTCCGCGCCGCGGCGATCGGTGAAATCGCGGGCCTTGGACATGTACTCGCGCTGGATCTCGAGCGCGCTGGCCTCGCGGCCGTTGGCGAGCCGGACCCGGCGCTGGCCGGTCATGTCGTGGCTGACGTCCCTGATCGCCCGGATCGGGTTCTCCAGCGTCAGATCACGCATGACCGTGCCGGCCTCGATCATCCGGAGCACGAGGTCGGTCGCGCCGACCTTGAGCAACATGGTGGTCTCGCTCATGTTGGAGTCGCCGACGATGACGTGCAGCCGCCGGAAGCGCTCCGCGTCGGCGTGCGGTTCGTCGCGGGTGTTGATGATCGGCCGTGACCGGGTGGTGGCCGACGACACGCCCTCCCAGATGTGCTCGGCACGCTGGCTGACGCAGTAAACCGCGCCCCGCGGCGTCTGCAGCACCTTCCCCGCCCCGCAGATGACCTGCCGGGTGACCAGGAACGGGATCAGGATGTCGGCCAGCCGCCCGAACTCCCCGTGCCGGCCCACCAGGTAGTTCTCGTGGCAGCCGTAGGAGTTGCCCGCTGAGTCGGTGTTGTTCTTGAACAGGTAGATGTCCCCGGCGATCCCCTCCTCGCGGAGCCGCCGGTCCGCGTCCACGAGCAGCCCTTCCAGGATCCGCTCGCCGGCCTTGTCATGGATCACCAGATCGGTGATGTTGTCGCATTCCGGGGTGGCGTACTCGGGGTGGCTGCCGACATCCAGGTAGAGCCGCGCGCCGTTGCGCAGGAAGACGTTGCTGCTGCGGCCCCAGGAGACGACCCGGCGGAACAGGTACCGGGCTACCTCGTCCGGCGACAGCCGTCTGCTCCCCCGGAACGTGCAGGTGACCCCGTACTCGTTCTCCAGGCCGAAGATGCGTTTATCCATCGTGCGCTCAGCCTATGCGGGCGCGTCACCACTCGACGGCAACGTACTTCGTCTCGGTGAACTCCAGCAGCCCGTCGTGCCCCCCTTCCCGTCCCAGTCCCGACTGTTTCACTCCGCCGAACGGCGCTGCCGGGTCGGACACGATGCCCCGGTTCACCCCGACCATGCCGGTCTCGAGCGCCTCGCTGACTCGCAGCGCCCGCCGCAGGTCAGCGGTGTAGAGGTAGGAGACGAGGCCGTACTCGGTGTCGTTGGCCCAGCGGATCGCCTCGGCCTCGTCCGAGAAGCGCACCACCGGGGCGACCGGCCCGAAGATCTCCGTGCCGAGGATGGCCGCCCCGGGGGGCACGTTGCCCAGGACGGTGGGGAGGTAGAAGTAGCCGCGCCGGTCCGGGGCGCGGCCGCCGGTGACCACCTGCCCGCCGTTGCCGGCCGCCTCGGCGACCAGGGTGGCGACCTTGCTCCGGGTGTCCTCGTTGACCAGCGGGCCGAGGTCGGTGCCGTCTTCCAGCCCGGGCCCGACGGAGAGCTTCTCCAGCCGGGCCGCGAACCTCGCGGTGAACTCGTCGGCCACTTTGTCCTGCACGTAGAACCGGTTGGCGGCGGTGCAGGCCTCCCCGCCGTTGCGCATCTTGGCGAGGAAGGCACCCTCGATCGCGGCGTCGAGGTCGGCGTCCTCGAAGATCAGGAACGGGGCGTTGCCGCCCAGTTCCATCGAGCAGTTGGTCACCGTGTCCGCCGCGGTCTTCAGCAGCACCCGGCCGACCTCGGTCGATCCGGTGAACGAGAGCTTGCGCACCCGCGGGTCGGCCAGCATCGCCGACACCAGCGGCCCGGCGGACTTGCTGCACACGACGTTGACCACGCCGTCGGGCACCCCGGCCTCGCGCAGGATCTCGGCGACTGCGAACGCGCACAGCGGCGTCTCCTTGGCCGGCTTGAGCACGATCGTGCAGCCGGCCGCCAGCGCCGGGCCGATCTTGCGGGTGGCCATAGCGGCCGGGAAGTTCCACGGCGTGACCAGCACGCTGACCCCGACCGGCTGCCGCAGCACCAGGATGCGGTTGGCCCCCGAAGGGGCGGTCACCACCGAGCCGTCGATCCGGACAGCCTCCTCGGCGAACCAGCGGAAGAACTCCGCGGCGTAGACGACCTCGCCCCTGGCATCGCGCAGCGCCTTGCCGTTCTCCAGCACCATTAGCCGCGCGATCGCCTCCGAGCGCTCCAGCATGAGGGCCCAGGCACGGCGCAGGCACTCGGCGCGCTCGCGCGGCGGCGTGGCCGCCCACCCGGGCAGCGCCTGGTGCGCGGCGGCCACCGCGGCCAGGGCGTCCTCGGGGGTGCCGTTGGCGATCTCGACGAGGGTGTCCTCGGTCGCCGGGTCGGTGACGGCGAGCGTGCCGCCGCCGCCGGGCCGCCATTCGCCTCCGATGAACAGCCCGGTCGGCACCTCGATGCCGGTGAGGGAGGCCAGGTTAGAAGCAGCGTCAGCGGTCACGCGTCCTCCAATGTCTTGCGCACGGTTTCGGTGATCCGCGCGACCGAGGGCAGCACGTGGTCCTCCAGGGCATCTGCGGCGGGCAGCGGGACGTGCGGGGTGGTGATCCGCACCGCCGGGCCCCGCAGGGAGCCGAACGCCTCCTCGGCCACGATCGACACGATCTCGGCGCCCCAGCCGCACAGCCGTGGGTTCTCCTCGACCGTGAACAGCCGGCCCGTCTTCGCGACCTCCGCGAGGATGGTGCGGGTGTCGAGCGGGACGAGGCTGCGCACGTCCACGACACTACAGCCGATGCCGTGCTCGGCCGAGAGCCGGCTGGCGGCGTCCACCGCCCGGGGGACCATCGCGGCCAGCGCCAGGATCGTGGCGTCGCTCCCCTCGGTGATCACCTTCGCCTGCCCGAGCGGCTCGACGATCTCGGCGGAATCGGGGACCTCGCCCTTGCTCGCATACAGCGACTTCTGCTCGAAGAACAGCACCGGATCGGGGTCCCGGATCGCGGCGGCGAGCAGCCCTATCACGTCGTGCGGGGTGGAGGGGGCGATCACCTTGAGGCCCGGCACGGCCATCGCCCAGTTCTCCACGGACTGCGAGTGCTGTGCGCCGAACCGGACCCCGGCTCCATTGGCGGCCCGGATCACCAGCGGGAACGAAACCTGGCCGTCCGACATGTAGCGGCTCTTGGCGATCTCGTTGGCGACCAGGTCCCAGCACACCGCGAAGAAGTCGCTGAACATGATCTCGGCGATCGGGCGCAGGCCGTTCATGGCCGCACCCATGGCCGCCCCGATGATGGCCTGCTCGGAGATCGGCGTATCGCGGACCCGGCGCGGCCCGAACCGCTCCAGCAGGCCCTCGGTCGTCTTGAACACGCCGCCGGCCGCGGCGACGTCC
>DASYQM010000325.1:0-1774 GCA_036005525.1 Streptosporangiaceae bacterium
CAGCTGCGAGCCATCACGGCCGGCATCGCCGGCCGCCGCGAGCTATGGGCGGATCTTGTCGTTCGCGACCCCAATGTGCGGTGGTGTCTGCCGCTGCACCGGTCCAATTCCTGGGACGTGTGGTTGCTGGCCTGGGAACGCGGCCAAGACACCGATTGGCACGATCACGGCGGGTCGTGCGGGTCGTTCACTGTAGCCGGGGGGTGCCTGGTTGAGCAGTACCGGGTGCCGGGCGGGCGGCGGATCGCCAAACGACGGCTGCGCGCCAACGAGACGGTGGCGTTCGGGCCGGCGCACGTCCACCAGGTCGCACACGGCGCCGGCGGTTCTGCGGCGAGTATCCACGCCTATTCTCCGCCGCTGGCGGCGATGACCTACTGCACGCCAACCGAACATGGCTTGATCGCCAGGGAGACCGTGGCGGTCGGCTGCCCGGAAGGCGGCCGGGGCCGCGGGGGTGCCGGCACCGCGCTCGCTGAAGCCTCGGAATCGGCCGCCAGGCTGGTACCTGGCTCCTTGCCGACCGGCGCGCCCGGCATCGACGAGTTGCTAGCCGAGGCCCGCGGCGGCCTGGCCCGGCTCCGCCCCGAGGCGGCCTTTGCCGCCCTCACGGCCGGCGCCATCCTGATCGATATCCGGCCCCGGGAGCAGCGGATCGCCGAGGGTGAGGTCCCAGGCGCGATCATCATCGGCCGCAACGTGCTGGAATGGCGGCTTGACCCGCGCAGCGACGCCCGCATCCCCGCGCTCGCCCGCGCCGATGCGCAGATCATCGTCATGTGCTCCGAAGGATATGCCTCGACGCTCGCCGCAGCGACGTTGCGGCGGATCGGCTTGCACGAGGCCACCGACCTCGACGGCGGCTTCCAGGCGTGGAAGGCGGCCGGCCTGCCATACCGCCCGGGCCAGCCACTGGGCTGACCCTGGCCGGGACGGCCATTCACAGAATCTGGCAGATCAGCAGCTAGACGATCTTGAGCAGCGCCCGCCCAGCCAACCATCCGGTGCCCAGCCTGCCGGCAACAGTGCAGGTCAAAAGCAATCGAGTATTCGAGTAGTACAGGATCATTGAATGGCTCGCGGCTATGAGCCATCCACGTCGCTGTCATCTGCGGCCTGATCAGACGGGGCCCGCCGGGCGGGAGATGCACGGTGAGCACTGACCGGCTGGCCAGCCGCACCGTGACCGGCATGGCGTCCGCGCAGCAGCCCCGTCACTTCTCGCTGCCCGGCTCTATCGCTGCCGAATGCTTGTGTGCCTTTAGGCCAAGGCTTCCCTGATTGCTCTGGCAGGTGTCGGATGGGGGGCCGCGGGGAACGCTTCCCGCGTTGACAGCTCATCATGGCAGCAAGCGCACGTGGTCGGGGATGAGCGGGGGGCGAAGGCAGGTCCATGATCACACGACGCGGCGGGATCGATACGTCTGGCGTTATCGCCAGTTTCGTGATCATTCTTGCCGGTCTGACGGCGATGCTTTTCATCGGCACCGCTAGGCCCGCGAGCGCATCTGTAGGGAATTCGTCCGCGGCCCAACTCAGGGCCGCCGCCAGCACGAGCGCGACGCCCACCCCCACCGCCAGCCCGGCCGCGGCGTCCTCGACCCCGACTCCCACCCCCACCCCGACCCCGACGCCGACTCCCACCCCGACGCCGACTCCCACCCCCACCCCGACGCCGACTCCCACCCCCACCCCGACGCCGACTCCCACCCCCACCCCGACGCCGAGTTCCACCCCCACCCCGACGCCGACGCCGACTTCCACCCCGGCCCCG
>DASYQM010000326.1:0-5257 GCA_036005525.1 Streptosporangiaceae bacterium
TCGGCGGCCGGCGCCACCCGCGCGGACATCTCCGCCGTCAGCTCGCCGCGGAGGGCCACCGTGTGGGCCACCTGCTGGTCGTAGTAGGAGCGCTCGGCGGCAAGGTAGGCCCGCAGGGCGGGATCCCCGCTGTCCCGCATCCACGCATAGGGGTCCGCCCCGAGCGCTGCCGGCCGCGTCGGCGCGGCCGGCGGCGAATTCGACATGAGCAGATGTTAGCCCCGCGCCCGTATGGGCCCGCCCTTGCACGCGCCTCCGGCACCGTCCCCGAGCGGCTGGGCGAGGCCCCGAAAGCAGGCTTGTCTGTACCCACCGCCGGTGGGAGCCTGATCGTGACGTCCGAGCCCTGGGAGGAATGGTGGCGCAATCAGGCGGTGGAGAGTTCTGGCGGGACCTGAAGCCGATCACGCAGGCGTTCCGGCCCGGTGCCGCGCCGGAGGCGTATGTCTCGCAGGCGGCGACCGATGACGAACGGTTCTATGCCCCCTTGTCGGAAACGGTGGGAACCCGCCCGCTGTGGATTTCGCCGAGCCAGAACCGGTGGTGCGACGTCTTGATGGCCCGGGGAGCCGGCCTGGTCAACCGTCACTACCACCCGCAACAGGTCTTCGCGTACACGATCTCCGGTAAGTGGGGCTATCTCGAGCACGACTGGGTGGCCACCGCCGGCGACTGGGTGTACGAGGCACCGGGCGAGGCGCACACGCTCGTTGCGTATGAAACCGCGGAACCGATGAAGGTGACGTTCAACGTCACGGGGCCGCTGATCTGGCTGGACGAGAACGGCCAGGCTACGGGCCATTTCGACGTGTTCGACTACATCGCCCTGTGCAAGGACCATTACGAGAAGGCAGGGTTCGGCGCCGGCTACATCGAGGGGCTGTTCCGCTGACCCCCGCCTGAACCCGCGGCCATCGCGCGAGCCTCAGGTTGGACGGGGTGACCTTCGCCTACTCGGGTGACACGCAGTGGACCCCGGCGCTGGCCGAAGCGGCGAGGGAGGCGGAGGCTCGCCGACGCCGAGCTGCCGGCGGCCTACGACGGCATGGCCGTCGACCTCTGACCTCGGGCGCGTGCTCCGGGGCCGGGAACCGCCCCGCCCGTGCGGCGGGGCACAATGGCGATCGTGACCTCTGAGAATGACACGATGGCGCTGATCGAGCGTGCCCTCGATCAGACGGTGGCCATCATCGCGGCCATCGGTGCCGGCCAGGCCACCCTGGCGACGCCGTGCCCGGACTGGGACGTGCGAGCGCTCGTCCGGCACGTGATCGGGCAGGACCTGCGTAACTTCATCGTCGCCGCCCGCGGCGAAACCGTGGACTGGCAGGCGCCTGCCGACGGGTTCGGTGAGGACTGGGTGGCCGCGTTCCGCGAACGGGCAGGGCAGCTGCTGGGAGTGTGGCAGGCGGCCGACCTCGACCAGCCCGTTGCCATGCCCGCCGGCGGGCAGGCACCGCTGCGGAGCCGCGCCGACCAGCAGGTCGCCGAGCTGGCGATGCACGGCTGGGACCTGGTCAAAGCCACCGGCCAGCGGGCCGATCTGGACCCGCGGCTGGCCGAGCACGCGCTTGACTGGTCGCAGCGGATGCTGCGGCCCGAATTCCGTGGCCCGGATCGGGCCTTCGGCGCTGAGGTGCCGGTTCCGCCGGACGCGCCGGCCTACGACCGCCTGGCAGGCTGGTTCGGCCGCGATCCCGGATGGACGGCCGGCGGCGGGGTCAGGCCGGCTGGCGCTGGCCGTTGACGGTCAGCTGAACCCGTTCCGGATAGAAGCTCATGAGACCGACGATCCCCTCGGCTTGCGGGATCGGCGTCTCGTAGCTCCACACCAGGTTCTCGTGGACCTCGCCGCCAACCTCGGCCGACCAGTATGATGCCTCGCCCTTGAACGGGCAGGTCGTGTGGTGGCGGGTGGGCCGCAGCAACTCGGTGCGGACATCCTCGCGCGGGATGTAGTAGCGGGTCGGATAGCCCGTCTCGTCGAGCAGGACGGCCCGGTCCGACTCGGCCAGCTTCTCGCCGCCGAGGGTGACCTCGATGTGGTCGCGGGTTGGGATGATGGTGATCTGATGTCCGGCAGCCATAACTGCGGCAACCGCCCGGCGGGCCCGATGATTCCGCCGCGGCCTAGCCACCGCTGCCGTAAGGCCGTGTGATGATCTCGAGCAGGTGGCCGTCGGGATCCTCGAAGTACAGGCCACGGCCCCCGTCACGGTGGTTGATCGCGCCGCGCCGTGACCTGCCGGGATCCGCCCAGTAGGCGAGGTCCCGTTCGCGGATGCGGCCGAAGGCGGCGTCGAACTCCTCCTCGCCGACCAGGAAGGCGTAGTGCTGGGCGGCGATCTCGCCGTCGGTCTCGCGGAAGTCCAGCGAGACGCCGTTGTCGGCCTCGACGACGTGGAACGGCCCGAAGACGGTGGCTGGCGGCAGGCCGAGAATCCCGGTGAGGAACGCCGCCGACCGCTCCTGGTCGCGGCACGAGACGATGGTGTGGTTCAGTTGCACGCTCACGCCGGTGATTCTGCCCGCTTCGCGGCGCTCCGAACGGTGGAGAGTTCCCGCCGCGCCGCACGGACCTGGCATGCTGCAGCGATGAGGGAACAGCCCGCGCGCCTCGCTCTCCCGGTGGTCTGGAGCGAGGATTGCCTGCGCCACGAGCCCGGCGGCGAGGTCTGGCTGGGCGTACGCGACCCGGGCACGGAGGTGCCGGCCAGGGCGCTGGTGCTCCGCGACGCGCTTGCCGGGCAGGGCGCGCCCATCGTGGCGGCCCGCCCCCACGGCGATGAGATCCTGCGGGCGGTGCACGACGGCGGGCTGGTCGATCATCTCGCCGGCGTCTGGGCCGCCTGGGAGCAGGAGGGCTACCCGGCACAGCACGGGCGCGACCGGGTCGTCCCGTATGTCTTCCCCACCCCCGGCATGCTGGCCGGCCTGGAGCCCCGGATTCCCCCGGCCGTGCACGGCCGCGCGGGGCTGTACTGCTACGACACGATGACCTTGATCGGCCCCGGCAGCTGGGCCGCGATCCGCGGAGCCGTCGATGCCGCCCTGACCGCCGCCGACCTCGTCAGCGCGGGCGCTCCGCTGGCCTACGCGCTGTGCCGGCCACCCGGCCACCACGTCACCCACGCCGCCTACGGCGGATCCTGCTATCTCAACAACGCCGCGATCGCCGCACAGGCGCTGCGGGCCGCCGGCGCGGACCGGGTGGCCGTCATCGACATCGACGCCCACCACGGCAACGGCACCCAAATGATCTTCTACGCGCGCGGCGACGTCTTCTACGGGTCCGTGCACGTGGACCCGGGTGCGGGCTGGTTCCCGCATTACGCCGGCTACGCCGGGGAGCGCGGCCGGGACGACGGCGCCGGCGCCAACCGCAACCTGCCGCTGGCGCCGGGCACCGGCGACGAGGGCTGGCTGGCCGCCGTGACGGCCCTGTGCGCCGACGCGGCCGCGCACCGCCCGGATGCGGTCGTGGTGTCGCTGGGCCTGGACGCGGCCGAGTCCGACCCGGAGAGCCCGCTGCGGGTCAGCGAGGACGGCTACCGGCAGGCAACGGGGAGGATCGCCGCCCTCGGCCCGGCGGTCCTGATCCAGGAGGGGGGCTACGACCTGGCGACGCTCGGCTCGCTGGCGGTGGCGGGCCTGAGGGGCGCCACCCAGGCACACGACCCGGCGTAGCACTCATGGAGCTCGCCGAAGCCGGGTCACCTCCAGACCTGGAGGTGATCAGGGCCCGGGCTCTGCCGGGACGGCCGGCGGGTGGCCTCCGCCGGCCAGGCGCTCCCGGTGATGCGGCTCCTGCCAGTCCAGCAGCGGCCCGGCGGGCACGATCCGCGAGGGGTTGAGCCGCGGATGGGTCCCGAAGTAGTGGCGCTTGATCTGATCGAAGTCGGTGGTCCCGCCGAAGGCGGGCTGCTGGTAGAGGTCACGGGCGTAGGGCCACAGGTTCGGGTAATCGGCGAGCCGGCGCAGGTTGGCCTTGAAGTGCGTGACATAGACCGGGTCAAACCGGGCCAGGGTCACCCAGAGCCGCACGTCGGCCTCGGTGAGGGCATCCCCGAACAGGTACCGGCGGGTGGCCAGCCGCCGGTCAAGGTCGTCGAGGGCGGTGAAAAGCCGGGCCACCGCCGCGTCGTAGGCCGCCTGCGTGGCGGCGAACCCGCACTGGTACACGCCGTTGTTCACGTCGGTGTAGACACGCTCGTTGAGCGCGTCGATCTGTGGCCGCAGCGGCAGCGGGTAAAGGTCAACGCCCGGCGTGGCCCACTGCCCGAACTGGGTTTCCAGGTCGATGGTGATGTCGGGGAAATGGTTGGAGACGATCCGTGATGTGCGGCGGTCCCACAGCACCGGGACCGATATGTGCCCGTCGTAGCCCGGCTCGGTCGCGTCGTACGCCTGCCGGATCAAGGTGAACCCGTTCACCGGGTCAGGGGTGTAGCCCGGGCCTTCACGGAACGCCCAGCCGCGCCGTCACGGACCGGGTCCACCACCGAGAGCGAGACCACGTCCTCCAGGCCCATCAGCCGCCGCACGATGACGCTGCGGTGCGCCCACGGGCAGGCCAGGGACACGTAGAGGTGATAGCGGCCGGGCTCGGCCGGGTAGCCGCTGCTGCCATCCGCCGTGACGCGGCCGGTGAACGGGTAGACCGGCCGCACGAAGCCGCCATCCGGGGCGGCGCGGGTCTTGACGGTGTACTCGCCGTAGCGCGCGAAGTCCACCGGGCTGGCGACGGCGGCGCTGGTGCCGGTCATGCCTTCGACGGTACCCGGGGCGGCCGGGGCCTGGTAAGTAGCTGGAACACGACCACGCGGCCCGACCGGATGGGGGCGACGCCGGTGGCGCGGGCCAGCCTGGGCACGGCCCTCGAGCGGGGCGGCTGCTCGGCCATCAGCACGGCACCGACCCGGTGGCTGGCCAGGAAGCCCTCGATGTCGGCCACCGACGCCCCGGTGATGGCGCCGGTGCCCAGGTGCGCCTGCATGCCGGGATCGGGCAGGCCCGGCGGGATGACCCCGAAGAAGCCGCCCGCCAGCCGGAAGGACAGGCGCGTCTGCGCCTGCCAGATCATCTGCCGGTTACGGTCGGGATCCACGATCCAGACGATCTCTCCCGGCCGCAGGTACCGGTGGTAGGTCCCCTGGGTGAGGAAGGCCGGGACCGGGATGCGGCTGGCCCACACGTCGGCGTGGAAATTGGGCAGGATCACCAGCGCCGCCGCGGCGGCCAGCGCGATCCGCAGGGC
>DASYQM010000327.1:0-9784 GCA_036005525.1 Streptosporangiaceae bacterium
AGCCTGTGGTGCCGGGGAAGGATGGCACACCGCGCGCCCGAGCCCCGGTCCGGGCCGGCCGGAACCTCCCGGCCGCGCTGGGAGTAGGGGTGGCGCTGGGCGGTCTCGCCATTGTCACGCTGTTCACGGTCAAAGCCACCTTCCTCATCTACCTGGCCGCTGCCATCGCGGTCGCTTTGTGGGAGCTGTCCCGGGCCCTCGGAGCGCGGGACATCAGCCTGCCGCTGGTTCCGGTGGCCGCCGGCGGCACCGCGGCGATCGCGCTGGCGTACTGGTGGGGCGAACGCGCCCTGGTGGCGTGCGTAGCCATAACCATGATCGTGATCCTGGCCTGGCGCCTGCCGGGTGGCACGGTCGGCTACCTGCGGGACGTGACCGCGGGCGCCTTTGCCCTGATCTACCTGCCGCTGATGGCGGGGTTCGCCTCGCTCATGCTCGCCGCGCCCGACGGGTCGCGCCGCACCCTGCTCTTTCTCATTTTGGGCGTGTGCAGCGACATCGGCGGCTACGCCACCGGAATCCTCATCGGGCGCCACCTCATGGTGCCCACGATCAGCCCGAAGAAGACCTGGGAAGGGTTCGGCGGTTCGGCGCTGGCCTGCCTGGTGGCGGGTGCCGTCGCGCTGCCGCTCCTGCTGCACGGGGCGGCCTGGCAGGGACTGCTGATTGGTGCGGCGGCGCTGCTGGCGGCCACGCTCGGGGATCTCACCGAATCGATGATCAAGCGGGATCTGCAGATCAAGGACATGGGCTCGGTCCTGCCCGGCCATGGCGGCGTCCTCGACCGGATCGACTCGCTGGCGCTCGCCGCGCCCGTGGTGTGGCTGCTCCTGCTCGCCTTCATACCGGTGGCGGGCCAGAGCTAAAAGGGAAGCCGTCACAAAGGCCCGCAGGCCCATCTGGCCGCGTTTGGAGCCTGTTTTCATGGGGAGATTGCGGGCGTCTATCCGCGTCGGGACGATGGGAGTGCTGAGCGATGTTCAGACGGCCGGTCAGCATCGTCTTCATTATCTACGTCATCATCGGCATCGTGGTGGCATGGACCCGTGATTACATAACCGTCGGCCTTATCAAGGGTGCGCTCTCCGCGCTGCTCGCGATATTCCTCTGGTTCCTCCCCCTGCTCGGCGTCAGCCTCCACCTGCACTAGGTGCGTGTCTCGCAGATCTCCAGCCTGCTGCGCGGCCGCCGGGCGAGCGTCTCGCGGCGTATGGCTTGCGATCCATCCCGCCGGCATCCGGTCGCGACGGCATGGACCCACGAGACAGGCCCTGGGCGTCCCTGGCTGGGTCTGGGCGTGCCGGAGACCCGCCAGACGGGCCGGAGACCCGCCAGACGGGCCCGGTCCGCAGCGGGCTGCCGGCGGCTAAGCGGCCGACAACCCAGCTGCGGCGTTGCGCGGCAAGCTGGGTGATCAGGCTGGACGCGCCGCGCTCCTTGGCCAGTTGCCGTTCCCGCTCGGTGATCGGCAGGATCCAGAGCCACCGGACGGGTTCGGAGGCGAAGGAGAACCCGGACAAGTCGGGCACCTCGGGGCCGATCAGCTGGGCGGGGTCGTCGAGCAGGAGCACCGCCTCGTTCCCCCCGCCCAGGGGGAAGGTGGCGGGCTCGTGGTACCAGCGGATGCTGTGACCGGCCCCGAACCATGTGACGGCCCGCCAGGGGTACTGGGCCAGCCACAGGAAGATGCGCGCCGCCTCGGGGCTGGGCAATGTGGTGGCGATGGCGAGCTCGATCCGTGCGCAGCCGCTGGCATCCTCCATCACCTGCTCGACCACGGGCATGCGCTGGCAGCTCATGCCGACCGTGGAGAGCACCGTATAGGGCCGCTGCTCGGTGGGCGGGCGCTCGGAGACCCCCACCACGGGCTGCTTGCCACCGCCGACATCCCAGTACCGCGCGCCGGGCCCGAGCCGGGCCAGCAGGTGGCCCAGCATGGACTGCTGGAAGCCCGCCCAGGAATCCTCGCGCCCGCGCCAGCGCCAGAACGCCGTCGCCCGGTCGGCCCGCGGGCCCAGTCCTTCCATGGCGTCATCGAGGGACCAGCCGAACGGGCTCTGGCCCATGACGTCCCGGCTGTATCCGGGCATCCCCCGGGACATGTCAGACCATCCGGGGATGACGGCCAGGAGCTGGCCGCCCTCGATGATGGCGACCCCGTCGCCCTCCTCGAACCACAGGGCGCGCAACGTGCTGGCGTCAAGGGGCGGCCTGCCGCCGGGATGCTTGGTATGACCGGCGGGCATGAGCGGCGCCCGGCCGGCGTTGAGCCGTGACAGGTCGGTGCTCACGGGCGCCTGCTGGTGATTGGCGATCCACGCGGCGCCCACAATGGCATCGGCGTCGTGCAGGTAGGCGGCGGTGGTGGCGCCGTCATACTCGACTATTACCCGGCGGCTGCCGTACGGGCTCTCATTGTCCAGCAGGAGCCCCGGCTGCCCGGAATGTGCGGCAGGCCGTGAGCTACCCGCGCCCTTGCGCAACGTTGGCATGTGTCGAAATCTACTGACTTGCCGCAGGTCATGAATGCGTTGCCGGCAGATATTCTTCAGGTTGTTGTCGGTCAGCGCCCGGTGTCACTCGCGGACCGCCACCCACCAGCACCCGAACGGAGCATCCTTGCCCGTCACGCGCACCCGGCCCCCCCGCCACCTGGCCGACCTCGACCCATCCGCGCGCCGGGCGGCCGCCGCCGAGCTGGGCGGCGAGCCCTTCCGCGGCGACCAGCTCGCCCATCACTATTTCGCCCGGCTGACCGATGACCCGGACGAGATGACCGACCTGCCGCTGGCGTCCCGCGCCGAACTCACCGCCGCGCTGCTGCCACGGCTGCTCACCGCCGAGCGTCAGCAATCCTGCGACCGCGGGATGACCCGCAAAACGCTGTGGCGCACGGTCGACGGCGCCTACGTGGAGTCGGTCCTCATGCGCTACCCCGGGCGCGTCACCATGTGCGTGTCGTCGCAGGCCGGCTGCGGGATGGCCTGCCCGTTCTGCGCCACCGGCCAAGCGGGGCTGACGAGGAACCTGTCCGCTGCCGAGATCGTCGCGCAGGTGGTGGCCGGCGCACGGGCGCTCGCCCGCGGCGAGGTCCCCGGCGGGCCCGGCCGGGTCTCCAACGTGGTGTTCATGGGCATGGGCGAGCCGCTCGCGAACTACCCGCAGGTGGTCACCGGTCTGCGCCGGCTCACCGACCCGGTGCCCGACGGGCTCGGCATCTCCCAGCGGTCGGTCACCGTCTCCACGGTCGGCCTGGTCCCCGCCATCCGGCGGCTCACCGCCGAGCGGCTCCCGGTCACCCTGGCGGTGTCGCTGCACGCGCCGGACGACGAGCTGCGCGACGAGCTGGTGCCGGTGAACAGGCGGTGGAAGGTGGCCGAGGTACTCGGCGCGGCCTGGGAGTACGCGGGTGCCACCGGCCGCCGGGTTTCGATCGAGTACGCGATGATCAAGGACGTCAACGACCAGCGCTGGCGGGCGGAGGCACTGGCGCGCCTGCTCGCAGGGCGGCTGGCACACGTCAACCTGATCCCGCTCAACCCGACGCCGGGCTCGCGGTGGACCGCCTCCACGCCGGCCGCGACCCGGGACTTCGTGGCGGCCCTGGAGGCCCGCCACATACCGGTGACGGTGCGCGATACCCGTGGCCGTGAGATCGACGGGGCGTGTGGCCAACTGGCGGCGAAGAATATGCCCAACGATGGCCGCGGGGCACTCCCGCTCGCACCGCCGGTGCCGGTGCCTGAGTAACTGGCAGGGTCACGGACCAGTAGCGTTGTCGGTCATGGCCGGGAAGAACCCTTTCGCGCGGGGCAGCCGGGCCGCGGCCTGGTGGCTGGTACACCGGCTCTGGCAGGGCGCCGAGCGGGCGGGGGCGATCACCGCGGACACTCCGGCCGGCCGCGCTTTCGCGTCGTTCGGCCCAGGCTCGGTGATCGGCTTCCCCGCCGGCGCCGTGTACGGCGAGCGGTGGATCGAGATCGGTGCGGGCACGCTGGTCGCCGCGCAGGTCAGCCTCAGCGCGGGGATGGTCCCGGGGCAGGATCTGGGGGATCAGCCGGTGCTGCGGATCGGTGATCACTGTGTCATCGGCCGGGGCAGCCACATCGTCGCCCATCACTCCATCGTGATCGGAGATGACGTCTTTACCGGCCCCTACGTCTACATCACCGACCAGAACCACGGCTACTCCGACCCGAACGTGCCGATCGGGCGGCAGTGGCCGAGCAACACGGCGGTGTCCATTGGTGCGGGAAGCTGGCTCGGCGCGGGGGTGATCGTGCTTCCCGGCGCGTGCATCGGGCGCAACGTGGCGGTCGCCGCCGGCTCCGTCGTCCGCGGCCAGGTGCCGGACCGGTGCCTGGTCGCCGGGGTACCGGCTAGAGTCGTCCGCGAGTACGTGACGGGTAACGGGTGGTCACCAACGGCGCCGACGTCTGGCGATCATGGCTGATCGGCCAGGAAAACGGCCGTTTGTCTGTCACGATGGGGATGACCGCCGTTGACGGAAGCGGCGAATCGCCACGCGGCGGGCATGCGGCCGGGGGCGAGCGCCGGGCGGCGGCATCACAGCGGAGAGGGTGCGTGGAGGGACTGGACGGTCTTGTCGCGACCGCGGCATACCAGCCGGAGCCGACGGCTGCCGCCGCGGCACGCCGTTTCGTGCGTGACACGCTGCAGACCTGGCTCATCAGCGGCGCCACGATCGCAAGCCACGGGCTGGTCGACGACGCCGTGCTGCTCACCAGCGAACTGGTGACCAACGCGGTGGTGCACGCCGGAACCGCTGTCGAGGTCACCTGCAAGCTGGCCGGCGGAGGGGTCGAGGTCGTGGTCAGCGACGGCCACCCGGCTAGCCTGGTTCCCGAGCCCCCGGAGCACGAGCACGTTCCCGCCGAGCGCACCAGCGGATACGGGCTGCTGCTCCCGGCGGCCCTCGCGTCCGCGTGGGGCGTTACCTATGGGCAGTCCGCCAAGGCGGTGTGGTTCCGGATAGGACAGGCGGAATCCGCCCCGGAACCGGGACCTGGCCAGGGCGGTCAGCCGGGGGACGGCCTGCGCGCCGCCCTCGACACCGGGTTCCACGCGGTTCCCGATCGCGGGCCGGACGGGCAGGCAAAGCTGGTGGCCGCGCTGCGCCAGGCGCCGGTTGCCCCGGTCGTGGCGGGAACGGGCGGCGCGCCGGCGGGGAACGGCATCCACCGGTGGCCGGTGCCTCCATTCGGTGAGCCTGGCTATGACGAGCTGCTGACCACCACGGTGGAGTCGGCACGCGCAGCCGTCGGCGCGGACGCCGCCTACGCCATGGTGCCCGATGAGGACGGCGAGCTTCGGTTGCGGGCGGCCGTCGGCCGTTTCCCGTCGCCGGCGGGCACCACGGCCCCGGCGGGTACCGGGCCGGCCGGGCTTGAGGGACAGGCGAAGGCGGTCGGCCGGGCTGGGCAGATCCCGCAGGCCACACGCAGGCAGCCGACAAAGCGGACCGGCAGGGCCGGCCGGGCAGGACGCTCCGGGCAGGCCAGGCGGGCCAGGATGGTGGAGCAGGCCAGGCGGGCCGGGCTGCTGGCGCAGCCCGGGATGGGCGCACCGTCGCTGGCAGTGGCGCGGGCGGCGGCCGACGCGGCTCCGTCTCTGCTCACCGTGCCGCTGGTGGTGGATGGCCGGGTGACCGGCCTGCTGGCGGTGGCGTCCGGGACGGCGAACAGGTTCCGCGACGACGAGGCGGTCCGGTTGCAGCATTTCGCCGACCGGTGGGGGCCCATGCTCGAGCGTGCGCGGCTCAGCGAGCTGGAACGGGTCCGGCGCGGCCGCATCAGCGCGCTTGCGCAAGCCCGAGGGCTGCTGGCCGACGATCTCGGCGCCGATCAGGTCCCGATGCTGGCCGGTGATGCCGCGGTGCCCCGGCTCGTGCCCTGGTGTGCGGTGCTGCTGCCCGCCGACGGGATGGGTCTGCGGGTGGTCTACGCGCGGCACATGGACGAGGAATGGTCGCCGGCCCTTGCCTGGCTGCTCGACCGCGTGTCCGAGACGGCGGGCGCTGAGCCGCCCCGCCCGGCCGCCCCGGGCCGCCCCGGGCCGATGTGGCGCTGGCCGCTGGCGGTGCCAGGGCTGGCACAGGCACCCAAAGGCGCCGATGCGCTCGCCGCCGAAACCGCCTGGTGCTTCCCGCTGGGCATGCGCGCAGGCGCGGGGCTGCTGGCCGTCGGCTACCAGCGCGACGAGCGGCTGCCCAGGGAGGTGGCGGACCTGGCGGCCGATCTCGCATGCCGGGTCGGCCTGGCGCTGGACAACGCCCGGCTGGTAGGCCAGCGGCGCTAACGGCCTCCCGCGCTTCCCAGCTGGTGCCCGCGCTGATGGCCCGTTGCCTGCCCGGCTAGCCGACGGCCTGCTTCTGCCGCTGCTTCCCGCCCGTGGGCTGCTTTTGCCGCTGCTTCCGTCCCGCAGGCTGCTCCTGGCGCTGCCTTCCGGGCGTGTGCTGCTGTTTCCCTGGCGCGTGCGGCTGACTGCGTGGCGTGGGCTGCTCCCGTTGCCCGGCCCGCCCCGGGGGGCTGGGCGGGCCGGGCAAGTCCTGCGGGCCGGACGGACGCTGAGTGCCATATGGATGCTGAGGGCCGGGCGAGTCCTGCGGGCCGGATGAGTCCTGGGGGCCGAGCGAGTCCGACGAGCCGGGAGCGTCGTGCAGCTGGGGCGCGAATTCCTTCCCCCGCAGCGCCTGCTCCACGAGGTTCGCGGCGTGCGCGGCCGTAACGAGACGCCGCCCCTCGGTCCGGTAGGCGGCGAGCACCGCGTCCAGCCCGCTCACCGGGAGCATGCCGCCAAGTTCGGTCCGGGCCGTGCGGTATCCCTGGCGTGCACCCTCGACACAGGCGGTCAGGTGACGCCTGGCCAGCGTCGCGAGCGCAACGGGATGGCGCCGCAGGACCCCATGCAGCCGGTAGTCGGGCGGGACCACGTCCAGCAGCCATGTCACGGCGGTCCGCTCGAAGTCCTCGCTGCCCGGCGGGTGGACCCCGGTTGGCCATCCAGGTGGCAGATAGGCGACCATGCACCAAATATACCAGATTTATCGAACAGATGTTCTAGAGAGTTGAGTCGAAGAAAGAGATGTCCGGGTGGCGTTGGTCACACCACCCGGACACCCCTTTGGCTCACCAGTGCCATCTCCGTGGCCGCGGACCGGGCCTGGCCGGCCCGGCGGGGTGGGCGGCCACCGGCATCTCCGGTGTGTGCGTCCGGTAGATGGCGCGGACGAGCCATCTCATGCTCTGAGCAGGCTGGCCGCCTGCAGGCAGCCGGGCTGCCCCTCCTCGGCGATGATCTGGTCGGAGTAAGAGCGGCGCCGCGCGCGCCGCGCCTGCCGGGCAAGCCGCGACCAGCATGCACGAGCCTGCCAGTCCCTGACGCGCTCGGAAACCAGGGCTTCCGCCAGTGCTGGATTCACAGTGCCCTCCCGGGTCTGGGCCAGGGGTCCCTGGCCGTTCACCTTCGAGGATCGTGCTAAGGCGGCCGGCGGCACATCGGGCGGATGCCCTATCTCTGCGTGTAGGGCGGCACTAAGGCAGCGCGCTCAGTTCTTAGGCGCGACGCGGCGCGCGATAGCGGCGGCTGGCAGCTCGCCGGGAGCGACAACACCCTGGTCACAGGGCCCGTCTGTCAACGCGGCGCCATGGTGGCGGGCTCGTTGAGGGCGCGGCGCTGAGGTGGCGGCTCGTTGAGTGCGCGGCGCTGAGAGGCACTGAGGCCCCGGTTACAGGCCTCGTGCGTCGTCGTCGACCTGTGAACTTCCGCGCAGACTCCAGGGTGTCCGGTCGTCGGCCCACTCGCCCGGCCCGCCGTCAGCCCACTCGCCCGGGCCGCCGCCCGGCTCCCCGCCCTGAGGCAGCCCGCCACGCCAGGCCAGCACTGGCCGGACCAGCCTGCTCCGCTGAGACAGCCCGCCTTGCTGAGGCAGCCCGTCCGTTTGGGGCAGCCCGTCCGGCTGAGGCAGCCCGCCCTGGAGCGGACCACTGCCCCGCGGCCGATCGGCACGCGCGGGCCGATCGGCACGCTGAGGCCGATCGCCACGCTGGGGCCGGTCACCGGCCCGCCGGTACCGGCGATTTCTCCCGGGCGGGGCGATGGGCGGACCCAGCCCGACGGTCACGGCTCCGCCGCCCGACGTCGAGGGCCCGATGGTCAACGTGCCGCCAGAGGCTTCGGCGATCCGCTGGGCGATGTCCAGTCCCAGGCCGGTTGACCCGCCAGTGGACCGGCCACGCTCGGTCGGGTCAGTGTCCGGGAAGCCCGGCCCGTCGTCGGCGACCACCAGCCATGCGCCGCCGCCAGCTCGCCGGCTGAGCTTGACCGCGAAGGCGCAGCCTTCGGGGGTGTGCGAGAAGACATTCTCCAGCAGGATGTCGGTGCAGGCCGCCAGGTCCTCGCCGAACGCGCGGACCGGCACCGGCCCGGGGACGACATCGACCATCATCGGGCGTTCCTGGTCCTCGGCCAGCGGCCACCAGAACGCGGCCCGCTCGGCGATGACAGGCGAGGCGTCGCATACCGCCCCCGCGCCGCCCCCGGTCGGCCGCCTGGCCGCGCGGATGATCTCGTTGACGGTGCGCTCGACCGCTTCCACGTCGGCCGAGAGCTGCGTCATCTCGTCGGCGTTGCGCAAGGACTCGGCGTCGATCCGCAACGCCGTCAGCGGGGTGCGGAGCCGGTGGGACAGGTCGGCGACGGTCTCCCGCTCGTGTGTGAGCAGATCGCCGATCCGCACCGCAAGCCGGTTCAGCCCCGTTCCTGCCCGGCGGACCTCCGGTGGCCCGGCAACCGTGGCGCGGGCCGTCAGGTCGCCGGTGGCCAGGAGGTCGGAGGCGTGGGCGAGGGCGACGATCGGCCGGACCAGGGACCGGGCGAGCTGATCGGCCACCACCACGCTGAGCGCGAGCAGCCCGAGCCCGAGCCCACCGAGCAGGAGCCATGCCCTGGCGACCCCCTGCCTCAGCTCCGCGTTGGGCACAAAGGTGCGGATCACCGCCGCGGTGCGGCCGGGCAGGCCCTGGACGGCCACAAGGACCTCGACGCCATCTGGCCGCGAGGCGGTGAAGCTGCGGCCCCTGGCGGCCAGGTCCACCGCCGCGGACCGGGGCGCTGGCTGACCCAACTCATGGCCGCCCGGCAGGAAAACCGTGACCGGGCTGTTCCCGCTGTCCGCGTTCAACCCGTCCACCGTGAGCCGGAGGCTGTTGGTCCCGAGCGTAGTGACCAGCGGCGCCAGGTGCTGGGCCTCGAAGGTCGCCGCGCTCACCGCCCGGTCGGCGGTGAAGTTGCGGAGCACAAGCGCGAGCGGTACCAGGAAGGAGACCAGCACCAGCGAGCTGGTCGCCACGACGAGCAGGATGACGCGGAGTCTCACGCCGCCAGGCACCTCAAGAGGCAAGAGAGTGCATCTCACCTCGGCATCCGCTCCCCGACCAGGCTGCCAGATCCCGGCCGATAGCACCGGGATACATCCCAATTCCCGGGGCGGCAGCATCACGCGAAACATCACCGCGCCTTACCAGAGCGGGCGGATGCGGCCATCGCCATCGTCGCCCGGCCCGGCGCGCAGGTGCACGATCTTGAGCTTTCATAGGGTGCATGGCACCAACTAAGCCCAGCCAGCTAGTGCCGCGTGAGCGAGAAATCTTGACCTCTGATTATCGTTCGCGGACGATGGCTTATGCCGTTGACTGTGAGCGTGGAGGTTCCGCCGCGCGATCGTGAGGTGCTGACCTCGTGGATACGGTCCCCGTCGGTCCGG
>DASYQM010000328.1:0-4771 GCA_036005525.1 Streptosporangiaceae bacterium
AAACACGCCCTAGTAGCTGGCGCATTCGCCCCTGCCGCCCTGCGCCGCGGCTGGGCGTCCCGCGCACCCCGGTTCGGCATTGGGCTGTGGCTGGCGCTGTCGGTTTCCTGGCTGGCCGCTGTGGTGCCGGCCATCCTGGCCGTGGCCGCGCCGTTCCCGCTGACCTGGCCCGGATCCCACCCCGGCGGCGGCATCTCAGTGACCCCACACACCGCGCCGGGCGTGATGGCAGCTGGCGGAGCGGGGCTGCTACTGGCCGCCGCGGTGCTGGCACGGGCAGGTGGCTGCGTGGCTTGCGGCCTGGCCCGGTCCCGGCGGGAACGGCGCGAGCACGCCGCCTTCCTCCACGCCGCCGGGCGGCCCGACCAGGCCCTGGGAGCGGTCATCCTCGACCAGGACGCACCCGCCGCCTACTGCTTGCCCGGCCGCCGTCACTGCATCGTGGTGACCGCCGGGACCCTCGCCGCCCTCGGGCCGGGGCAGCTGCTCGCCGTCCTCGCCCACGAGCGAGCCCACCTGCGCGGCCGCCACCACCTGCTGCTGGCCATCGCATCAGCGCTCAGCCGCGCGTTCCCGTTCGTGCCCCTGCTCGCCGAGGCCGGAACTCAGGTCGCGGTGCTCGCCGAGATGGCCGCCGACGACCAGGCCGCCCGCCGTCACCACCCTGCCGACCTCGCAGCTGCGCTGGTCACCCTCGCCACCGCCAGATCCCGCGCCGCCGTGCTCACTGCTGGCCGGCCCGGCACGTCAGGATCGCCAGGCTCGCCGCTGGCGCCGCCGCGCTGGCCCTCCCGGCCACCATCGCCTGCCTCCCACTGATCGCCGTGGCCTGCGACGCTGCGGCCTGGCCGCACTGAGCAGAACACCACCGCGGTGATTGGCCCCTCCGGGTGAACACCGGCGGGATCGGGAAGCACCGGCAGCTGGACCACCCCATTGCCGGAGGCCTTGGCAGTGGTTGGCAGCGCCACGTGCGACCACCCCCGCTGGCTGCAAACCGGCTGCAAGGGCCCCGGGCGAGGCTGAGCGGGACATCATCACCCGACCCAGGAGGCCCGACATGGCCCGACGCCGCGCCGCGAAGACCGTTGACGAGCTGCTCGCCCAGGCCAGGGCCACGCTGCCGGACCGGCCATCGCCTGCCGAGGCACTTCACGCCCAGGCCAGCGACGCCCTGCTCATCGACATCCGCGAAGACGACCAGCGGCGCGAAGACGGCCTGATCCCCGGCGCCATCGTGCTGCCCCGCAACTCCCTGGAATGGCGCTGCGACCCCGCGTCCGAGTGGAGGCACCCCGCCGGGGCAGCGGGCGGGGGCTGGCCGGGTTTCGTACATGCGCACTGCGACCACCAAACCGGAAGCGGCGGTGGGCTCGCCGCCCAGGGCTTCACCCGCGGCGTGACCCGCCTGTCCTGCTGGCCGCTTGAAAAAGGGCGCGGGTGGAGTCGGGGTGTGAACCGGGTGCCGGTCCCGGAGGCATGACGAGGAGGTTATCCCGATCCTGCGCGTCGCCGACGCCGCCAACGCGGTCGCCTGGTACGGACGCCTGGGTTTCACTAAGGAGTGGGAGCACCGCTTCGAGTCCGGCATGCCGGCGTTCGTGTCGATCGCCCGTGGCCGGGCGCGGCTGTTCCTGTCCGAGCACCAAGGTGATGCCCGGCCAGACACCCTGGTCTACCTGGTGCTGGGTGATATCGACGCCGTCGTGGCCGAGTTCGGTCGGCCCAAAGACGAGCCTCCCTATGGGTGCGAGATCGAACTTCGTGACCCTGACGGCAACCGGCTCCGGATCAGCACACCGGCAAGCTGAGGCGCCCAGCCGCCGCCCGCCTCGCCTACGCTGGGCATGTGCCGCTGGCGGCGGCGAGCGCTTGGCAATTGCCGCGCAGGCCGAAACGAGGGGTTGCTATGGCCGCCGACCAGAACAAGCTTCTTGTTCGCCGTTTCGTCGAAGAGGCGGTCAATCAGGGCAACCTTGATGTGCTGGACGAAGTCGCCGACGGCGAGATTGCTGTGGCCGCACGGCACTGGATCGGGCCCTTCCGGAAGTCCTTCCCCGACTTCCAGGTAGAGATCATCGACCTCATTGCCGAAGGCGAGCAGGTGGCCGCACATTTCAGGTGCTCGGGCACCCACCTCGGGGAGTGGATGGGACATCCGCCCACCGGCCGGCGCTTCCACGATGTCGATGAGATCTACATCTTCCGGGTGCGCAACAGGAGACTGACCGGCGCAACCGGCGTGGAGGACAACATGGCCCGAATGCGCCAGCTCGGCCTGAACCAGTGAGAACAGCCGCATCCCCGGGCGAGCAACCACGCTGGCGGGCCATTGACAGCCATCCTCGTCTCCAGCCTGTTCCCATGCCATGACGCTCGGACCGGCTATCACAGGTGGAAGCTGTCGCCGGTCAGATGCTCCCAGGCCGTGCCGGTCAGCTGGGCCGCCTACGCCTCTTCCGGCGTGAGCTGTCCGTGGCGTCGGGTGAGCCGCCCCGGCAAGAAGCCCGTGATACAGACGCAGACACTTGCTGCGACTCGGCCGCAGTCGGCTGGGCTATCGGGTATCTAGTGGTCGGCCGCCGGGTCTGGCGGGTGGCCGGGGCCGGGATAGGGATCGTGATGCCGACCGGATCGGGCGCGATGAACTGCGGGCGCTGACCGGCCAGGGTGGTCAGCTGGTGGAGGTGCTGCCCGCCGGGGACTATGACTGGGCGCACCTGCCAGGTGCGGTCAATCTCCCGCTCAAGGAGCTAGATGCCAGGGCCGGGCAGCTGGATCGGTCGCGGCCGGTGATCGTGTATTGCCACGACGGGTATTGAGACATGAGCCCGCGGGCCGCGTGGCGGCTCGAAGCGGCCGGGGTCGGCCCGGTGTACGACTACGCCGTGGGCAAGGGCGACTGGCTGGCTGGTGATCTGCCGTTCGAGGGCACGGCTCAGCTAGCGGGGATGTCCACCCGCCGCGGCGTAGCCACAGTTGAGGAGCGGACGACGGCCGCGGAGGCGTTGCGCCTGCTGGAGGCCCAGGGGTTCGGGCCGGTGCTGGTTGTCAATCAGGCGGGGGTGGTGATGGCGCCGCCTACCGGGACAAGCTGGCGGCCGCCGCCGAGGAGGCGGCGGTGGGGACGGTGATGCGGTTCGGCGTGTCCACGGTGCGGCCCAGCGAGGATGCCGCAGCGCTGGCGGAGCGGATGGGCCACCGGGGGTAACCCGGGTGGTGGTGACCCGTTCCGATGGCACCCTGGTCGGGCTGTTCTTCGCGGCGGACCTGCCCTCCTAGCGCCTGCGGCCGTCAGCGGGGCCGGATGCCTGGTGGGGTCAGTAGCCGGCGAGGGCGCCACCGCCTCCTACCAGGATCGAGGCGTGCTCGGACGTCACGGTGGTGTCGTGCCACTCGGGCGTCGGTGAGGAGTTGGCGGATTCGGCCGGGTTCGGCGAGAGCGAACAGGCCGGGCACGTCAGGCGATCCCAGGCCGGGGAGCGGGATGTGCTCGGCGAGCGCGGCGCCGGGCACGAGCAGCCATTTGGTTGGCAAGCAGCGGCTGCCAGCGGCTGCCAGCAAACGAACACAAGCCGCCCGGATGCCGTGTCACCCTTCGGACGTTCGCGAACGCCGCCACGGGATCGGCGAAAACATCACCCCGGACCAGGAGATCACCGCATCGAAGACAGGCTCGAAGGAGCAGATCTGCGCGTCGCCCTGCACGAAGGACGCGCTGGTCAGCCCGCACCGCCGGGCGCCCTCGCGGGCTCGGGTGAGGACGGGACCGGAGATGTCGATACCGACCGATCTGCCGGGGGCGGCGGCGAGGGTGGTGGCGCCGCAGCCGCATCTAAGGTCGAGCACATTATCACCAGCCGACAGGGCCGCCGCGGCCAGGATGATGCCGGTGAACGGGTGAGTATGCGGCCGTATCGCGTCTGGTGGGTGAGCCAGTGGCCGACGTCCTCACTGTCGTTCCAGTGCTCGGCTTGATCGCGGTTGGGGGTGGTCATCGTGGTGGGTAATGCCTGATATTCCCGGCCGAGTCGGCGACCGCGCCGACACGGACGTGGTCGATTGCCGCTCGTAGCGCCGCACTGCCTGCGGCGTCGCCGGAGCGGCGGAGGAGGGCGGTGGCGAGCCGGTCGGCGAGGGTGCTGGCGGCTGCTTGAAGCAACAAATGGCGGCTTCGTTGCAGCAGAGCAGGAAGGTCATCAAGACGCTGGCCGGCTTCAAGTGGCGGCAGCAGACGGTCGACGATGAGGCCCGCGATCACCTCTGCCACACGGGTGAGCTCATGGCGCAGGGCGCCGGCCAGCTCGAGCATCTCGGTGAGCGGGATGCCAGCCGTGGTGCCGTCGGCGACGAGGGCCAGCAGTGCGGGGCTGCGCACCAGGAACTCCTCGCCGTCGGGCTGGACGAGCCCGATCGAGCATGCGCGGCGCAGCGACGCGCCGGAGAGCGCGGGGAGCCGGGCGGAAAGCTCCGCCCGGGTGAGCGTCAGTGGTGTCTCATCCGATGCCTGCCCCGGCTCGACGCCCAGCAAGGCGGTCAGATCGGCCCCGGCGTCCCACGCCTGGAGCAGATCGCGGATCCCGGCGAGGGAGTAGCCGCGCCGCTGGAGCCGGGCGATGAGTTCCAGCCGCTGGGCGTGCCGGGGCCCGTAGATGCCGATGCGGCCGCGCCGCTCGGGCGGCGGGAGCAGGCGCATCGTGTGGTATTCGCGGATCGTGCGGACCGGGAGCTGCGTCTGGCGGGCAAGGCCGTCGATGGTCAACCCGGCGCT
>DASYQM010000329.1:0-17026 GCA_036005525.1 Streptosporangiaceae bacterium
GGGATCTTGTTCCGGACTCGGGCGGGCTGCTCGTGGCGGGACCTGCCTGAGCAGTACGGGCACTGGCTGACGGTGTATAAGCGGCATCGCCGCTGGTCGTATGACGGCACCTGGGCGGAGATCGTGCAGGTGCTGCGCGCCGACTGGCTCCGCGCGGGCCAGGCCCTGCACCGGCTCCTGACACACGCGGCGGGCAAATGGGTGTTCGCGAGCCTGTACACACAGCCGCTGGAGGCCGCGACGATCCGCGCCCTGATCCGGGACCGCTTGACGCTCCCGGGAGCCCCGCAGGTACTCATGCAACTGGGCCTCGCCCATAGCGCGCACACCACCGCCCGCCGGCCGCCCGCCGATCTGATTGAGCCATGATGCCGCCAGGCACGGGCTTGGCCAGCTTCACACGGGATCTGCCTGGGAGGGCCTTTGTCCCGGCTAAAGGGGACGTGCGCCTCCTGCCACCGCTCCTGTTTCGAGTTTCGTGAGCTTCATATCACCTCCTCGGAGGTTCATGGCCTGGCGGCGAAGGTTGGGCCGGTTGTGGCCACGTGGGGGGTCGGATGTTCCGACGGTGATCGACAGGGTGACTCGAGTTCAGGAGGGACGACGATGAGCCAGTTCGAAGTACGCGCCCATCTGAAGGTCCGTGATGGGCATCTGGAGGGGTTCAAGCGGCAAGCGGCTGAGATGATGCGGGTGACCAGGGACAGGGACACCGGAACGCTCGCCTACGACTGGTTTCTCAGCAAAGACGGGACCGAGTGCGAGGTCCGCGAAGCCTACGTGGATGCGGATGCTCTGGTTGAGCACGCGCTGAATGTCCGCGAAGCCCGTGAGGCATGTTCGCCGACTTCGCCTACGACCACCAGATGACCTTCTACGGCGACCCGTCGCCCCGGCTCCTCGCACTGGTGGACAAGGTAGGGGTGGACGCCACCTGGTTCACCCTTCTTCAGGCGCTTGAGCCTGCGGGCACCCACTGAGCGGGGCCAGAGGGCACCGGAGCTAACCGGAGGCTCTTCTCGGAGTGCGATTGCGTCCACCGTGCGAACCGCACACGATACAGCGCACCCCGAAACAGGGGTCGGCCGGGAACGGTGTGACAACAGGAGGTGATGACGATGTACGTGATCCGCGAGCGCATGTTCCGCATGGGTGAGGACTCCGACATCACCGACCAGGCCGGGCAGCCGGTGCTGCACGTGGACGGCACGGTGATGAGCCTGCATAACCGGCTCATCCTCCGCGACCCGGCCGGGCGCGAGGCCGGGCAGGTGCACCGCAAGCTGGCCGCGCTCCGCCCCACTTACGAGATCACCATCGACGGCAAGGACGTGGCCGAGGTGCGCAAGCACCTGTTCACCGCCTTCGGCGACCGGTTCACGATCGACGTCCGCGGGGCCGGCGAGATGGAGATCGACGGCGACCTGCTCAGCCACGAGTTCACGATCGGGCGGGACGGCCAGACCGTGGCGACCGTCTCCAAACGCTGGCTGACCGTGACCGACAGCTACACGGTCGACGTCGCCCCGGGCGAGGACCACGTGCTGATCTTGGCCAGCGTCCTCGCGCTGGACCTGGCGCTCGACGCCGAGCACGACCACTGAGAGATGGAGAGGGAGGAGCCATGCCGAGCATTAACGAGGCCGCGGCTGCGTTCTTGGCCAGCAGGCGAGTGGCGGTTACGGGAGTGTCCCGCACGCCCAAGACGCACGGGAGCAACAACGTGTACCGGCGGCTGCGCGAGCGGGGCTATGAAGTGTTCGCGGTCAACCCGAACACCGGCCAGGTCGAAGGGGACCGGTGCTACCGGGATCTGGCATCGATCCCCGGCGGGGTCGAGGCGGTGGTGATCGGAACCCGGCCCGAGATCGCCCGAGGACACCATGCGCGAGTGCGCCGAGCTGGGCATCAAGCAGGTCTGGATGCACCGGGGCCCCGGCGCAGGCAGCGTCTCGGGCGCCGCCACCAGCTACGGCCGCCAGCACGGCATCACTGTGATCGACGGAGGCTGCCCGCTGATGTTTGGGCCCACTGCCGACTTCGGGCACAAGATCATGCGCCTGGTGTACGCCGGGCACGTGCCCAAGCAGGTGTGAACCAGCGCGGCCAACGCACGGGCCACACGGGTCTGCCAGGGGAAAGCAGGGTCGTGCACGACGAAGGGTAAGGAGCGGGAAGTGATGGCCGAGACACGTCTGCTGGACCGGCTGACCGCGTCGGACCTGTTCTTGCTGCTGTGGGACGACTATGGCTGGCCCAGCGACATCGGCGGGCTCGCCATCTGCGACGGCACCAGCCTGCTCGGCCGCGACGGCCAGGTTCGTATCGAGGCGGTCCGGACCCGGCTCGAGCCGAGACTGCACCTGGTCCCCCGCTTCAGGCAGCTGCTCTACCGGCCCCGGCTGGGGCTGGGCTGGCCACTATGGGTCGACGCCCCCTCCTTCGACCTCGCCGACCACATCCGGGTCCATACGCTGGCCGCACCCGGCGGCCAAGTCCAGCTACTGGCCGCATGCCAGGAACTGGCGCGCAGGCGGCTGGATCCAGCCCGGCCGCTATGGGAGCTGTGGCTGCTGCCCGGCCTGCCGCACCAGCGGGTGGGCGCGTACTTGAGGCTGCATCACGCCCTCGCCGACGGCGCAGCGGCAGTGGCCGCCTTCGGGGCGCTGCTCGACCTGGCCGCCGACGCGCCCACCCCGGCCGCACCACCATGGACCCCAGCGCCCATCCCGGACACCAGCCAGCTACTGGCCGACAACCTGCGCCGGCGCCAGCAAGAACTAAGCCGCGGGTGGTCGGGCCTGGCCCATCCGGGCAGGACGGCCCGCCGGGCGCGGGCGGCCTGGCCGGCGTGGCGGGAAGTCCTCGCCGAGCAGCCTGCCCCACGAACCAGCCTCAACCACCCGGTCGGCGGCGACCGTCGGCTGGCCATCATCCGCAGCCGCCTGGACCCCACCAAGCAGATAGCCCACGCCCACCACGCCACAGTCAACGACGTGGTGCTCACCGCCGTGGCCGGCGGCCTGCGCCAGCTGCTGGCAAGCCGCGGCGAGGACGTCCACGGGCTGGTGCAGCGCGCGATGGTCACCATCTCCCTGCACCACGAACAGCCCGGGCAGGCCCAGGGCAACAAGCCCGGGTGGATGATGGTGCCCCTGCCGCTCGGCGAGCCCGACCCGGCGCGCCGGGTCGGGCTGATCGCCGCCGAGACGGCCGCGCGCAAGCACCAGGCCCGCCCCCAGGCCGGGAGCGGGATCTTCCGGTTCGCCGCCGGCCAGCGCGCCTGGTACCGGCATTTCCCGCGGCAGCGGTCGGTGAACCTGGTCGTGACCAACGCCCCGGGCCCGCCGGTGCCGCTGCATCTCGCCGGCGCACAGCTGCTGGAGCTGTTCCCCATGATGCCTGTCATGGGCAACCTGACACTCGTCGTCGCCGCGCTGTCCTACGCCGGGCAGCTCAACCTCACCGCAGTCGCCGACCACGACAGCTGCCCGGACCTGGAGGTGTTCGCCCAGGGCGTGCGCAGCGCCCTCGACGACCTCGCGCGATCGGCGCTTGCGCCCACCTCTTGAGCAAGACCGAGTTCCCGCCCGGGCGGAAGGTCACTCCCCCCGTCGCTGCCTAATGACCGGTCGATAACGCGGCAAACGGTCCGGTAGAAGGCTTCGACGCCGAGCCGCAGGTGCTCCTCTGGGGTGTCCTCCTGCCGGGCGTGGGAGATTCCCTTAGTGGACGAGGTGAACAGCATCGTTGTAGGGACAGTTCCCGCCATCGGGGTGGCGTCGTGCAGTGCCCAGGACGGGAGTACCCGCTCGCGCCCGGTGAGTTCTGTGCAGACCTTGCGGACCACGTCCACGAGCTCATCTGCGAACGGCTGCGGGCGCGCTCGGAAGACCGGCTCCCACCTGACGGTGCATCCCTCCGCCTTGGCTGCCTCTTCGGAGGCACGCCGGACCTCCCTGAGCATGGCTTGCAACGCACCAGCGTCCGGGTGACGCTGATCCACGAGGATGTCCGTTTCCCCGGCCACCGCGGTAACGATGCCTGGCCGCAACCGGGCCGCACCGACCGTTCCCACGCCCTGGCGGCGGACGGCCGAGTCGCGGACGGCCAGCGCCGAGGCCGCCGCGGCCAAGAACGGGTCCCGGCGCATGTCCATCGGGGTCGAACCCGAGTGCGCCGTCTGCCCGCGGAACGTCACCCGGTGGCGCTCGACTCCCACAGTTCCGGACACCGCGCTGATCGGCAGCCCCTCCCTTTCCAGCACCGGCCCCTGCTCAATGTGTGCCTCAAGGTAAGCCCGGGCACCACGGATCTCCTGCCGCGCCTCATCCAGGCGATCCAGGTGGACACCGTGCTCGGTGACCACATCACCGAGCCGCAACCCTCTGGCATCGGCAAGCTCGCGGACCGCGGTCACGTTCAGCGTTCCCGCCACGGCGGAAGAGCCGAACAGGCTGTGCCCGAATCTGGCGCCTTCCTCGTCCGCCCATTCCACCAACGCGAGCGTGCAAGGCAGCTGCCCGCGCGCCGCCAGGGTGCGCAGGACCTCCACCGCGCACATGACGCCGTAGGCGCCGTCGAGCCAGCCGCCGTCCGGGACCGAGTCCAGGTGAGAGCCGATGATCACGACGCCGCTGCCGCTACCAGGCAGCCGTGCCCACTGGTTGCCCGCCGCGTCCGTACGGACAGTCACTGGAAGCTCCCGCAGTTGCTCTCGCAGGAATGCGCGCGCCCTTTGCCAGACATCGGTCCAGGCGACCCGCTGGGCGCCCGCCTCGTCGCTCGTCAGCTCCGCCAGCTTGCGCAGCATCGCCACGACGCGGGCCCCGTCAGGGCCGGTGTCTTGGTGAAGACCAGAACTCGCCATTGCCCGAGCTTCTCCCCGAACCGCACACGCGCACAACACCCAGTCCACTGGCACACGTTCGTCGAGGAAGCGGGCTCGACGATCATCTCGGTACGTGAAGAGAGACGCGCCCTTCTGGTCGTTCTGGTGGGACTGAAACCCTCGGCCACCATCGGTGGATGTCTGGGGTGCGAAGCCGCGTGCCGCGGAAGGACGCGGGCCAGAAAAGCGTTAGCCACCTGGGGACTCCATAGCCATCCTGGGTGCGTATTCCCGTACGCCCGTATGGAGACCGCAACTTTGACACCCTCGCTTGCTGAGCTGCGAGCACGCCTGCCCGGGCTGATTCCGCGCGATCAGCGCCGGCTGGGCCGCCGCCTGGAGAGTGCCGCCGGGTTGCGCAACGCTGCTCAGCGCGACAAGGCATTCGGCCAGGTCATCGCCGAGCTGCAGGCGGCTGTCACCCGGGTCGAGGAACGACGGCGCGCGGCGCGTGCGCTTTCCTACCCGCCGCAGCTGCCGGTCAGCCAGCGGAAGGACGAGATCGCCGCGGTCATCCGCGACAACCAGGTGGTCATCGTCGCGGGCGAGACCGGTTCGGGGAAGACCACGCAGCTGCCGAAGATCTGTCTTGAGCTTGGCCGTGGCATCACCGGTCAGATCGGGCATACCCAGCCCCGGCGGATCGCGGCGCGCACAGTGGCGGAGCGGATCGCAGAAGAACTCGGTACCGAGGTCGGTACGGCGGTCGGCTACAAGGTGCGGTTCACCGATAGAGCCAGCGACGACACCTTCGTCAAGGTGATGACCGACGGGATCCTGCTGGCCGAGATGCAGCAGGACCGGCAGCTGTTGCGCTACGACACCCTCATCATTGACGAGGCTCACGAGCGCAGCCTGAATATCGACTTCATCCTTGGCTACCTGAAGCAGCTGCTGCCCACCCGGCCCGACCTCAAGGTCATCATCACCTCGGCCACGATCGACCCGGAACGGTTCAGCAAGCATTTCTGGGATGCGCCGGTGATCGAGGTGTCGGGCCGCATGTATCCGGTCGAGGTGCGCTACCGTCCGCTGGCCGACCCGGACCGCGCTGGTGACGAGCCGAAAGACCAGGCGCAGGGTATCTGCGACGCGATTGGCGAGCTGCGTGCCGAGGGACCGGGGGACGTCCTGGTCTTCCTGAGCGGCGAGCGGGAGATCAGGGACACCGCCGATGCACTGGCCGAGCTGGCGGACCTGGCGGGCCTGGAGGTGCTGCCGCTGTACGGGCGGCTGTCATCGGCTGAGCAGCACCGCGTCTTCGAGCCGCATCAGCGGCCGCGCGTGGTGCTGGCCACCAACGTTGCGGAGACCTCGCTGACGGTGCCGGGCATCAGGTACGTGATCGACCCGGGCACCGCGCGGATCTCCCGTTACAGTCACCGGACTAAGGTGCAGCGGCTGCCCATCGAGCCGATCTCACAGGCCTCGGCGAATCAGCGCAAGGGCCGGTGCGGGCGGACGTCCGACGGCATCTGCATCAGGCTGTACAGCGAGGATGACTTCAGCGCGCGCCCGGAGTTCACCGACCCGGAGATCCTGCGCACCAGCCTCGCCTCGGTCATCCTGCAGGCGGCAGCGCTCGGCCTCGGTGAGATCGCGAACTTCCCGTTCGTGGATCCGCCGGAGTCTCGCAACATCGCGGACGGCGTCCGGCTGCTCGAAGAACTGGGCGCGTTCTCGCCGGGCCGGGAAGCGACCCAGCTAACTGGCGTGGGGCGGAAGCTGGCCCGGCTGCCGGTGGACCCACGCCTCGGCCGGATGATCCTGGAGGCCGGGCATCAGGGATGCGTCCGCGAGGTGCTGATCATCACGGCGGCGCTGTCCATCCAGGACCCGAGAGAACGGCCCGCAGACGCCCGCGAGGCCGCGGACGCGATGCATGCGCGCTTCGCCGAGCCTGGGTCCGACTTTCTCGGCTTCCTCACCCTGTGGGACTATCTGCACGAGCGGCAGCGTGAGCTGTCGGGCTCGGCGTTCCGTCGCATGTGCCGCCGCGAATTCCTGCATTACCTGCGGGTGCGGGAATGGCAGGATCTGCACGGTCAGCTGCGCCAGGCGGCCAGGGATGTCGGCATCGGCACCGGCTCCGGCTCCGATGGCGGCCCGCTGGAGCCGGCAGGCCGGCCGCGGCATCGGGCGGACCCGGCCCGCAAGACATCGGCCCGGAAGACACTGGGCCGGCAGGCATCGGGCCGTGAGGCGGAGCCGGGGGCGCGGTTTCCGGCGGATGTCGCCGACCGGGTGCACACGTCACTGCTGGCGGGCCGCTCTCGCACATCGGGATGAGGGACGTGGAACAGAAGCCCGGCGGGAAGCGGCGCGGGCCAGCTGACTTCGCTGGCGCGCGTGGTGCCCGCTTTGCGATCTTCCCCGGCTCGGTGCTGGCGAGAAAGCCGCCGCAGTGGGTGGTGGCGGCCGAGCTGGTCGAGACGTCCCGGCTGTGGGCGGGGGTGGCGGCGCGTATCGAGCCCGAGTGGGCCGAGCCGCTGGCGGAGCACCTGGTCAAGCGCACCTACAGCGAACCGCACTGGGATGCGCGGCGCGGTGCGGCGATGGCGCTGGAGAAGGTAACCCTGTACGGCCTGCCGATTGTGACGACGCGGCCGATCAACTACGCGCGAGTCGATCCGGCGGCGGCACGGGACCTGTTTATCTCCGGTGCCCTGGTCGAGGGTGACTGGCAGACCAACCACAAGTTCTTCCGCCGCAACCAGGAGCTGCTCGAAGAGGCGAAGGAGCTTGAGGACAAGGCGAGGCGGCGCGGCATCGTGGCCGACGACGCGGCCCTGTTCGACTTCTACGACCAGCGGATTCCCAAGGACGTGACGTCCGTGCGGCATTTCGACACCTGGTGGAAGAAAGCGCGCGCCGAGTCCCCCGATCTGCTGACGTTCACCTCCGCCGACCTCGTGGGCCCAGCCGCCGACTGGGTTGAGCCCGCCGACTATCCCAGCAGCTGGGGCGAGCTTCCGTTGTCGTACGAGTTCGCTCCCGGCGAGCCGGACGACGGCGTGACTGTGGACATCCCGCTTGCTGCCCTGGGTCAGGTCAGCGACGACGAGCTGGGCTGGCAGGTGCCGGGCCGGCGGGAGGAACTGGTGACCGAGCTCATCAGGTCGCTGCCCAAGGATCTGCGCCGGGCGTTCGTGCCCGCGCCGGACACCGCGCGCGCCGTGGTCGCCCGGCTGGGTGAGCCGCACGGGAACCTGCTGGACGCGCTCGGCGCGGAACTCGGCCGCCTGGGCGGGATGCAGATTCCGCGAGACGCGTGGGATCTGTCCCAGCTGCCCGCCCATCTGCGGATCACGTTCCGGGTGATGGACTCCGGCCGCGAGCTGGCCAGCGGGAAAGACCTGGGCGAGCTGCGCCAGCGCCTGCGGCCCCGGCTGCAGGCGATACTGAACGAAGCGGCCGGCGACATCACACGCACCGGGCTGCGGGACTGGAGCATTGGCACCCTGCCCCGGGTGGTCACTCGCGATCGGGTCACCGCCTACCCAGCGCTTGTAGATGCCGGGAACGCGGTCGACGTCCGGCTGTTCGAGACCGAGGCGGAAGCCAGCGCGGCCATGCTGCGGGGCACCCGCCGACTGCTCCTGCTGCAGGTACCGTCCGGTGTGCGCTCGATCGCCGACCGTCTGTCCAACGGGCGGAAGCTGGCGATGAGCCGGGGCCCGTTCCCGGGCATCGGCGCCCTGCTCGATGACTGCGCAGCGTGCGCGGCAGACCAGGTGATCGCCGATGCAGGCGGGCCGGCCTGGGACGCCGACGGCTTCGCACGCCTGGCGACGGAGGCACGGGACGCCCTGCCGCTGGCGACGGCCCGAGTGGTGGACGTCGTTGCCCAGGTTCTTGAAGCAGCCCACGAGGCCGAGATCCGGATGCAGCGCGTCGCCAGCCCGCCGCTGGCAGCGGCGCTGGCCGATGCGCGCGGCCAGTTCGCCGCGCTGATATCCCCACTTCGTCAGCGAGACGGGCCTGCGGCGGCTGCCCGACCTGGTCCGCTACCTGCGGGCGATCAGCCGCAGGCTGGACACCGCTGCGGCGGATCCGGGCCGCGACGCCAATCGGATGGCGGTCGTACGCGGGGTAACGGAGGCCTACCAGCGGGCTATCGCGGATCTTCCGGGCGCCCGGCGCTCCGGCCAAGACGTCCAGGCGGTCCGCTGGATGATCGAGGAACTGCGGGTCAGCCTCTTCGCTCAGCTGCTGGGCACGTCCGGTCCGGTGTCGGAGAAGAGGATCCATGCCGCGCTTGACCAGCTGGTCGGCCCGCACTTACCGGGGTAGCTGCCGAGACTCACTGGATACACCCGAAAGTGGCTCTGTTTGATCTCCATGCCGAGTATGCGGGCCCCAACCACCTTGGATCCGGAGCTGCCGCGGGCCACGGTGAGCCACACGGCCGTGGCTGGAGCCGTTCGTTCGTACGGGCGGTGGGAACTGGCAGCTGGTTCATCCGCGAACCGCAAACGTCACGGCGGCGATCACGCGCGGGCGGAACGGCAGGTGAGTCGGACCGACGAACTCAATTTTCAGCGTGTGGCGCCCGGGTTTGACGTGGCCGATGGTCTGCTTGGTCACGCTATCGTTGCTGGCCACCGGCGCAATTGAAATGATCTTGCTGTCGAGGTACAGGTGGACGTATCCCGGCAGCGCCAGGGGGGTGGCCGGGTTCTCAGTGTCGGCGCCGGTGAGCCTGACCTTGACGCGGACCGTCCGCGCGTGAATGACCTCGCCGTTCGCCGGCGTGATGATGATGAGCTTGGCCGCGCTGCCCGGCCGCGGGGAAGCGGGCGGACCAGACGGCCCACTTGCTGCCCGGCCGCTTCCGCCGCATGCGGCAGCGGACAAGACGACGGCCACCGCGACGAGAGAAATCGTCACCAACTTGATCACGGGATCACCCGGAAGGCCACCGAGGCTGTGACCGGCGGGCTGAAGGGCCCGTGATCGACGGCTACGAACTGGGCCTGCAGGCGGTGGATGTCGGGGGAGGCTTCGATCGTGGTGGAGGTGGCGTACGCCATGGTGACGAGCATCCCATCCAGATAGAGATGGATGTGGCCCTTGTCCGGCGAGAGGTGTGTAGAGGTCTGGGTGACGATGCGTGCCCCCGTCACGCGGAGCCGGACCCGGATGGTGGCTGGGTCTCCCCGCAGCACCTGGTGCGGGCGCGGGGAAAGGATGGTGATCTTCGCGTTCGTGGACGGCCGCACCGACGCGATCTTGATCCCGAGCAGGGAGGGAACGACGAACGCCAGCACCAGGGCCGCGACCGCCAGCATCCCCACCGCCCAGCTGGCCGACCCTGCGCGCCCGAAGACGCGCACGTTCCGGACCCCGACGGCGGCCACGGCGAGCCCGACACTGGCAAGGAGCAAGAGCGTCTCAACGATGTCCTGCCCCAGCGTGTGCCCGCCTGCATTGGCGAGAACGTGCATCAGGCGCTCTCCATGAAGTAGGCGGGATGGGCGGGCCGAGGACGTGCCAGCACGATGTCACGGCCGGATGGCCTGGGAGAAGTAGCCGGACAGCGCCTGCCCGCCCGCGGGGACGGCGTCGATGCTAAAGGTCCATCGCCCGGGGGTGAGGCGCAGGTTCGCCGCGAAGTGGCCGCTGGTCAGCCGGATCAGCTTCAGGGGCTGGTCGGCGCCGGCGGGCGTGATCGTCTTGGCGCTGGCGGAGGTGATGGGCTCCTCCTTGCCCGACGCCCGGAAGAAGGTGAAGTGAACGGTGCTCGATCCTGGCTTGGCGGGGTCCAGGTAGGTCTGCAGGCTGAGGCCGTTCCTCAGCTTGATCGTGTAGAGGACGGGCAGGCCGGGCGATCTCGAGACGGTGATCCGCTCGGGGGGCAGCCGGGTGCGAAGCCGCAGGGGGACGTCGGTCGCCGTCGTCGCCTGCTGAACCACGACGTCGATAGACCACTGGCCGTCGATGGAAAGGTTGGTCCCGTGCCCGGTCCACGTGCCGGGGGCGGTTCGGGTGAGGCTGAGGCTGGAGGCCACGTTCGGGTTGCTCGGCAACGAGAACTCCAGCCGGACGCTGCGGGCGGAGAGCGGGCGGCCCGAGTCGTAGTGCCGGAGCTGAACCTGGAACACGTTGGGCCCGGCCGTGCCCGGCGACGCCGTGAGGCGCACCCGCGCCGTGGTGGCGAAGTCGCTGCCCGTCACGGTGACCGAGGGAGAAACGGTCTTCTGCCTGGCCGCTTTGACGAAGCTCGCCGGGGGAAGCCCGCTGAGCACCGCGGCCGCGACCAGCACGATGGCCGCCAGGGCCACCTCGGATCTGACCGAGCGCCGGAGCGAGCCGATGGCCCGGGCGCCCGCACCCCCTGGCGGCGGGGCACCAGCCCCGGAGAGCCGGCTGCCGGCGTCTGCGTCCCCGCCCCCCGGGGGATCCGCGTCCCCGCCTCCGGGGGGATCCGCCGCCGCGCCAGCCATCACCGGCGATAGCCTGCCCGGCGCCGCAGGCGCGGACCGGGCGACCCTGGGCACCAGCCGGTACCGGTTTCGCCACGCCACACCCATCAGCGCCATGAACAGGCCGGTCTTGATGAGCAGGACGATGCCGAAACTGGTCGACACCAGCGCCCCGAGGCTGCCGACCTCGGGCACCGCCCGCAGCACCCCGGTCACCGCGAGAAATGCCACGGCGGCGAACGCCAGCTGCGAGAACCGCCGAACAGCCGACGCCCTCGCCGCCCCGTCCAGGCCCCGGAGCCCTAGCAGAAGCCAGACCAGTCCGCCGACCCACACTCCGGCCGCTAGCATGTGCAGCCACTGGTCGGCCATGTTGAGCAGCCGGACCGAGGACTGGGTATCGGCGTGCCCGGCGAGGGCGTGCACGAACAGCGCACCCGTGGCGGCCGCTGCCAGCACGATCAGCCTGGGGCCCTCCGGGCGGCGCGCCGCGTCGAATGCGGCCAGCCCGCACACGGCCACGGCGGCCGCCTGAGCCAGCAGCGACCGCCCGGCCGCGGCGCCGAACAGCTCCAGAAGCGGCACGCCCGCCGCCGCTTCCTCCGCAAGGATCATGATGAGGATGCCGACGGCCGCACACAGCCATCCGGCCGCCAGCACCAGTCTCGCCCCGGCTGGCAGACGCCACCTGAAGACGAGCGGGCCAGTGACCCCGGCGGCGGCGAGCAGCGCCAGCCCCCAGTACAGCAGCCACAGACCGGCCACGGCGGCCGGAGACGGAGCCGAGCTCGGTGAACCGCCCTTCACTGCCTGCGCCGCAGCGGCGCCCGGCGGGGCCTGGACCCCGATGCCGAAGGCGAAGGAGCCGCCGGTCACGTGCCCGTCCACCTTCGACACCGTGCGCCAGCTGACCGTGTACACGCCGTCGGCCAGCCGGGGCAGGGTGACCCGCAACTCCTGCCCGTTGCGCGGCGCCGGGGCGGGTTTGCCGACGCCGGAGACCGCCTGGCCGGAGGAATTCAGCAGGGTCACCGTGGACAGGCTCGGGTCGGGCGCCTCCGTGAAAAAGAGCAGCATCGTGTGGGGCGCGCGGGGCAGCGACGCGCCCGCCGCCGGATACGACCGTTCCAGCAGCGCGTGCGCGGAAGCGGGCGAAGCCAGCACACCGACCCCGGCAAGCGCGAGAACGGCGACCAGCAAGACCGCCCGCAGTGATCTCATTCCACGTTGACCGGGTGCTGACTGCCTGCGGCCGCAGACCGGGAGCGCGACCTGCCGCGGGCGAGAGCGATCCCGCCGACGCACAGCCCCGCCGCGCCGACGACGAGCCCGGCGATCGCGACCGTGAGTGCCGTGGAAGCCGAGGCCGCCTTGCTGTCGGCGGCGCGGATCGCCGCGGACAGCCGGGCCGACTGGGCGTTCAGGCGCTGCGCCAGCTGCAGGTTCGACGGCGCCTGCTGTGGGAACTCGATCCCGGCCGGGTCGTGCGCGCTGTCGAACGTCGTCGGCGACGACTTCACCGTGATGTTCACCTTCGTGCTCCGGATGGTGCCGGAGAAATGGAAGCTGTAATCGCCGGGGACGGTCGGGATGAAGTAGGCGTTGTACACGCCCCTGGTTCCCTGGCCGCTGTCGGGATCAAACGACGACACCAGCGGCAGCTGCTTGGTCTGGGTGCCGAACCCCACCGCCACCTTCAGCGTGTCCCCCAGCCCCTCGTCCACGACCGGGGCGCCGGTCTTGGCATTGGTCAACAGCAAGAAGACCGAGTTCTGCGCGCCCGCATAAGTCGGCTCGTTCCCGAACCCGATCAGCAGGTGATAGGGACCCACCGTCTTCAGCACATGGGCCGACGCCGGCGCCGCCGTCGCGGCGATGAACAACGCCGGCACCGCGGCCGCCGTCGCCAGCGCCATCAGCACCCTTACTCGCATCAAACCTCCTCGAGGTACTCGGCTCATTGTCCTGCAGCGCCGCCGGTCAGCCAGCGGCACGCTCCTGCGGCGGCCAAAGATAGCCGTTCTCATCCGGCAGGTACCCGTACATCTGGCTCCCCGGCCCGGCTAGGGCCCATCCCAAATCTGCACGCCCGCTCCATGGCTGCCCAGGCCGTAGCCTGCCGCCGCGCGGCCCCCCTTCAGGTGGGAGGCCGATGGCTGATGGACTTCGGCTTGTGGTGGCATCAGCCCGATGACCCGAACCCGACGGGGACGTTGATGGTTTGTGTGGCGGCCCAGGTGGCGCCGCCGGGCGCGAGCCGCCAGACGGCCAGCCTGGTGCGGTGGACGGCAAGGGCGTCCCACCGGCCGGCGGGGCCGGTGCGAGCGTCACGGTTCCCGGTGGCAGCGCGGGCAGCGGCCGCCATGCAGCCGCCGTGCCGGTGAGGGCCTCCCCGTGACCCCCGGTCAGCACGATCGCCACGGCGCCGCCAGGCCCGAACGATGCCGAGGTGATCCCGGCGCTGTGAAGAGGCAGAGGCTGCGACAGGGCCCACTGGGCACCGCTGCCGGTGGACGAGGCGGCCAGCAGGCGGGCCGCTGAACCGGTGCCCGCGGCCAGCAACGCCATGGTGGTGCCGGATGCGGTGGTGAGCCGGAGCACGGTGGCTTTCTGCCGGGCGTACGAGGCGGGCAGCGCAGGGCCGACCGGGTGCCACGTCCCGCCGGCGTAGGCGAAGACACCGGCGGTTCCCGGACGGGCACAGCTGCCGGCCAGCAACGGGACCCCGGAGGGGCTGAACGCCGCCGCGGTGAGGCGTCCCAGCCCGCACCTGCCCCCCGCGGCGGACGCGGCAAGCGCCTGGCGGGCTGCCAGTCTCGTCCAGGCTGTCCCGCCAGGGCGGGACAGCTCGGCCCCGCCGTTGGCGAGCAGCGCGAGCAGGCGGCCGCTGCCCGGGGCGGCGGCCAGCGCGTCGGGGACATCGGCCAGCGCGGAGTCAAGCAGACCGGGTTTCCAGGCGGCGCCGTTGTCATGGGTGAAGGCGAGCGGGGAGAAGGACAGGTCCTGGCTGGGCCGGAACCCGGCCACCACCGAGCCCGCGCCGAGGCCTGCGACCACCAGGCCGCCGTTGCTGGCCACCCCGGGCGGCGTGGCCAGGCGCCACCTGCCGGTTCCGGCGGGGCGGACGAACAGCTGCCAGAAGTTGTTGTGGCTGGCCGCCGAACCGCCCATCACTGCAACCGCCCACTCCCAGAGGCCGTGACCAGTGAGGTGGCCAGGGACGGCCGCTGCGCTGGGCCGGCCGGCGCGGCGGGTTGCCGGGCCGCGGAGCCGCAGCCTGCGCTCAGTACCGCCACCGCGATCAACAGCAGGCACGCCTGCCCGCTGCGGCTCATGACGACCTCAGCGCTTGCCTGGCAGCGTCGGCGAGCAGGACCGCGAACGACGATTTCGTGGCGGTGGTTCCGGGCCCGGGATCGGTATTGAGCTCTTGGCGGACGTGCCCCTCCTGGTCGATGACGTAGGCCAGGTCCTGGTGGCCGATCATCGATCCTGCGGGCAGGATCTCGGCGCTGATCCCGTAGTCCTTCCACACCTGCCGGAGCTGGGGCACGCTGCCGGTCAGGAACAGCCAGTTCGGCACCTGGTCCAAGAACTCCTGGCGGTCGAATGCCTGGGTGTCGGAGATCTGGTGGTAGATGGGGTTGGCGACGATCGCGACCAGTTCCACCTTGCTTGAGGCGGCGCCGAGGAGTTGGCCGGCAGCGCGGAACTCCTCCGCGATCAGCGGGCAGTCGCTCGTGCAGACCGGGTCGAGGAATGTGAGCAGCACCACCTTGCCGCGCAGGCTCGCCAGGCTCACGGTCCGGCCGTGCTGGTCGGTGAGCTGAAACCCCTTGGCGGGGAAGTTCAGAGGCACGGACGACCCGGCGATGGCCTGTGCGAGGATCGGGTCGGCGTTCGGGCTGGCCTGGGCGGCGGCCATCGGAGCCGCGCCAAGGATGATCAGCCCGAGCGCGCCGGCGGAGACGACCGTGCCGAAGCTCGCCGCCGCCGCGCTGCGTCGCAGCGAGGCCGGCCGTACCCGGTCTCGCCAGCCGGTCGCGGGCATCGCCGGGCTGGCCGGCTCCGCCGCGGCCGCCGTCCCCGGGGTCAGGGCGAGGTACCCGCTGACGGCCAGGAGAGCGAACGGGATCATGCTGTTCGGGTCGGTGCCCAGGCCGCCGAAGAAGCCGAAGTCCTCGATCAGCACCCAGTCCGCCAGGCACAGCACCGTGAACGCGGCGACCGCGGGGCGGATCAGCCGCCGTCGGCCGGTCAGGAAGGCGGTACCGATCACCGCGAGCGCCACCACAGCGAACAGGTTCACCGCGAACCCGTGCGCCTCATCGAAGCCGGTGAAGGCCCTGACCCAGGCGGACAGCCAGCCCGGCTGCGGTGTCTGTGCCATGTCGTGGGTCATGCCAGCCAGGGTGCCGGGCTGCCCGTGGGAGATCCCCTGCCAGAAGCCTCGTCCCGGCCAGGCTTGCAGCACCGCCATGACAATCAGGAACAGGCCCGTGCCGGCGAGGATCGCCTGCCCGAGCCGGGGGTCACGCCACATCCGCTCGGGGAGCGCGATCAGCGCACCGGCCACCACGTAGATCAGCACGGCGCCCGGGCACCGAACAGCCAGGTCAGGCCGGGCGCGAAGACCCCGCCGAAGGACTCACCGAATACCCAGACCACCAGCCCCCAGCCCACACCGGCCAGGCCCGCCAGCCGGGACCAGCCGCCTCGCGGCGCGGCCAGCATCCAAACGCCGATCCCGACCTGGATCCACACCGCCGCGGCCCCGGCCTGCATCGGGTGATAGGACCAGGTGGTCCCGGCCCAGTTCACCACCTGCTGCACCCAGTGCGGCGAACTTGCCGCCGAGGGCTGGATGACCTGCGACGGAAGCCCGATTGCCATCTTCGGCTGAGCCTGCAAGATCCCGTCGAAGACCCACAACAGGCCAAAGCCGACCCGCAGCACCTGCCGCCAGGCAGGCTCGGCCAGCGCGGCCGCCGGCGTACTGCCCGGCCCCGTCTGCTCACCGTCTTGGGCTGCTGCGGGCCACCAGGCCCGTACGGTGATCCACGCCAGCCCGAGCAGCCCGAAGTAGCGCGATGATCCCCTGATGCAACAGCGCCGACTTGAACGCCGCGATCACGACGGGGTCGTTGACGTTGACCCCCGAGTTCATCCCAGACATGCGCCCTGCCTTCCAGCCCGGGCCCGGCCAGCCGCCCGCAGGCGCCACCGACCCAGCGCACGAGGCGGGGCTGGGCGGGTCCAGCTGCTGGCACCGGCAAGCACCGGCAGGTGCCGCCGCACCGGAAATCTACCCATCTCCGAAAGTCCTCGCAACGCAAAGCAGCCTTTTTGCGCTGATATTGCCGCGCCAATACCCTGGCAGGGTTTACCACATACCACCCCGGGGTTCCGGGCAATACCCCGATGGGGTTTCTATAATGCCCACAGCGGCTGCAAGGATAGTTTTCACACTTGCCCAGGACGCAGCCATGCCATTAGCCTCGTGCCGTCATGTGCCCCCGCGACGCCCAGGCTCCACAGGGCGGCTTCCGGACTTATGCCCCGGGGGTCGCCGACGCCGCCGTCGCCCGTAGTCATGGCACCCCAGCCGGGCCGGGCAGGCATCCTCCGCGCCATCGCGGGCTGCCGGGAGGACGCTGACGTGGCCGGTCCATCCTGGCTCGCAGGCACCTTCGCGGCCGTCATGATCCTT
>DASYQM010000330.1:0-2940 GCA_036005525.1 Streptosporangiaceae bacterium
TCAGCGGCGCGGCGGGTCGAGCGCCACCCGCAGGCGCCCGGACCGACACCGAGCACTGCTAGGCAGCCACCCCGATGGCCGGCTTGCGAGCTTGCAGATCAGGTGCGGTTCAGCAGAATCCGGGGCCCGGATCGCGTGCGATGCACAGCAGCGCCCGGGCGTGACTGGTCAGAAAGCTCCAGCTCGCCACCCCTGAGAAACCTACCACAGTCTCTAGAAATACATTGCTAGTTTCTGATTGCGGATGTAGGCTGAGGGCGACACCGGAGAACCAGCCGCCGACGGCGGCCAGCTACCTCGGGGTCACCGAGGGGAGCCGCCCATGGTTTATTGGCTTGGTCATCGTCATCGCCGTGCTCGCGGTGCCGCGTATTATCCGGCGGAAGCTGTGGGTGCCGGAGGGTCATTTCGCCGGGCCAGATCCCTGGCCCGGCGAAATGCTGACCGGAGCGGCGACACGATGAATACCTTCACTTCCCATGACCTCAAGGCAGACGCGTTCCCGCAGGTCGGCGTCGATCCGCTTGACGTGCAGCGGGTGGATCGCGAGTCGGCGCTTGTTTGCCCCAATGGCCTGCAAATGCGGGTGTGACAAGGCCTGCGGCTGTCAGTGCTGGGGTCCGCGCGGGACTGCCGCCGCGACGCCGATGACTTGCGCGCGCAGGGTCACCACCCTGAAGGCCGGGCTTGCCGGCCGCGGCACGGCCGCCGGCTAGCGCTGCGGGCCATCGGCGGGCTGCTCGCACGCTCTGCACGCGCGGCGCCAGCGACGATGCCGATGCTGCCGCCCCTTGTTACCGGTGACGACGTGGAACCGCACACCCTCCCGGCCGGTGTCCCGTGCGCCCACGCCCGGAGGTCACCTGTGGCCGCGCACGAGAACTTCCGCCGGCCGTGGTACGTGTTAAGAGACAGAGCGCCGCCGGCAGCGTGCATGAGATTTGTCGCTGGGCTGGGGCCGTGACCGGCGCGCCTGGCCTGAGAGGGGCTGATGGCAGTGCTTGAAGCCATCGTGATCATAGTGGTGGTACTTGCCGTGCTCGGCCTGGTAGTGGTCGGCCGTTCACTGAAGGTTGTGCAGCAGTTCGAGCAGGGCATCGTGTTCCGGTTCGGCAAGATCCAGTCGCCGCCGCGCGGCGCGGGCCTGACGGTGATCCGGCCGGTCGGCGACCGACTGCAGAAGGTCAACATGCAGATCATCGCGATGACGGTGCCGGCCCAGGAGGGCATCACCAGGGACAACGTGACCGTCCGGGTGGACGCCGTGGTGTATTTCCGGGTGGTGGACCCGATCAAGGCGATCGTGAACGTGCAGAACTACATGTTCGCCGTCTCCCAGCAGGCGCAGACCTCGCTCCGCCAGATCATCGGCCAGTCCGAGATGGACCAGCTGCTGTCGGAGCGGGACACGGTCAACCGGGAGCTGCGCCGGGTCATCGATGAGCCGACCGAGGGGCCGTGGGGGATCCGGGTCGAGCGGGTGGAGATCAAGGACGTCTCGCTGCCCGAGAGCATGAAGCGGTCGATGTCGCGGCAGGCCGAGGCGGAGCGGGAGCGCCGGGCCAGGATCATCACCGCGGACGGGGAGTACCAGGCGTCCAAGCGGCTGGCCGCGGCCGCGAACGTGATGGCCCGCGACCCCGCGGCGCTGCAGCTGCGGCTGCTGCAGACCGTGGTCGAGGTCGCCGCGGAGCGCAACAGCACGCTGGTCATGCCGGTCCCGGTGGAGCTGCTGCGGTTCTTCGAGAAAGTGACGCCCGCCGGGCCAGGTGCCGGGCCTTCGCCCTCGCTCGCCGACTTCGGCGACGCCGACGCGGCCGAGGCCGGGGCCGCCACCGGGGGCCACCCGCCCGCTGCCGGGCCTGACGCCATACCGCCGGTGCAGGCTGAAGCCATACCACCGGTGCAGGCTGAGGCCATACCGCCGGTGGAGGCGATCGACATACCCCCGGTGCAGGCACCGGACATCAAGGTTCCCGAGATCAACGCGGACGGGGAGCAAGCCGAACGCCCGTAGGCGGCGGCTGCAGGGATCTGCCCGGCCGCCTGCGGTCAGCCAAAAGGGCATCGGGTGAGCGCCAGAGCGCCCGGCTTCAAGAGCGGCTCGCCCGCGGCCAGGCTCGCCACGCTGGGCATCACGCTGCCGAAGGCCGCGGTTCCGCTGGCCGCCGCCGGCGGCTGATCCCCGGTGCCTGCTCCCCAGCTTACACAGGTAGTAAAAAACTAGTAATATGTTTCTAGAATCTGTGGTAGTCTTTGGAGCATGAAAGGCTGGAGCTTCTTGACCAATCACGGCCGGGTCCTGCTGTGCATGGCACATGACCCGGGCGTGCGGCTGCGCGACATCGGCGCCAGGGTGGGCATCACCGAGCGCAGCGCCTACGGCATCGTCACCGACCTGGCCGCGGCCGGCTACGTGGTCAAGCAGAAAGGCGGCCGCCGTAACCGCTACCAGATCCAGGCACACCTGCCGCTGCCCGAACCCGCCAGCCAGCAACTCGCCATCGGCGAAGTCCTCGCCCTCCTCGCGGGCGCCACCGCGGGCAGAGCGCTGACCAGAGGAAACCTGCCTGAGGCCAGCGCCGCCGCCGACACAACAACAACTGAGCCCGGAGGCGTCTCCGCATGACGATAATCGCGCACCCCGAGCTTGAGGGGCTGGAGCGTTACAGGTTCGGCTGGGCCGACTCGGACGCGGCCGGCGAGTCCGCGCGCCGGGGCCTGTCCGAGGAGGTCGTCCGCGACATCTCGGCACTGAAGGACGAGCCCGGGTGGATGCTGGACCTGCGGCTGAAGGGCCTGCAGCTGTTCGGGCGCAAGCCGATGCCCGGCTGGGGCTCGGACCTGTCGGGGATCGATTTCGATCACATCAAGTACTTCGTCCGCTCGACCGAGAAGCAGGCGGCCACCTGGGACGAGCTGCCCGCGGACATCAAGAGC
>DASYQM010000331.1:0-15903 GCA_036005525.1 Streptosporangiaceae bacterium
GTTGGTGGTCATGATGATGACGGTGTTCTTGAAGTCGACCACCCTGCCCTGGGCGTCGGTCAGCCGCCCGTCCTCCAGGATCTGGAGCAGGGAGTTGAAGATGTCCTGGTGGGCCTTCTCGATCTCGTCGAACAAGACCACGGAGAACGGCTTCCGGCGAACCTTCTCGGTCAGCTGGCCGCCCTCCTCGTACCCGACATAGCCGGGTGGCGAGCCGAACAGCCGTGACACGGTGTGCTTCTCCATGTACTCGCTCATGTCGAGCTGGATCAGCGAGTCCTCGTCGCCGAAGAGGAATTCGGCCAGCGTCTTGGACAGCTCGGTCTTGCCGACGCCGGAGGGCCCGGCGAAGATGAACGAGCCACCCGGCCGCTTGGGGTCCTTCAGCCCGGCACGGGTCCGCCGGATCGCCTGCGACAGCGCCTTGATCGCATCGTTCTGCCCGATAACGCGCTTGTGGAGCTCGTCCTCCATGCGGAGCAGGCGCTGCGACTCCTCCTCGGTCAGCTTGAAGACCGGGATTCCGGTGGCGGTGGCGAGAACCTCGGCGATGAGTTCCTCGTTGACCTCGGCGACCACGTCCATGTCGCCGGCCTTCCACTCCTTCTCGCGGGCATCCTTCTTGGCGATCAACTGCTTCTCGTTGTCGCGCAGTGCGGCTGCCTTCTCGAAGTCCTGGGAGTCGATCGCGGACTCCTTCTCCCGCCGCACTTGCGCGATCTTCTCGTCGAACTCGCGCAGGTCGGGCGGGGCGGTCATCCGCCGGATGCGCATCCGCGACCCGGCCTCGTCGATCAGGTCGATCGCCTTGTCCGGCAGGAACCTGTCGCTGATGTAGCGGTCCGCGAGCTGCGCGGCCGCCACCAGCGCGCTGTCGGTGATGGAGACCCGGTGGTGGGCCTCGTACCGGTCGCGCAGGCCCTTGAGGATCTCGATCGTGTGCGAGATCGTCGGCTCCGCCACCTGGATGGGCTGGAACCGACGCTCAAGCGCCGCGTCCTTCTCCAGGTGCTTGCGGTACTCGTCCAGGGTGGTCGCCCCGATCGTCTGCAGCTCGCCGCGGGCCAGCATCGGCTTCAGGATCGAGGCGGCGTCGATCGCGCCCTCGGCGGCGCCGGCCCCCACCAGGGTGTGCAGCTCGTCGATGAACAGGATGATGTCGCCGCGGGTCCTGATCTCCTTGAGCACCTTCTTGAGCCGCTCCTCGAAGTCACCGCGGTAACGCGACCCGGCCACCAGCGCGCCGAGGTCGAGCGTGTACAGCTGCTTGTCCTTGAGGGTTTCCGGGACCTCGGCCTTGACGATCTTCTGTGCCAGTCCTTCCACAACCGCGGTCTTGCCCACACCGGGCTCGCCGACCAGCACCGGGTTGTTCTTGGTGCGCCGGGACAGCACCTGCATGACCCGCTCGATTTCCTTCTCGCGGCCGATCACGGGGTCGAGCTTGCCCTCGCGGGCCCCCTGGGTGAGGTTGCGGCCAAACTGGTCGAGCACCAAAGATGTGGACGGCGCGGACTCGGAGGGAGCACCCGCGGCCGCCGGCTCCTTGCCCTGGTAGCCGTGGAGCAGCTGGATCACCTGCTGGCGGACCCGGTTCAGGTCGGCACCCAGCTTGACCAGGACCTGGGCGGCGACGCCCTCGCCCTCGCGGATCAGGCCAAGCAGGATGTGCTCCGTGCCGATGTAGTTGTGGCCGAGCTGCAGGGCCTCGCGCAGCGAGAGCTCAAGCACCTTCTTGGCACGCGGGGTGAAGGGGATATGCCCGGACGGCGCCTGCTGTCCCTGGCCGATGATCTCCTCTACCTGCTGCCGCACAGCCTCCAGGCTGATCCCCAGCGACTCGAGGGCCTTGGCGGCAACGCCCTCACCCTCGTGGATCAGGCCAAGCAGGATGTGCTCCGTGCCGATGTAGTTGTGGTTGAGCATCCTGGCTTCTTCTTGCGCCAGCACCACAACTCTTCGGGCCCGGTCGGTGAACCTCTCGAACATCTGGTCGCTCCTCACAGAGCGGTCGGTGAGGCCCTGGTGTCCGGCCCCGTCCTTCCGCATGGTAGCCCGCATGCCGGATGACGCGGCGCACGACTAGTCGCGCACCAGGAATGTTCCCCGGCAGACAGCCTTCATCCCATCCCAACCCCTGCTTAGGGGGGGTGTGTTCCCGCTACGCCGGGAGCGAACGCATCCTTCGGCGGTCACGGATAGTACAAAACGACGGCTGCCAAGCAGGCAGCCGCGATGGGTTCGAGCCCAGGGAGGAGCGCTTGCGCCGAATACCCACGATGGTCTCGAAACGAGACAGTCAGAGGCTCGCCGGCGACGTGGCGGGTCCGGGCCACAAACGCGACGGCGGCGCGGGTTCCACAACGCGGCGCGGGTCCGACAACGCGCCGCGGATCCCACAACGCGCCGCAAGTACGTTTCAAACGCCGCGAGCCGTGGGCCGCCGACTTGCCGCGGGTTGTCCCCGAAACGTGGCGAGGCGCGGGTCTCAGGGCATGCCGGTGGCGTGTACCCACATATTCCGCGATCCGCGGCCGCCAGGACACGCCGTCGGGCCGGTACCACAGTGGCCCCTGGGCTCGGGACCCGGCAACGCCTCGCGCAGCGGTACTTACCCAGCGGGACGCTGGCCCTGTAACGCCCCGGCGCGGGCCCCCACAACGCGCCGCTGGGCGTGTCCCGAACACTTCCGGGCGCGGACTACGAGGGTTCCGCGCCCGGCGATCCAGCTACGGGCCGCCCGGAGCTTCAGTGCGAGGACTCATACTCCGCGATGATCGCCGCGGGGATACGGCCACGCTCGCTGACCTTGTGCCCACGCTGCTTGGCCCAGGCGCGGATCTCCGAGCTGCGCTCGCGGCCCGGGCCGCTCCGCGCACGGCGACGGCGCCCACCGGCCGCGCTGGCCCGGCGCGCGTGCTCTGTGTACTGCCCGAACTTCTCGCGCAGTTCCTTAGCGTGCATCGCGCACACGTCGATCTCATAGGCGGTTCCGTCAAAGGCGAACGAAACCGTCTCCGTCCCCTCGACCTCGCCGTCATGTGGAAGGTCACACACGACCGTCACCACTGTCTTCTGAGCCATGGGAGCCAGCCCTTCCGCTGGAGCTTCTATTTATTGGGGTGCCAAACATATACCAAGACTCTTGTGTTTGACAATTCCGGCCCCCCGGGATTCGCTAACTAGTTCACCATGGGCAAGCCGGGATACGATAACGAAGATACAGGTAACTCTCCGTAATCGCGCCCCTTATGGGCTGTCATCAATCGGGGCGGGATAGTCTATCGTACATCCCGCGCGGAGCGTTCGGCCTACCGAACTTACATACCGCGATCACCCGACGACGCTGCTTTGGGATCAGCTGGTTTGGGATCATCGGTATCGGCATTACTGCTGTCGTCATGAATATCTGTCTCGGCGTCCCGATCCGCGGACCGGTTCCCGGCACCCAGCTGTCGCCGGAGGAAGAGGACGACCCCCAACAGGAAGGCGCCGCACACGGCCAGAGGGGGGGTCAGTGCCGCCAGATCCCGCATGCCGGCCTCTTTTCCCGGTCGAGTTCGGCCCGTCGCTGTCCCTCCTGGCATTGTCACCTATCCCGTCGGCTGGCTGGACCCGGGCCTCCCCATCCGGCCGGCTGGGCCCGGGCATCCCCATCCGGCCGGCTGGGCCCCGGCATCCCCTGGTCTGTCCGCGAGCCTGGTCAGTCCGCAGGGGCGGGCGCGAGCCGGGGGTGGGCCCCGGAGTGCCGGGCGCGGGCTGGGAGCGGTGGGGTGGGCGCGGGGCGCCCGAGTGGCCACGGAGCGGCGGGGGCCGACGCGCCGGGGCGCTTACGGCGCGAACCGGGTCCCGGCCCCCCTCCGGCGTGACAGTATCGAGCGGCATGTTTCACGCGGACCTGCACATCCACTCGCGCTTCTCCCGCGCTTGCAGCAAGAACTGCGACGCTGGGACGCTGGCCTGGTGGGCGGCGCGCAAGGGTGTCGCGGTGGTCGGTACCGGCGACTTCACCCACCCGGCCTGGGCCGCCGAACTCGCCGAGTCACTCGAGCCGGCCGAGCCGGGTCTGCTTCGTCTCCGCCCGGGACTGCAATCGGAGCTGGAGCGGACCACACCGGCCAGCTGCGATCCGCAGGTGCGCTTCCTGCTTTCGGCCGAGATCTCCACCATCTACAAGCGTGACGGCGTGACCAGGAAGGTCCACCACCTTCTTTACGCCCCCACATTCGAGGCGGCGGGAGCGATCACCGCCGCGCTGTCCAAGATCGGGAATCTGGCGTCCGATGGACGTCCCATCCTCGGCCTCGACTCGCGTCACCTGCTGGAGATCACGCTGAACGCCGGGCCGGGGTGCTACCTAGTGCCCGCGCACATCTGGACGCCGTGGTTCGCCGTTCTGGGATCCAAATCGGGGTTCGACGCGGTGGCCGACTGTTACCTCGATCTTGCCGGCCATGTCTTCGCGGTCGAGACCGGTCTCTCATCTGATCCACCGATGAACTGGATGTGCTCCGCGCTGGATCGGTACCGGCTTGTGAGCAACTCCGACGCGCATTCACCGCCGATGATCGGCAGGGAGGCGACCACATTCAGCACGGGACTGGACTACTTCGCAATGGCGGAGGCGTTGCGCACCGGCTCGGGACTCGCCGGGACCATCAACTTCCATCCGGAGGGCGGCCGTTACCACCTGGATGGGCACCGCAAATGCGGGATCCGGTTCGAGCCCGGCCAAACCAATGCACACTCCGGGACCTGTCCAGGCTGCGGCAAGCCGCTCACGATTGGCGTGCTGCACCGGGTATCCGAACTGGCAGACCGCCCACCGGACCAGCGGCCGACCGGGACAGCGGGATTCCTCAACCTGGTATCTCTGCCGGAGATCGTCGGCGAGATCTCTGGCAGCGGCCCCAAGAGCAAAAAAGTCATCGCTGAGGTAGACCGGCTTGTGGCCGCCCTGGGCCCCGAGTTGCACATCCTCTGCGAGACCGACGTGGCCGACCTGCGCCGGGCCGGAGGCAGCCTGCTCGCCGAAGCTGTCGCCCGGCTGCGCCGTGGTGAGGTAATCAAGGACGCCGGCTACGACGGCGAATACGGCGTGATCCGGCTGATGCGTCCGGAGGAACTGGCCCTCTCCGCTTCGCTGTTCGACCCGCCGGCAAGCCCCCTGTTCGACCTGCCGGCGGCGGGCACCGGCCCGGTCCCCGAACGCGATCACGAAATGGCCGGCCCCGGGCGCGCCGAGCAGAAGGCAGCCGAGCCGACACCGCCAGGCGTTTCGCATGCAAAACGTAACGCTACGGGATCCCTGCTGGACGGGCTCGACTTTGACCAGCGAGCTGCCGCGGAGGCGCCCGGGCCCTTGATGATCATCGCGGGGCCGGGCACGGGCAAGACGCGCACGCTCACCTACCGCATCGCCGCGCAGGTAGCCGAACGCGGCTTGGCACCCGAGGCCTGCCTCGCCCTCACCTTCACCCGCCGGGCGGCCCGGGAGATGCGCGAGCGGCTGGAGGGGCTGGTGCCCGCACAGGCCGCCCGGCTGACGGTCACCACCTTCCACGGATTTGGCCTGATGATCCTCCGGGAGAATGCCGCCCGAGTGGGTCTGACCCCCGACTTCGGCATCGCAGACGAGCCCGCCCGGCTTGGCGTCGCGGCCGAGATCGCGGGCTCGCAGCGCGGAGCCCGGCAGCTGCTCGCGGCCGCGGCAGCCGATCCGGAGCGCCGGGCAGAGTTCGGCAAGGCCCTGGCGACCTGCGACCTCGTGGACTTCGACGGCCTTGTGGACCTGCCGGTAAGGCTGCTGGGCGAACACCCCGCGCTGGCGGCGGGGTTGCGCGCGCGCTGGCCGCTGGTCAGCGTTGACGAGTACCAGGACATCGACGCCAGCCAGTACGCCCTGCTCCGCCTGCTGACCGGGGATGGCTCAGGGCTTACCGTCATCGGCGACCCCGATCAGGCGATCTATGGTTTCCGCGGCGCGGATGTGGGTTTCTTCCTGCGCTTCGGTGAGGACTATCCCGCAGCCACAAGGGTGCAGCTGACGCGCAACTACCGGTCGGCCCCGGTCATCCTCGCGGGTGCGCTCCAGGCCATCGCGCCATCCACACTGGTGCCCGGCCGAGTTCTGCGCGCGACGGGACGTGGCGGCCGTGGCATGAGCGCCGCCGCGCCGGCCATCACGGTGCATGAGGCCGACGATGAGTGGGGCGAGGCGGCCTGGATCGCAGAGACCATCGACCGGCTGCTTGGCGGGTCGTCGTTCCATTCCCTCGATACCGGCCGAGCGGACGGGCACGCAGCGCAGGGACTAGCCCTGGCGGACATCGCCATCCTGTACCGCACGGATGCTCAGGCCGGCCCGCTCGGGCAGGCGCTGACCCGGGCCGGACTCCCGTTCCAGAAGCGCTCACATGACCTGCTGCAGCGGCGCACGGCGGTGCCGGAAATTGTCCGCGAAATGTGCCTGGCCGATCCGGCCCACGAAGAAGGCCGTGGCGGCCCGGTCGCCGACTTGCTGGCGGCAGCGGTGCGCAGGCTCGCCGACCGCAGCACCACTGACCAGGCGATCGCCGTTGATGTCCTCGCGGCGGGCGAGGTGCTGGCTCCACTTGCCCGCCGGTGCGGCGCCGACCTGGAACGGTTCCTGACCGAGATCGCGCTGGGCGCCGAGGCCGACGCACTTGACCCGCGCGCCGACGCGATCACCTTGCTGACGCTGCACGCCGCCAAGGGACTGGAGTTCGGCGCCGTGTTCCTCGCCGGATGCGAACGCGGCCTGCTGCCACTGTGGCTGCCCGGGGCCGGCGCTCGCCAAGCTGATGGCGGGGGCGGGTCAGGTGGCCCGGCGGGCCGGCATTCCCGGTCGGACCCGGACCCAGCCGAGGAGCGACGCCTGCTGTTCGTCGGCATGACCCGGGCGCGAACACATCTGTTCCTCACCAGTGTCGCCAGGCGCCGTCGGCATGGCACGGTGATCACGGCCGGGCCGTCACCCTTCCTGGCCGCGATTTCGCAGACCTTGCTGTCCCGCGCGTCCACGCCCAAGCCTCGCCGTCCCGCGGATCGCCAGTTGCGTCTCCTGTGAGCCGCGTGTCCGCCGCCGAGCCACGGGACATACCGCTCGCGCGCTGCGTTACCGGACACGTGTTCGATGACGTCATGGCAGAGCGGCGCTTATCACGTGGCGAGAACAGCGTCGGTCCACTAGCCAAAGGTGTTGGACGATCTGAACTGACTAATCGAAATTTTTTTCCATTCTAGACGCAAATGTCAGAGGTTGTCGATACTCTATTCATATAACGATCGCTCATAGGCCGGGAGGTGCGCTAGTGCCAGCAAACGCCGTCGCCGAGTGGACCTCTACCATGTATGGCCGATACGGATGCCCTGCGGAACGGGCCGGATCAGCCGACAGCTTCGCCTTGGAGCCACCCGACTTCGTGGCCCTCACCTGGTCGCACGAACGGGGTCCGGGGCAGTTCACGTGCGCTGCGCACGAGCCGACCGGCGGCACCGGCGTCAAGGAGGCCGACGAGCGGCAGCCTTTGGGTGAGCCTGTGGGACGGATTGCCGACGAGCGGCGACCTCTGGTTGAGCTCGTCGGACGCATAGTTGAGGACCTGCCGCCCGGACCGACGTTGGCCGGCTGGCTGGCCAGCGTCATCCCCGGAGACCAGGACGGGTTCGCTCTATCCGGAATGGCAGATGCATGGCGAAGGCTGACGGCGTGGGCCACTGCTGGGGAGTTAGCCACAATCGCGGAGATGACGGCTCGCGCGGCGGCCCGCGACGGCTCGGTTGGCGTGGGCCCAGATGGCCGACCCGATCGGGTATCCGAGGCGGCCGTCGCTGAGGTCGGGCTCGCCCTCCGGATGTCACGTTTCGGCGCCGAGATCTGGGCAGATCTCGCCGTCACGCTGAACTGGCGTCTGCCCCGCACCTTGGCGGCGCTCTCCCACGGAGCCATCGACCTCTCACGCGCCCGGCTGATCGCGGAGGCCACGAGTGTTCTGGACGAGGCCGACGTGGCGACGGTCGAGGACAAGGTGCTTGCGAACGCGGGTCGGCAGACGCTCGGCCAGCTCCGGGCCACGCTGCGACGGGCAGTTATCAGCGTGGACCCGGCGGCCGCTGAACGCCGACGTGAGGAAGCTCAGCGGCAGGCCAGCGTCGGGCTGTACGGGGACTCCGAAGGAACCGCGACGCTGGCTGGTCACAAACTTCCCGGTGGCCAGGCGGTCGCCGCGATGGCTCGGATCACTGCCCTCGCGCAAGCCATGAAGGCAGCGGGGGCCGGTGGCGGCATCGATCTGTTGCGCGCCCAGGTCTTCATCGGCTTACTCCTGAACACGCTTACCTTCATCCCGCCGCCCGAGGAGGATCCCCGGGCCCCCGGCCCGCCGCAACCGACCGACGGCGGGCCGGGCGACGAGTCTTGTGACAGCCTGCCGGGCGACGAGTCTCCCGGCAGCGATGGTCCGCGAGATGAACGGCACCCTCCGGCGGACAAGGGGCACGCCCCGGCTGGCGGGAGCCACACGTGGAGGCAGGAGCCAGTAAGCCACCGCGCCGCCACAGACCTCGGGACCGCCGCAGACCGGGGAACCATCAAATATCAAGAGGCCGCGGCAGACCGAGAGATCGCGGCAGAGCGGGGAACAGCACCCGACCAGGAGACGGAGGCAGGCCCGGAGACCGCGGCAGACGGCATCAGCCCGCCACCGTGGCCCGGGTTACCGGGACGTGACGATGTGCCTTCCTCCGGCTGTCCACCCGGACGACCTGGCCGGGTGACGTTGACGGTGCCCTGGCAAACGCTGGCCGGGATGTCGGCCGAGCCGGGAACCGTGTGCTGGCTGGGGCCCGTCACGCCACAGGTGTCGCGGCAGATCGCGGAGTCTGGCGCCGACGATCCACGTACCGAATGGAGGGTCATTGTCACCAGTTCATCGGGCGAGTTCATCTGTGTGGCGCGCGTTCGCAGGCCACGCCGGTCCCGGGCCAGCTCTCCGGATGCAGCGGCCAGCGAATCCTGCACACCCGGGCGGTCCGTGGGCCTGATCGACCGGGTCACCGTCACCGTCCCCGCCGACCTGCTCGGCCCGGTTCGCAGCGGGCGATCGGTGTCCCGGGAGAAGACACAGCACACAAGGAGACCGCGCGCAGGGGCACGACACTGAGCAAGGCGGCACAGAGGGACCCGCGGCACGAGGATGCGGCTCGCGAGACATTCCGCGATTGGGCTGGGATCGGGCCAGGCAGGCTGGCTGGCATGCTGAAGGCCGCGCTGATCACGGCCCGGCGGGCGCACGCCCGTGCGGTCGCAGGATCCGCTCACGTAGCGGACAGCTCAGGTACCTGCTCTCACGCGGATCACGAACCGCAATATCGTCCGTCCAATCGGCTGCGAGCCATCATCCTGACCCGGGACCAGACCTGCCGGTTTCCGGGATGCCGGCAACCAGCCTGGCACTCGGACCTGGACCACTCGATCCCGTACCACCAGGGCGGGCCCACGTGCTCGTGCAATCTGGGGCCTGAAAGATTGTCTTAACGCGGCACGACGTAGTACCCGCGGCCGGGGTAGCGGCGCACTAGTCCCTCGGCTTCGAGCACCTGGAGACCGTGGGCGGCCGTCTCCCGGGCTATGCCCCATTCCTGGCACAGCGCGGTGATCGACGGCGCTGGCTGGCCTGGTTTCAGCTCGCCCGTCTCGATCCGCGCACGGATATCTGCGGCGATCCGCACGTAGACCCGCGGGTCCTGGTCATCCACGGCAACGACCGTAGCTGACGGCTGGCGCCACCCCTCACAGGCCGTAGTCGGTAGTCGAGGCTAGTCATGGACCGGCTAGGGACGGTAGCGTGAGCATGTCGTCACGTAGGCGGGCCCAGCCAGCGAGCGACCGCCAGCCGGGCCCTCGGGATCACCCTGCTAGGAGGGATCACCCGTGCAGCCCATCATTCCAGCGCCCGGCCCAGGTGGCCTGTGGCACGTCCTCATCCTCGACCGTGACCCGGCCGACCCGAAGTGGATACTGGCGACCGTCGCCATGCCGGGTGACGTGCGGCCTGCCCGTCCCGGTGCCACGGCGGACGAGGTGACCGCGGCATGGGTGGCATCAGCGGCTGGTCTGTTCCATCCCGCGCTCACATCCCTGCCCGGCGCGCTGTGCTGGCGCGTCGATGAAGGGAGCAAGCAGCGGTAGGCGCTGGATCGCGCGCGGTATCGGCAGGTAACAGGATGATTCGCTACCGTTCACGGATGCGGATCGATCATGAAGGTGCGGAGTTCCCTTACCGCCAGCTCGCCAACCTCCTGCGCGCGGCCATCAAATCCGGCCGCCCCCCCGGCGCCGCATCCCCTCCGTCCGGGCACTCGTGCGGGACACCGGCATGGGCGGGATGACCGTGCAGCGCGCGATCCATGTCCTCGTCGAGGAGGGCCTGGTCTACACGGCCCCCGGGCGTGGCACATTCGTCGTGGAGCCGACGCCGGGGTAGCGCCCGTCCTATGGATGGTTAGGGACGGGGCGCTGTTTCTTGCTGACTGCCGGCCGTCCCCAGCCGTGTGGAAGCGCAGCCGATAGTGGCAAACCGACTATTCACGTCGGCAAGGGAGTAGGTTGAGACTACGGTTGGCGAACTAGCCGGGGCCCCGTGCGGGTCCGTCTGGCGTTCCAACCCCTGTTCGAGGTGACAGCTGTAAGCCCAGACCGGCGCGCACCCGGCCTCCGGCCGGGGTCTGCCTGGTGGGCTGTCGTACCCCCCCCACGACGGCTCCCAGGCGGACGCGGCCCGCGCCTCGTTCCCCCCTACGCCGCGCGGGCCGCTCAACGTCCACCTTGCCGCTTCGCCGCCTAATCTGCCAGCGGGGCAGGCCCTCGGATGCTCCGCTCACACCGCGGCCGGGTTCCACACCGACCGGCAGCCGGGCATCCCGCTCGGCACTGGCACGTGCCCCCGCAACCGGAGCGCAGCCCGGATGTAAGCCGGCCGGGCCTCCCGCGCATCCCGTAACAACTGCAGATCGTGGGGAGCCCGTGGCCTGCGGGGGCGACGGCGCCACGGGCCCCCAGGCCGCGCGGACGGAGACACGGAACCTGCGCGCGGCCAATCCGGTGGCCTGCGCGCTCCCCTCCTGCGGGCCGTCTTAAACCGTCACCGACGGGAATCCCCCTTCCGGTACCGGCCGGGTGAACCCGCCACGCCGCCCATGAGGCCGGGGTGTTTGAGGCCTTACGGGTCCACGTCTGGGCTGTGGACCCGCCGACGGGGATCCCCGGCCCAAGCAGCGGTCGTGCAAACGATGGTCGTCTCAAGCCCCGGTGCCTGGCACCCTCCGAGGGCGCGGGCTGTGTGACGTGCAGGGGCACCTTGTCCTGGTGCCCCTGCACGTTGCTGAATGGGCGGTTTTGGTGCGACGGCTTGTCAGACCCTGATGTGAACCGTGGCCGAGATCGGGTCCGGCGTGGCGTTGATGCTGTGACCGCCCTCGTCCGTCACGACAGTGTTGGAGTAGCTCACCGCATCCAGGAACCGGAGCTGCCCGGGGGGGCAGGTGAAGCTGCCCGGGCCGAGCGGGCCCGCCACCGCGGTGCCGGTGGTCTGGCCGTTGCGCACCGGGAAGGCGGCCGAGCCTGACACCCCGGTCGGCCCGAACGTCTTGGGCACACCCTGGGGCTTGTTGCCGGCCTTGTTGTAGCACTGGTAGGTGGCGGTCGCACCGGCGGTGAGCGTGATCGTGACGCTCGTGGTGCCGGTGCCCAGCCCCACCTCCTTGAACGCGGTGTTCAGCGCCCCGGTGCTGGTGTCGATGCTGTTGGTGGCGAACAGGAAGTGCGGGCTGTCAGCCAGCGCTGCGCTGGCGCCCATCACGACCGTGATGACCGCCGAGATGACTACAAGTGCGATGCGTCGCATCGTTCCTCCCCCTTGTCAGGTCTCTCGAACTCCTTTGGTCGACAAGTGCCAGGCCATCACCCCTGGGCGCTGCCGCGCCGTGCGCACAAAGATGCGACGGGCGATGACCGGCCCGGCGGGGACGTGGTGGAGCCCATCGCCGGCGATGCCCCGGTTCGGCTCGCGTCATCCCTCCCTGTGGGCGGCCGGTTCCGGCACCGCGCAGTGCGGCAACTGGCGTCAAAGATCACCGTAAGCAGGCCCGGCAACAGGACGGCAAGGCCCAACGTGGCAGTAACACATTCATTCTGGCTATAACTGGGCGAAACCGTATACAAGGGATGAAAACGTTCACACGCGGGGAGCGCCCGCAGCGGTAGCGCCCGTCAGGGCGCGGGCGAGGACGAACGAGCTTGACGCCGGCAAGCGGCGGCCGATGATCGTAAGCGGAGGAAGTGCCTGCCGGGTTGTGGTTGCCGGGGGGGGAGGGGTTGGCTCGGTGGTTCCCGGGTGCGTGGGTCCGGCGGAGTGGGTCTCACAGCCACCCATTCGGCCGCCCGCGTGGGGCGGGGCCATGACCGTGCCATCCGGGGACTCCGGGCTGCTCAGTCAGTTCTTCGAGCGCGGCGTGGCCGGCTCAGGCTAATCTGCGAGCTCGCCCGGGGCCTGGCGACCCCCTCCTGGTCTGTCACCACGTCCCTGTCTGGGGCCGGCTGTTGCGGCGGGTTGAATGGCTGCGGCGCGCTCGGCGTCGGTGAGCAGGTGCCAGGCGCGGGTGAGCAGCTTGCGGGCGGCCGCGGTGGTGGCGATCTTTTCCCCCGCCGCTTGGCGATGGCCTGGTAGCCGGCGTCGAACTGCGGGTCCCGTTTGGCGGTCTGCGCCGCCTCGCACAGCACCCACCGCAGCCACACCGAGCCCTGCCTGGGTGATGTGCCCGTAGTGGGCGACACGGTCACTGCCGCGGACGGTCGGGGTGAGGCCAGCCCAAGACGCCAGCTTGCGCGCCGAGCCGGCTGACATCACCGGTCTCGGCCAAGATGACCAGCGCGGTGAACGGGCCAACACCGGGGAGCTGGGTGAGCACCTTGACCCGCGGGTCGGATCGGGCCCGCTGGTGGATCTCCCAGTCCAGCCGGCCGGTCACGGTTTCCAGGGCGCCGGTCAGGCCCAGGTCGTCGTCGGCTAGCTCGCGGGAGGTGGCGGGCAGTTGCAGGGAGGCGAGCCAGGCCCGGCCCGGGCCGCTCCAGCACCCGCCCGGCCGGCCGGCCATGACCATGGTCGGCCAGCACCGCGTGGATCCGGTTGCGCAGCAGGGTCCGCAGCCGCACCAGCTGGGCCCGGTGCCGCAGCAGCGCCCGCAGCTGCCGCACCGCCGACAGTGCGATCCACGCCTCCGGCAGCAAATCAGCGCGCAGCAGCTGCCCCAAGATCGCCGCATCCACCTTGTCGTTCTTCAACCCGGGCCGAGGCGATCGCCTTGCACCGCAGCGGGTGCGCCAGGTGCGGGTCAAACCCGTAATCCTCCAGCAGCCCCGCCAGCCACCCCGTGCCGAACGCGGCCTCGAACGCCGCCGGTGTCCCCAGCGGCGAGCCACCGATCACGCTGAGGATCGGCTCCGTCCCGTTGGGCACATTCCGGTTCGCGAGCACCTACCCAGACTCATCGACCACCGCCACCTGGGAGCGCTTGCGGTACACGTCGATTCCGACATAGACAGACATTGCCGGCCTCCTTTCCGAGCTCGAATGTCACCCGGAAGCTAAGCTCACCGGGCTGAGCAGGAAAGGGGGTCCGGCCTCACGCCCGGCCCCCATAGAGTCAGTTCTGCGCGTCCTTGAGCGCTGCGCAATCGGTGTCTGAGCGGCTCTGCCATTGGGCGGGCCCGTCGTGATTATCTGGCCGCGCCGGGCGGTGTCGGCGGAGGTGCCTGGGGCTGTGCCGGCACCGTGTTAGCCGCCGGGCATGACGCGGTCGAGTGGCAGCTGGGGGGTGATCCACGGGAAGATGATGAACCACAGCAGGGCCGCTGCGGCGATGGCCAGGATGGCTGCGCCCACTGCCTTGCTGGTGGCGCCGCCCGGCAGGTGCTGCCAAAGCCAGCGGTACATGTGCTGCTCCCGCCGTTAGCCGTGGTGACCGGTGCGTGGCGTCTGGGCATCGAGTGAGCCGGACACGATGATGCGGTGGGTGCCGGTCCAGGGGGGATCACACGTGATGAGTGTGATCATCGCTTCGTGCGGGCGCTGGCGTGGGTGTCCGGGGACCGGGTCCAGGACCGCGGTGTCGCCGGGCAGGACCAGCCCGGTGTGGGTGACCTGGTAGGTGTAGCGGGCGGCCGCGGTGATGATCATGACTTTGTCGCCAGGCCGGAGCGCGTTGAGGTGGTAGAAGGGGTTGCCGGCGGTGACCCGGTGCGCTGCCACGGCGAAGTTGCCGACCTGGCCGGGCAGCGCCGTGCCGGGCACGTGGCCGGGCCCCAGGGCCAGCTGCGCCAGGCCGGTCCCTTGCACGATGGCAAACCGCCAGGTCCGGCCGAACCGGGGGATGCGGATGAACGCGAACGGCTGCCCGGTGACCAGGTGAAGCCTGGTGGTGGCCGGCCGCGCGTCGCGGTGGGCCTGCCATTGCCGCTGCAGCTGGGTGGCGAAGGCATGCTGATGCGCGCTGGTGGCCAGCGCGGTGCCCCACACCAGGTACGCCAGGAACAGCAGCACGATGGCCCCGGCGGTGACGCAGCACTCACCGAAGACGCGCAGCACGGTCCGCATGGCGAGTCCACCATTTCACGGGCGGCGGGAAGCCTGTACGACGGCGCATGGCCGGCCGCGCGCCGGGCCTCCGGGGAGGCCGGCGCGCGGCCGACTGTCAGCGGCCGGGCAGGCGGCGCCGGCGCCGGGCCGCCACGATAGCCGTGCCACCGGTGCCCAGCAGGGCAACCCCGGCCGCGGCGATCAGCGCCAACGGCCCGCCTGTGGTTGGCAGGCCGCCCTGGCTGGGCGGGCTGGAGGACGGCCCCGGCGTCGGGGCCTGGCTGGGAGGAGGTGTAGCCGTCGAGGTCGTGGTGGGCGACACCGACGGAGACGGCGAGGACGACGAGGGAGTCGGGGATCCGGACGGCGAGGGCGTGGGGGATCCCGATGGCGAGGACGTAGGGGTAGGGGTGGGTGATGGGGTCGGTGCGGGGCACGCCACCCAGAACACCTTCTGCTTGGCGAAGCCATGTTCGCCCGTGAAATTCCAGTAGAGCTTGTAGTGCCCGTTGGGCAACGTCATGTCGCCGGTAAAGCCACCGCCGTTGCCGCCCAGTGCCAGCGTCCCAGATGACACAACCGCGCGGTCGCCGGTCGGCGGCCACGACTTGATCTGCCAGGACACTGACTGCCCCGGGTCAAAGCCGAACGCGTCGAGATAGAAGACACACACGTGCGGCTCGTTGCGCGGGTCGCTCACGGGCGTGGTGGAGCGGTGGATCTTGACGGTGCCGTTGTCGCCTTTCCCGGCGGCCGGGGGCTTGCCGCCGCGCGCAGTCGGCGACGCGCCCGCACCGGGCCCCGCGAAGGCCAGTGTCAAGACGACAGCCACCAGCGTCACACCGAGCAGGAACGTGAGCCGCGTACGCCAGGTGATGATGGTCATGGAGACACCCTTAGTGCTGGAGAAAACGCGAGGACATGCAAAGAAACGCCGGAGGCCGGGTAACTGTTACGCCTGCCCAATCCCGGGCAAGGCGCCCCGAATGGCTCCGCGCTGTGACCCCTGGGCCGGCATGTCGTGCCCCCGGGCGACCTTGAGTTTGTGGCGAGCTACGGAGTGGACGTCTTGTTTGCCCGGCGATGAGTACTGCATGGCCGTTATGCGGGCATTCCAGCCGCGCTGCCCGCAGGTCCGGACTGGGCACGCCGGCGGGTGGTGCCCAGCCGTGGGCGGGCCGGGCACGTCGCTTTTAAGATGGCCAAACGCCTGCGGCCGTGGGGCCGTTGTGCCGATACTCGGCGC
>DASYQM010000332.1:0-108466 GCA_036005525.1 Streptosporangiaceae bacterium
CCGCGATCTCCTGAGGGGTCATCCCGGCATGACACTACAAACCGGCCGGGCAGACACCCAAAACGACCTAACAAAGTCCTACTAGTGGGTTGGCCGGCCCAGGTCAGGGTCCGTCGGCACGGGCAGGCCGTGCTGGCGGAGCCTGGCCGCCCGGATGTCGTCGGCGTAGAAGGCCACGCTGAACACGCTGCCGGACAGGATCAGGGCCGCCATCATCACGCTGACCCACAGCGGGGTAGGCAGGAAGATGTCGAGCAGCACGGCGAGGATGACGCAGGCCGGGACGATGACCGCCAGGTGGCGGACCACGGTTCGCCAGCGCCAGCCCGCGTCGGTCAGCTCGTGCCGCACCCAGTGCACGTTCCGCTCCGGCAGCCGGAACCCCAGCGCGAACCGCAGCCATCCGATCGGTCCCGGATCGCCCGGCAGCCTGGTCATGCCCTCAGTCTTTCAGCTGGCACACCGCATCGCCCGCCGCCACGGTCTGGCCTATCGTCACCGCCAGCCCGGTCACGGTCCCGTCCTTGTGCGCCGTCAGTGGCTGCTCCATCTTCATCGCTTCCAGCACCACGACCGTGTCGCCCGCCGACACCCGCTGGCCCTCCTCGGCCACGATCTTGACGATGGTGCCCTGCATCGGGCACGTGAGCATGTCGCTGTCGGCCTGAGCCGCGCCTGACCTGCCAGACCGCTGGCCCCGCCCCGGCCGCCCGGCCCGCCCCGCCGGCCCGGCGGGACGCTGCGCCGCGGGCGCGCCGGTCATGCCGAGCCCGGCCGGCAGGACAACCTCCAGCCGCTTGCCCTGCACTTCGACCGTGATCCGCTCGCGCGGCGGCTGGCCGTCGGCCGCGCCGTCGTCCCCGGCGGGTCCCGGCTGCCCGGAGAACGGCGGGATCGATCCGGAGAACTCCGTCTCGATCCATCGGGTGTGCACGGAGAACGGCTCGGCGGTGAAGGCCGGGTCGTCCACCACGGCCCGGTGGAAGGGCAGTACGGTGGGCATGCCGCCGACCTCGAACTCGGCGAGGGCGCGGCGGGCGCGCTCCAGCGCCTGCCGTCGGCCGGCGCCGGTGACGATGAGTTTGGCCAGGAGCGAGTCGAACGCCTGGGGCACGGTCATGCCCTGCTGGTAACCGGCGTCGACCCGCACTCCTGGGCCCGAGGGCAGTCGCCAGTGGGTGATCGTGCCCGGCGCCGGCAGGAACTCCCGGCCTGGATCTTCCGCGTTCACGCGGAACTCGATCGCGTGCCCGTGTGTGGCCGGGTCGCCGTACCCGAGTTCCTGCCCGTCCGCGATGCGGAGCATCTCCCGGACCAGGTCGATCCCGGTGATCTCCTCGGAGACAGGGTGCTCCACTTGCAGCCGGGTGTTCACCTCCAGGAAGGAGATGGTCCCGTCCTGGCCGACCAGGAATTCGCACGTCCCCGCGCCGACGTAGCCCGCCCGGCGCATGATCGCCTTGGAGGCGTCGTACAGCAGCGTCATCTGCTCACCGCTCAGGAACGGGGCGGGCGCCTCCTCGACCAGTTTCTGGTGACGCCGCTGGAGCGAGCAGTCCCGGGTGGAGACGACCACGACGCCGCCGTGCGCATCGGCCAGGCACTGGGTCTCCACGTGGCGCGGCCGCTCCAGGTAGCGCTCCACGAAGCACTCGCCACGGCCGAAGGCGGCGACCGCCTCCCTGACCGCGGACTCGTACATCTCCCCGATCTCCGCCTCGGACCTGGCCACCTTCAGCCCGCGCCCGCCGCCGCCGTACGCCGCCTTGATGGCGACCGGCAGGCCGTGCCGGGCGGCGAACGCGCGGACCTCGTCGGCGCCGCTCACCGGGCCGTCCGTGCCCGGCGCCAGCGGCGCGCCTACCTCCTGGGCGATCTGCCGGGCGGCCACCTTGTCGCCGAGCGCGTCGATGGCCGAAGGCGGCGGCCCGATCCAGGTCAGCCCGGCGTCGGTGACCGCCCGTGCGAAAGCCGCGTTCTCGGCAAGGAACCCGTACCCGGGGTGGATCGCATCGGCCCCGGCGTCCGCGGCCCGCTTGAGTATCTTCTCGATGTTCAGGTAGCTGTCGGCGGCGGTCTGCCCCTCCAGCGCGTACGCCTCGTCCGCCATCGTGACGTGCAGCGCATCGAGGTCGGCCTCGGCGTAGACGGCGACGCTGGCCAGGCCGGCGTCCCGGCACGCCCGCACGATGCGGACAGCGATCTCGCCCCGGTTGGCGATGAGCACCTTGCGCACGAAAAAGTCCCTCCCGACTGCCGAGGAGTCTAGGCCGCGGCGCCCGCGACGGCACGCCGGAGTTGCCGCATGACACCACTTTCCGGCCTGTGCCACGGTAACCGCGAACAGCTGCTGGTCCTTCCTGGCGGAGCGACCGCGGCCTGATGCACCTGTCCCGTGGCCGTGTTGACCCGGGCATGGGGGCTGGCGGCGAGCTCACCAGAATGCGGGTCGCGCTGCGCCTTCGTGGCGGAGCAGCCACTCCTTACGCTCCAGCCCGTAGTAGTAGCCGCCGAGGCTGCCGTCGCTGCGCAGTGCGCGGTGGCACGGCACGACGGGCGCGACCAGGTTCGCCGCGCAGGCGGCGCCTGCGGCGCGCGCCGCTCCCGGTATGCCGGCCCGGGCCGCCAGGCCGGCGTAGCTGATCGTGGTGCCGGCCGGGACCGCGCGCAACCGCGCCCACAGCCGCTCCCGCAGCGCCGTCGCTGGCTGGCGCACCGGCAGCCCGTCGATCGCCGCCAGGTCCCCGCCGAAGTAGTCGCGCAGCGGCTTGACCAGCCACGGCAGTTCGGCCGCCGCGAGCGGCAGTGGGCGCAGCGAGGGGTGCAGCCGTGCGCGCAACTCGCCGGGGTCGCCGGTGAAACCGGCGCCGACCAGCGCCGCACCGTGTGCGAGCACGCTCAACGGCCCGATCGGCGTGTCGAGAATCGCGGTTGCGATGATGCCGGCTGGCATGGCTACTCCTGTCCGGTGGCGGCAAGATCGGCAGATGGCATGGCGGCCCGCGTGCCCGCCGGGGCGAGAGGCTCGGCCAGCGTCGCCCACAGATGGAGCGCGGCGTAGGCACGCCAGGGCCGCCATCGGTCGGCGCGCTCCGGCTCGCAGCCCAGCCGCTCCATGGCCCGCCGCAGCCCAAGGTCGCTGCCCGGGAAGGCGTCCGGGTCGCCCGCGGCCCGCATCAGGATGTAGGCGACGGTCCACGGGCCGACGCCGGGCAGTTCCGCGAGGCGGCCGGCGGTTTCCTCCGGGTCGGTTCCGGGGTCGAGGTTCACCCGGCCGTCGGCGCACGCAGCCGCCAGCGCGCGCAACGTCACCTGCCTGCGGGTGGTGAGCCCGAGACCGGACAGATCGGCGCCGGCGAGATCGCCCGGGCGGGGGAACAGCACCGTCGGTGCCCCGGACCTGACCGATCCCGGATGTGCCACCGCCGGGGATGGCCGCGCGGCCGCCTCCACCAGGCTTCCGTGGCGGGCCGCCAGCCGCCCCGTCAGCGTGCTGGCGGCGGGGACCGAGACCTGCTGGCCCAGCACCGCGCGCACCGCCAGTTCGAAACCGTCGTACGCGCCGGGCACCCGCAGCCCGGGACGCGCCGCGACCAGCGGCGCGAGCGCCTCGTCGGCTGCTAGCGCGGCGGCGATCGCCGCTGGGTCCGCGTCGAGATCAAAGAGCCGCCTGCACCGGGACACCACCTGGCCGACACCGCGCAAGCTGGTGAGCCGCACCCGCAGCCGGACCTGGGCCTCGCCCGCCCTGCTCTGCCGCCGTGCCCGGCCGTTCTCGCCGCTCCGGGTGGAGGGCGGGGGGACCAGCTCGACGATGCCGGAACCGCCGGGCACCCGGACCGTGCGCGCGTACCGGCCGCCCGACACCTCCTCCACCCCGGGGATGGCCCGGGCGGCGAGGAATCGCAGCAGCGACCGGCCGTCGAACGGTTCGCGGCAGGCCAGCCGGAGCGTCAGCCAGGTCCCGTCGGCCACCACCTCCCCGTGCGCCGTCTGACTGCCCGCCCGGTGGGCGTCCGCGGTCGCCGGGCCGCCCCGGGCCCGGCCGGGCAAGCGCGGGCGTGACCGGGGCGTCCGGGACCGCAGCTGGGACGGAGGCCGGCCGTAGGCCTCCAGGAAGCTCGCGTTGAACTGGCGGACGCTGGAGAACCCGCTCGCGAAAGCGACCTCGGTGACCGGCAGGTCCGTCTCGGCCAGCAGGCGCCGCGCCGTCTGCAGCCGCGTGGTCCTGGCCAGCGCGATCGGCGTGGTGCCGAGCTCGGCCAGCACCAGCCGCCGCAGGTGGCGGTCGGTGACCGCGAGCCGCCGGGCCAGGCCGTCGACACCGTGGCCGTCGGCGTACCCGTCGGCGACCAGCCGGACCGCGCGGGCGACGAGGTCGCCGCGGGCGTTCCAGTCCGGGGAACCCGGGCTGGCCTCTGGCCGGCAGCGGCGGCAAGCGCGGAACCCGGCCGCCTCCGCCGCGCCGGCATGGGCGAAGAACCGCATATTGCGCCGCGCCGGGGTGCGCGCCGGGCAGATCGGCCGACAGTAGATCCCGGTACTGGTCACGCCGGTGAAGAACCGCCCATCGAACCGCGGATCCCGCGCCACAACCGCCCGATAACACCTATCGAAGTCGAGCGTCACCCCCCGATTCAACCCGAGCCAGCCCGCCCCCCACTAGCGGAAATCGGACATCATCACTACGCGATGGCCGGCCCACCCTCAGATGGCGGCGGCGTAGATGATCTGCTCGCTGCCGAAAACGGTGGAGCGCTTCTCGGGCCTGAGCCCGATCTTCCCAGCGACCCGCTGCGACGGCACGTTGTCAGGGTTGATGATCGCGATCAGGCGGCTCAGGAAGAGCGTGTCGCGGGCGAAATCGCGGGCCGCGGCGGCCGCCTCGGTCGCGTAGCCGTGCCCCTGGAGGCTGGTACGGACGTGGTAGCCCACCTCGATCTCCCTGATGCCGTCCACATACTGGGGCGTGAGCCCGCAGTCCCCGGCGAACTCGCCCGTGTCGCGCAAGACCATCGCCCACAGCCCGAACCCATGGCTGCGGTAGAGGCGCTGATTCCACTCGATCCAGGATTTCGACTCGTCACGGGTCATCGGCTTGGGGTAGTAGCGCATCACGTCCTCGTCGCCGAACAGGGCGGCGATGTGATCGAGGTCGGCGCCGGTCATCTCGCGCAGGACCAGCCGCTCCGTCGTCAGGACAGCCATCGCGGCCATGCTACGGCCTGGGATAGACCGTCAGCAGTTCGGTTCTTCGCCCAGACAAGGCAGCCGGCTGTACGGGGTAATCAGAGGTCGGCCGGCCAGGTGGAGCGTCGCCAGGCATCCGGGCCCGGCCTGAGCGGGGCGCCCAGCGTCCGGGACCTGCTGGCCCACCCGGAAGCCGCCCGCCCGGCCTGTCCTGCCCGCCCGGCCGCGCGGTCGCGCGCGGCGAGCACGGCGGCCAGCGTCACGGTCAGCGCGGCAAGCTCGTCGGGCGACGGATGGCCGGCCACGACCTCCAGCGCCGGCCGCCCGGCGGGCTGTGCGGCCTGGCCGTCGCGGGTCATGTGCGGCCGCTCCCGATGCCGAACTGGCGCCGGACCCGTGCCCAGAACGCGTCCCGGAGCCATTCCCTGGCCTCCTGGTACGGGCGCAGCGACAGGCCGAGTTCCTTCTCGGCGTCCACCAGCAGCTCCTTGTCGATGACCGGCGGCAGAATTGGCCCCGGCAGCAGGTCGCGGATGTTGTCCTCGCCCCGGGTGAGGATCCATCGCTGCGCGACGTGCTCGCCGGCCTCCTCAACCCGGTCCCGGTCCGGGCCGAGCCTGGCGACGGTGCCCATCCCGTGCGTCACGCGCTGGACCGATCGCGCCGGCGCGGCGCGCTCGCCGAACAGCTGCGCGGGTGATGGGACGCCCGAGCCGGCCAGCGGCGAAGGCGGTGTGTGCTCCGGCGTGGCCACCGCCTGCCGGGAGAAGTAAGGCTCCAGGAAGACGCGGTCCAGCACCTCGACCGTGTCCGACTCCCATACCAGGCGTTCGGCCTGGTTCGTGCCGAACGGCGGCTCGACCCCCCACAGATGCACGCGGACACCGAACGCTTGAGCCGCCTCCACCGCGGGCACCATGTCCTCGTCCCCGGCCACCAGCACCGCGTCGGTGATCGCCCGGTGCCGGGCGAGCGCCTCCATGTCGGCCCGGATCTGTGCGTCCACCCCCTTCTGCTGGCCGCGGGCATTCAGGTTGCCGAGGCGCAGCTTCACCCATGCCATCTGCGCGATGACCCGCTGGTCGATGGTGGGCACGCGGTCGCGAGCAGCGTCATACCAGTACACCCGCAGCAGTTCGCCCCGTACCTGATTGTCCGCGTGGCGGGTGAGTGCCTGGATGAGCTTGTCGGTGTCGACCCGGTATTCGCGCCGCGAGGCGCTGCTGAAGAGAAGCTCGCCGGCCGCCGCGTAGATGTACCCGACATCGACCATGATCGCGTAACGGGCCAGGGTGGGGAGCGGGGGAGGAATGTCCGTCATCGTGTCCATGGCTCTCGGCAGCCGATCGGCTACAGGGGGATGTTGCCGTGCTTCTTGGGCGGCAGGATCTGGCGTTTGGTGCGCAGCGCGCGGAGCGCGCGGATCACGTGGGAACGGGTCTCGGCGGGGCGAATCACCGTGTCCACGTACCCTCGTTCGGCCGCTATATAGGGATTGGCGAGGGTGTCCTCGTACTCGGTGACCCGCTGCGCCCGCAGCGCCTCCGGATCCGCAGCGTCGGCGAGCTCGCGGCGGTAGAGGATGTTCACCGCACCCTGCGCGCCCATGACCGCGATCTGCGCGGTCGGCCACGCCAGGTTGATGTCCCCGCCCAGGTGCTTGGAGCCCATCACGTCGTAGGCGCCGCCGTAGGCCTTGCGCATGATCACGGTGATCTTGGGCACGGTGGCCTCGGCGTAGGCGTAGATGAGCTTGGCTCCCCGGCGGATGATCCCGCCCCATTCCTGGCCGGTGCCGGGGAGGAAGCCGGGCACGTCCACGAAGGTCAGCACCGGGATGTTGAACGCGTCGCAGGTGCGGACGAACCGCGCCGCCTTCTCCGAGGCGTCGATGTCCAGGACCCCGGCCAGGTGCATCGGCTGGTTGGCGACCACGCCGACCGTCGCGCCTTCGACCCGGCCGAACCCGACCAGGATGTTGGGCGCGAAGGCGGCGTGGACCTCCAGGAACTCCATGTCGTCGAGGACGTGAGCGATGACGGTGTGGGCGTCGTAGGGCTGGTTCGGCGAGTCGGGGATGAGGCTGTCGAGCGCGGCGTCCTCCTCGGTGAGCTCCAGCACCGGATCGGGATCCGTGGTGGCAGCCACGGGCCCGGCGCCGGGCGGCGCCGGCGGGTCGTCCAGATTGTTGGAAGGCAGGTAGGACAGGAGCTCGCGGGCGAAGTCCAGGCAGTCGTCCTCGTCCTTGGCCTGGTAGTGGGCGACCCCGGACTTGACGTTGTGCGCGTGGGCACCGCCGAGGTCCTCGAAGGACACCTCCTCCCCGGTCACCGTCTTGATGACGTCCGGGCCGGTGATGAACATGTGCGAGGTCTGATCCACCATCAGCGTGAAGTCCGTAAGCGCGGGCGAGTAGACCGCGCCGCCGGCGCACGGTCCCATGATCAGGGAAATCTGCGGGATCACGCCCGATGCGATCACGTTGCGGTAGAAGATCTCGCCGAACAGCCCGAGGGCGACCACGCCCTCCTGGATCCGCGCGCCGCCGCCGTCGTTGATGCCGACCACCGGGCATCCGGTCTTCAGCGCATGATCCATCAGCTTGACGATCTTCTCTCCGTACACCTCACCCAGCGAGCCCCCGAACACGGTGAAGTCCTGGCTGTACACGCACACCGGACGGCCATCCACCGTGCCGAAGCCAGTCACCACGCCGTCCCCGTACGGGCGGTTGGCAGCCACCCCGAAGTCGGTGGCGCGGTGCCGGGCCAGCCCGTCGAGTTCGGTGAAGGAGCCGGGGTCGAGCAAGCGGTCGACCCGCTCCCGCGCGGTCATCTTGCCCTTGGCGTGCTGCCGTTCCACGGCGCGGGCCGATCCGGCGTGAACGGCCTCGTCCCGGTGCTGCAGCAGCACTGCGATCTTGCCCGCGGTGGTGTGCGGATCCGGCTGGCCAGGAACGTCGCTGCTCATGCGCCTCAGGGTAGCCGCCGGGCCGATCACGTGTGTTTCTCCACCCGCCGGCGGCGGGCTCAGGCTCCATCCCAGTTCGTGATCATGACTTTGGTGTCGTCAGGTGTACACCGAAGTCATGATCACGCCAGCTGCGCGGCCCGGCAGAGATCAGAGCGTGCCCGGTTCCGGCTCCAGGTCGCCGCGGCTGGCGAAGATGTCGATGGGCTCGAGGCGCATGAGATCATCCCGGCCCCAGTTGCGGTTCGGGTCCGAGGTGAGGCGATACGCGTGACGGAGCCGGGCATTCTCCAGCTCGTTGCGGACGCTCCGGGCGTTCGCGAACTGCGGCTCCTGCATCTGGCGCGTGACATGACGGCGAAACGCCGCCTCCGCCTCCGCGGAGAGGTAGTAGCGCGCCTGCTCCAGCATTCCCTGCCCGATGGTCACCAGCTCGTCGGGCTCGTAAGCGGCGAAGTCGAGGTGGTGCGCGATCCGGGAGCTCATTCCCGGATTGGATCCGAAGAACTTGTCCATACGGTCCTTGTAGCCCGCGAGGATCACGACGAGCTTGTCGCGCTCGTTCTCCATCACCTGGAGCAGGATGTCGATCGCTTCCTGGCCATAGTCCTGCGAGTCCACCCCGCGGTAGAGGTAGTACGCCTCGTCGATGAACAGGACCCCGCCCTTCGCGCGGTCAATCGTCCGTTTGGTCCTCGGTGCGGTGTGCCCGATGAACTGGCCGACCAGGTCGTCACGCATGGCGTGCACCAGCTGTCCCTGCTCCAGGTAGCCGAGCCGGTGCAGGAGGTCAGCCATCCGCAGCGCCACGGTCGTCTTGCCCGTGCCGGGGGGGCCGGTGAAACACATGTGCAGGTTCGGCCGGGGTGCCTCGAGGCCGAACCTTTGCCGGGCGCGGTCGACCAGGAGGAGCGCCGCGATCTCCTGCACCTTCTTCTTGATAGGCAGCAGGCCGACCAGGTCGCGGTCGAGGGCGCCGAGGATATCGTCGATCTCCGCTTCCTCGCGCTCCGCGCCGAAGGTGACCGTCGCATCCGGGGGCAGCGATACCGGCCCGCGGCCGTTCCCCCGGGACCGCCCATTGCGGGACCGCTGTGGCGTCAACGTGCGCCGCGTCTCTGTTTCACTGGCCACGGTCGTCTCCTCGGTAGCCTTGCTGCCTGACCGGAAGCCCGAGATCGCCACCCCCATCGCGCCGACCATCGCGACACAGACAGTGATGACGACGATCGCAAGGAGCATAACGATCAGCGGCGCGGCGCCTGATCCCCCTATGAGCCCGGCATACTGTCACTGACAGTACAGGAGGCGGCTGTTCCAGCGGCAGGTCAGCGGGCGGGATAGCCGGCCCGCTCCAGCTCGGACCGCTGCCGCTGGTGGGAATCCCAGCAGGGGAAGCGCGCGTCCGCGCCTTCGCCGCGCAGCAGCCCGGCGACCGCCTGCCGGGTGACCTCGTCGGCGGGCGTATACACCACCACCCGGGTACCTGGGACGGCGAGCACGGCCAGGCTGGTGGTGGTCATGGCCAGCCGCTCGTGCGCCAGGTGCCGGAAGATCTTGAGGTAGGTGGCCTGGCTCGCCACGTCGTGCTCGGCCCGCAGCCGGACGCGGCCGACGCAACCGGCGTCATCGTGACGGTCAACCAGCTCGCTCTCGTGGTCGGCGTCGCCACCTTCGGCACCCTCTACCTGAACCTGGCCGGCCGCCTGCCATCGCACGGGGCGGCGGGTGACTTCCGGCAGCTGTCAGCGCACGCGGTGAGCGTGACGCTGGCCGTGCTCGCCGGCGGCGCGGTGGCAGGAGGATTGCTGGCCGCCATCAGGGCCGCTCGCATCCGGCGCCTGGGTAGCGCTAGCGCCGGGCTTTCGCTCGCCACAGCCGTCCCGTCAGGCGGCGCACGTGGCGCGGCCCTTGCCGCAGGCTGGCCCGCACCCGCCCAGGAGAATGCCGATGACTGATCGTGATCTGCGCTCGCCCGGAGAGAATCCCTACGTTTGGGTTCGGAGCTGCCTGCGATGACTTCCGGGCCCATCCCCACCAGTCGTCCTGGATCAAGAACTGGTCAAAGGCCGGATTCGTCTTGATCAGCAAATCATAAACGGCACGCAAATGCGGCTCGGCTCTCTCCTCTTTCGAGAGCTTGGCTACCTCGATCTCATAGTGCCAGGCGCTGTCCGAGTGCAGGTCATAGCTCCAGCCCAGATCATCGAGGAGCAGCCATCCGCCCGGCCTGAGCAGCCGCTCCGCGAGTAGGACGGCCAGGCCATCGGTGCCCCAGTTTTTCGCCCCGTCGAGAAATATGAAATCATATTCCGGCTGGACTGCCCCGTTCTCGTCAATGCACTTCTCGATTTCAGTCTTCAGAAACCAGGTGTAGGTAGAGAATCTCTTGTCCAGGGTGATGCGGTGAGCGAGACCGGTATTGTTCAGGACTTCCTGTGGTGTTGGATTCCGCCACCGCCAGCGGGTGGAGTCGACGCTGAGCAGGTGGCCTGCGCCGTTGGCCTCGAGTGCCGCCGCCATGAACACGGCCGATCCGCCACGCGCGGTTCCGAGCTCAAGCAGCTGCTCCGGCTTGTTGCGGCGAATGTGCTCGTAAAGCAGGCGGCCCCGGTCCGCCGGTATATGAGGTGGGGGTATCCCGGCGACGATCCTCGCGGCATCGCCGAACTTCATCCGCTGATGCTAGGTGCCGCCGGGAATGACGCGCAAGCGGTATGGGCGATACAAAATGAGGCTATTCACGCATGCGTCCGCGGCGCGTGCAGCAGACGGCGGAACGGGGATAATGTGCTGGGCTGGGCGGGGGCACCGGACTCGGGCACCGCCTCCGGTGCCGCTTCGGTGGCCACCGGCACGGCAGGCGCGGCCGGATCAGGGCGGGAAAACGCCAGCCCGGCCGCCAGGCAGACCACCGGCAACCCGATCAGGGCGTACCGCTGCGAGAAGTCGGCGGTCATCACCGGCACCAGCAGCAGGACGATGGAGACCACCCAGGGGAACAGGCCGGGGCCGCCCCAGCCGTCCAGCCGGCGGAACCCGCCGCGGCGCCAGGAGCGGACGATCCCGCCGAGCCCGACCAGCAGCAGGATTCCGAGCAGCGTCCCTCGCAGATAGACAAGGCGCTGGTAGCCGCGCATCCACGCAGCGAACGGCTCGACGGCCATTGTTGAGGTCACCCCGCCGTACTTGAGCTGGTCACCGGCGATGGTATGGCCGTGCCCGAGCCCGAGGCCGGGTGGGCTCCAACGCGTGGTCGCATACGCAAACTTGTACCGGTTGGCCATGGCCGGGCTCGGGTGTTCCGGGTTGTTCCAGTAGAACGTGAGGGAGACGTCGTGCAACACGTCCGCGAGGTAGCCGGTGGGCTGTGCGGCGATCGCCCGCAGCGCGAAGTTCTTCGCCAGCGCGTTCTTGCGGGCTGAGAACTTGGGCCCCGGCACGTTGTTCAGCGGCGAGTTCTTCTCCCAGATGAACGTCGACGCGGATGGCCGCTGCGCCACCGGCTGGCGCGGGCACAGCGCAAGCTCGTCGGCGGGCGGCCTGATCACGGCGCAGTCTGCGAACGTCATCGTGCGTGACCACAGAAAGATGCCGTCACTGTTGCTGAAGGCGTACCGGCCATAATGACTGTGGAACCACAGGACATAACCGGCCAGCGGAATCGCGCTCACGGCTGCGGTCGCCCCGAGCGCGCGCCAGCCCACCCTGCGCAGCGCCAGGTACAGCAGGAACACGACGAGGACCGGCAGCCCCATCGGCCAGAGGGTGGCTGCGGAAGCCAGCAGGAATCCCGCCGCGACCGTCGCCCACAAGGGGCGCCCGTGCCGCCACCACAGAGTGAGTGTGATCGCCACCATGACCAGGAAGCCAAAAGTGGCGCTCGGCAGGATCTCGTGCTCCAGCTCGAGCTGGTACGCGTCCATCAGGACCGGCAGCGCCGCCAGCGTCGCGCCCCATCCGGGCAGGCCGTAACGCCGCAGCAGGGCGTAGATCATCACCCCGACGGCGAGGCCCATCAGATGCTGGACCACGGTGACCACCGCGAAGCTGTGGAAGGGCCTGAGCACGGCCAGGACCACGCCGTATCCGGACAGCCGGGAGATGCCGGGGGCGTGGTACAGCGCGGTGCCCAGATAGGAGGCGGAGTCGCCCCCGAAGAAGATCGCGGGCGGGAAGCCGAGCATCGTGATCAGCCGGATCACCAGGCCGAGGCCGAACACGGCGGCAAACAGGCGGTGCCTGCCCAGGGCTGACCACGTGGCGGCTACTCGGCTCACAACACCAAATCCTGCCACGGCACCCGCACCAGTCAGGTCAGGTCCGCTTGTGAGCCTCCGGTGCGCGGCAGACGAACGGCGACGGCCCGTAGGACGAGCCCTTAGCCTTGAACCGGTCACCCGCCCGTCGGCTGGCCCAGGGCTGTGACGTCACCGATCGAAGGCAACTCTTGTGAACGCAACCGAACCGCTTCCCGGGGATGAAGGACGCTGGCCAGCGCTCGACGCGGCCCGGCTTAACGGCGCGCTGGCGTCCGGCCCGGGTTTGTGGCGCGAGGTCAGGGTGGTGGCGGAAACCGGGTCCACCAACGCCGACCTGCTCGCCGAGGCGCGTGCGGGCGCCCGGGAGGGCCTGGTGCTGGTCGCCGAGGCGCAGGCCGCGGGGCGTGGCCGGATGGGCCGGCACTGGGTCAGCCCGCCGCGCTGCGCCCTCACCTTCTCGGTGCTGCTCCGGCCCAGCGGCGTGCCGGCCGCCCTGCTCGGCTGGCTGCCGCTGCTGGCCGGTGTCGCTGTCGCGGCGGCGCTGCGGGACGTGGCCGGGGTGGATGCCCGGCTGAAATGGCCGAACGATGTCCTCGCCGGTGACGCCAAGCTCGCCGGGATTCTCGCCGAGCGCTGGGGTGGGGCGGTCGTGATCGGGATCGGCATCAACGTCTACCAGCGACGCGACGACCTGGCTGTGCCCACCGCGACCTCGGTGCTCCTGGCGGCGCAGGCCGCGCCGGCGGCCGGGCCGGATCTGCGGGAACGGCTGCTCACCGCCGTGCTGTGCGAACTGGCCCGCTGGTACCGTGCCTGGCTGGACCAGCCTCATCCCGGCGCCGCCGACGGCTGCGGGCTGCGCGAGGAATACCTGCGCCGCAGCGGCACGCTAGGGGCGGAGGTGACGGTGATGCTGCCCGCCGGCCAGAACCTGACGGGAACGGCCGCCGGCGTCGACCCGGCCGGCCGCCTGGAACTGCGCACCAGCGGCGGCTTGGTCCGCGTCAGCGCCGGCGACGTGGTTCACCTGCGGGCGGCGGCCGCCCCGGCGGCCAAGTGAACAGCGCATGTCACCGCGTTCCGTGCCAGCATGAGGCCCATGGCCGACGACACCGAGCTCTCCGAGGGGGAGCGCACCGTCCTCCTCCTCCACCCGCACTGGAAGATCCTGCTGCGGCCCACGCTCATCCTGCTGCTGGTCGTGGTCGCCGCGGCGCTGGTGGCGGTGGCGATCCCGCCGGGATCCCAGGGCGATCTGGGCCGCATCGCGGTCGGTGTGGCGGCCGTTGCCGCGGTCGTGGCCTGGTTCGCGATCCCGTTCCTGCGCTGGCAGACCACCACCTACGAGCTCACCACCCGCCGGCTCCGGATGCGCCAGGGAATCCTCGCCCGGTCCGGCCGTGACTTCCCGCTGATCAGGATCAGCGACGTCTCCTTCTCGCATGGACTGATCGACCGGCTGCTCGGCTGCGGCCAGCTCGTCGTCGAGTCGGCAAGTGAGCACGGGCAGCTCGTGCTCACCGAGATCCCGCGGGTCGAGATGGTGCAGGCCAGCCTGTTCCAGCTGGTCGAGGACGAGCACGCCCGGCTGGCCCGGGAGGAGCCCGGGACATGACCGCCGGGCCCGTACGCTGGGGGCATGACCCAGCGGCGGTCCCTGCGCTGGTCAGCGCGCCGCGCACGGTGCGGGGGAGCCCAATGCGGGAGCCAAACCCCTCATACGCACCTCCGGCGGTGCGGAAAGTCGCGTCCATGACCCTGGCTGCGGTCGCCAGCTTGTCCGCCAGCACGTGCCGGCAGACCGAACGGATGCCCGCTGCGTTGATATGCCTGGCCGCGTCGGCGATCTGGTCGATGTCCACCCCGGCGTCGGACAGGATGCTCACGAAACTGCGCCGCTGCTCGTGCGGGTGCCAGTCGCTGCCGAGCCCGGCCCGCTTGCAGATCCGCTTGAAGTTGGTCCGGATCGTCGTCGGCCAGCACGGCGTGCCATCGGGACGAGGGAACACGAGCCCGTGATCTGCATAGGCAGGGCCGACCTTGAGCCGGGCCGCGGCCTGGTCCTCCCGCAGGGCGGCGAGCATCGACGCCACCGCGGTGGGCATCTCCAGCGTGCGCCTTGACCACCCGGTCTTCAGATCCTCGACAACGACCCGGGTACGCGGGCCACCCTCGGCAATCTTGACCGACTTGCGGACCCGGATCACGCCGCCGGCGAAGTCCACGTCATCCCAGCGTCATGCTGGTTCAGTTGGTCGGCGCCTGCTTGTGGAGTGTGGCGACCGTGACGTGAGGCCAGCTCACGCCGTTGAAGTCCAGCAGCACGCGCTGTGAGTACTGCAGCAGGCTGGGTTCGGTGTCTCCCTGGACGGTCTGCAGCCAGAACGTGGCGGTGACGCGCGTTGTAACCGCGTTCGGCCCATCGGGGCCGCCTTCCAAGAAGGCGATATTCGCGGCTCCGCCACCCGGAAGCGTTCCGCCGCCCGGCAGCGAGCCGTGGGTAGACACGTGCAGCTTGGTCGTTTTGGCGATGGGCAGGTGTGGGGTGAAGGGCGGTGGGATGAGGAAGCTGTTGGGGTTATCGACCAATTCCTGTTTGATGCCCTTCTGCAGGGGGTGGCGGGGGATCCGGAAATCGCTGTCAAAGTCCACGTGCTGTTCCAGCACGTCTTGCTCGTTGCCCGGATGGCCGATAAAGAAGGGCCGGATGCTGACGCGCGGGATGTCGGGGTCACCATCGGAGGTGTCGGCGGTGCCCTGGGCTAGGATCACCGTGCCGTGCGGGATGCACGCCAGGCGGGCCACGGTTTGGGGCTCTTCGGGGTGGGTGGTCCCCGGGACCCGCAGCCACAGGCCCGGCTCGAAGTGCTGCTTCGAATCATGGTGGTGTTCGTGGGACACGCTGGCATCGGAGATCTGCTGCAGGTAGTTCAGGCCGTGCAGGCCGATGTTGCGCTGCCGCAGGCCACGGTTGGGTATCTTCCCGAGGCCGGGGCCGAAGTCGAGCCGCTCACTAGTGAGGTTGAGCTCCAGGACGTGGTCGTCCACAAGCGGCCGGTGCGTCGGGTGGTGGGGCCGCCAGATGACGTTGAAGCCCTCGCCGATCCACGTCCCGCGAAGCCCGGTGAGCCGGCCGAGCGGATGCTCCGCCGGTTCCGCCGCTGCGGCGAACGCGGCTGGTTCTCCGGCTGCGCCGGACGCATCCGGTTCGTCGATTGGTGGCAGCGGGTCGAAGATAAAGTCTGCGGTCGATTCCATGATCCCCCCTTGAACGAACTGGAACCCAGAACAGCAATAGTGCCTCAGTCCTTCCGCAACCCCCCGAGTCAACGCAGTGCCATACGGGTGGCCACGCCGGCAAGCGGCCTATTAGCCCACACCGAAACTTGACTACTCCTTTACTGGATAATGGTAGGTACCGGCAGGCTGTCAGGCAATGCCCCTGATTCAGGCTGGCCCGTCCTCGCGGCTGCGCTCGATGATGACGGCCATGTCCTCAGCGCTGACGCCATGGAAGTGCAGGTGCACTTGCCTCGGTGCCTCGATCGCCCGCTGTGGCGGCGCTGGGAGTGCACGAGACGGGGGCCGGATGACGGTGGCCTGCGATGGCAGCTCCTGGCGTGGATGCCGCTACCGAGGGCGCGGATCTCGGCCAGGGGCTTGGCCGCATCCTCTGCTTCGGCGACGGCGGCGAGCACCTGACCCAGCTGGCGGCGAGTCTCGGCGAGTTCGGCCGCCAGCCGTGACGGCGGCAGGTAGTTGATGTCACGTTCGCGGGCGCCGCGCAGGTACTCGCGCCAGCCCGATCCGGTCGTCACGGTCATGACGCCACCGGGATCCCGGTAGGCGCCAGCCGATCCGGGTCGACCCCGCTGCCTTTGCAGCGCAGGCACGGGCCGCCGTCCGGGATGGCCTTGTCGCCCACGCACGCGACGCAGATCGGGGCCTGGTCGGGCAGTCTGTCGGCCATGTCATCCGTCCTTCTGAGTAGGGATAGGTGAACAGGGCCGCCGCTGCGTTCGGCGCGCATGCGGCGGCCCGCCTTGTAACGGGCTGGGAGCCAAACTTGGGAGCCAACTGGCGCGGATTCGCGCGGATTGACCCGGACCGTGGCGGTGAGTCAGGCGGCGCTGGCCCGGCGGGCATGGACGGATGCGGATGGGCCCGGACCGGCCGCCTCTAGGCTGGGGGCATGGACGGCATCACGATGCAGCCCCACCTGGCCGGGCATGCCGGGGTCTGCGAGATCACCCTGGACCGGCCGGAAGTGCTGAACGCGATCAACACCGCGATGGCGGCCCGGCTGGCCCAGGCGTGCACCGAGCTCGCCGCCAATCCCCACGCCCGCGCCGTGGTGCTGTCGGGCGCCGGCGCCCGCGCGTTCTGCGTGGGAGCTGACCTGAAGGAACGGAACCGCCTCGACGACGCCGGGCTGATGGCGCAGCGTGAGGTCTTCCGGGCCGCGTTCGGTGGCCTGCTGGGCCTGCCGCAGCCCGTGGTCGCCGCCGTGCACGGGTACGCCCTTGGCGGTGGCTGCGAGCTCGCCCTGTCGTGCGACCTGATCGTGGCGGACGAGACGGCGGTGTTCGGCCTGCCGGAGACCACCGTGGGCCTGGTGCCCGGCGGCGGTGGCACCCAGCTCGCACAGCGCCGGCTCGGGCAGGGCCGGGCCGCTGACCTGATCTTCACCGGCCGCCAGGTCCCTGCCGACGAGGCAGAACGGATCGGCCTGATCGACCGGCTAGTGCCGGACGGGAAGGCCTGCCAGCAGGCGCTGGAGCTGGCCCAGCAGATCGCGGCCAACTCCCCGGTCGCCGTCCGGGCAGCCAAGCGGGCGATGCGGCGCGGCTGGGGGATCGGCGTGGCGGAGGCGCTGGACGTGGAGGACGCGGCCTGGCGGGCCACCGCGATATCGGCGGACCGGCGGGAGGGGATCGCGGCGTTCAACGACAAGCGCCCCCCGAACTGGCCGGGCCGGTGAGCCGGGCCGGTGAGCGGGCGACGGTGAGGAGGCGGTCGTGACCGATCTGCCCGCGCGGATATCGGTGCGCGAGGTAGGCCCGAGAGACGGGCTGCAAAACGAGGACCCGGTGCCGGCCACCGCGAAGATCGCACTCATCGACCAGCTGGCCAAGACCGGCGTGAGCAGGATCGAGGCCGTCTCGTTCGTGCGGGCCGAGGCGATCCCGCAGATGGCCGACGCGGACGAGGTGTGGGCGGGTGTCACCAAGCAACCCGCAGTCCGCTATTCCGCGCTCGCGCCCAACCTGCGGGGTGCACGGCGGGCCCTCGACGCCGGGTTCACCGAGGTGGAAGCCGTCGTCTCGGCCTCGGACACCCACAACCGCAAGAACGTCAACCGGAGCACCGCACAGTCCCTGGACGAGATCGCGATCATCATCGACGAAGCCCACCAGGGGGGCGCGACCCTCCAGGTGGTCGTCGCCACCGCGTGGGGCTGCCCGTACGAGGGTGACGTGCCGGTGGACAGGGTGCTCGCGGTCGCCGGCCGGGCGGTCGCGGACGGGGCGGATGCGATCTCCTTCGGCGACACCACCGGGATGGCGACGCCGCGCCGGGTGCGGGACCTGGTCGGCTCGTTCCGGTCCCGGCACCATGACGTGCCGCTCAACCTGCACTTCCACAACACCCGCGGCACCGGGCTTGCGAACGTGCTTGCCGCGCTGGAGCTGGGCGTGGACGACTTCGACGCGTCGGTGGGCGGGCTGGGCGGCTGCCCGTACGCGCCAGGCGCCAGCGGCAACATCGCCACCGAGGAACTGGTGCACATGGTCGAGGACATGGGCGTGGGGACCGGGGTCGACCTGGCGGCGATGATCGAGGCGGCGGGAGCCGCGGAGCGCATCGTCGGGCGTGAGCTCCCGTCACAGGTACTCCGGGCCGGCCCTCGGACGCGGACAATCCGGGCATAAGGGCGCTGGAGGTACAGTCACCTCGTGGCTGAGCACTCGGATCTGGCGGAGGTGCGCGCCCGGGTCGAGCGGGGCGGCGCGCGCAAGTACCACGAGGCGGCGGAGAAGTCCGGCAAGCTGTTCGCCCGGGAGCGGATCGCGCTGCTGATCGACGAGGGCAGCTTCGCGGAGGACGGCCGCTATGCGAACGTGCTCGCCGACGGGCTGCCCGCCGACGGCGTGGTCACCGGCACCGCTACCATCGACGGCCGGCCGGTGGCGCTGATGGCGAACGACTCTACGGTGAAGGCCGGCTCGTGGGGCGCGCGGACCGTCGAGAAGATCATCCGGATCATCGAGAAGGCCTACGGAGCCGGTATCCCCATGGTGTACCTGGTCGACTCGGCCGGGGCCCGGATCACGGACCAGGTCGAGATGTTCCCGGGCCGGCGCGGCGCGGGGAAGATCTTCCACACCCAGGTCCGCGCGTCCGGCGCGATCCCGCAGGTCTGTGCCCTGTTCGGGCCCTCGGCCGCGGGCGGCGCGTACATCCCCGCGTTCTGCGACTACGTGGCGATGGTGGACGGCAACGCCTCGATGTACCTCGGAAGCCCGCGGATGGTCGAGATGGTGGTCAAGGAGAAGACCACGCTAGAGGAGATGGGCGGTGCCCGGATGCACTGCACCGTGTCCGGGTGCGGCCACTACCTGGCGGGGTCGGAGCGTGACGCGCTGGCGGCTGTCAAGCGCTACCTGTCCTACCTGCCGTCCAGCTGGCGGCAGCAGCCTCCGTCCGCCGCCGCCGGTGAGCCGGAGGACGCCGACCTGGCGGCGATGGTCCCGGCCAGCGAGCGGCAGGCCTTCGACATGCGCCGTTATCTGCGGGGCCTGGTGGACGCGGACTCGTTCTTCGAGATCCACCAGTTGTGGGCGCGGGAACTGACCATCGGGTTCGGTCGGCTGGCCGGGCAGGTGATCGGCGTGGTCGCCAACAACCCGATGTTCAAGGGCGGCGTGCTCTTCGTCGATTCCGCGGACAAGGGGACCCGGTTCATCCAGCTGTGTGACGCGTTCAACGTGCCGCTGCTGTTCCTCGCCGACGTGCCCGGGTTCATGGTCGGCACGGCCGTTGAGAAGCAGGGCATCATCCGGCACGGCGCGAAGATGATCAGTGCTGTGTCGGAGGCGACCGTGCCGAAGATCTGCGTGATCGTGCGCAAAGCCTACGGAGCGGGCCTGTACGCGATGGCCGGGCCGGGCTTCGAGCCCGACGCGACGATCGCCCTGCCCACCGCGAAGATCGCGGTGATGGGGGCGGACGCGGCGGTCAACGCGGTCTACTTCAACAAGCTGGCCGGCATCGACGATCCGGTCGCCCGGGAGGAGGAGACACGCCGGCTGCGTGAGCAGTACGACAACGACATCGACGTGCTGCGGCTGGCGTCCGAGCTCGTCGCCGACGACGTCGTGGAGCCCGGCGAGCTGCGGGCGGAGCTGATCAAGCGGTTCGCGGCCGCGGCCGGCAAGGAGCGCCGGTTCTCCCGCCGGCGCCACGGCGTCACCCCGGTCTGAGCGCGGCCGACGGGCCGGCCGTGGCTGGTCGGCGGCGCGCCGACCGCGTTTCTGACCAGCAGAAGTCCTGAGTTGGTCGCCAGCCGCAATACCATCTGAGCATGACCAGCGTCTTGCTTGCCGAGGATGATCTGTCCATCTCCGATCCACTGGCACGCGCACTGCGCCGCGAGGGATACGACGTCGACGTTTCGGCGGACGGCCCGAGCACGCTGGAAGCGGCCATGGCCGGCGGACTGGACCTGATCGTGCTCGATATCGGCCTGCCACAGGTCGACGGCCTGGAGGTGTGCCGCCGCCTCCGCTCGGAGGGGCAGTTGGTCCCCGTGTTGATCCTCACCGCGCGCGCGGACGAGGTAGACACCGTGATCGGGCTCGATGCGGGCGCCGACGACTACGTGACCAAGCCGTTCCGGCTGGCCGAGCTCCTGGCGCGGGTCCGCGCCCTGCTCCGCCGGGGTAGCGCCGAGACCAGCACGGTGCAGGGGGTGCGGGTGGACCCGGACGCCCGGCGTGCCTGGATCGGCGACACCGAGCTCGAGCTCACCACCAAGGAGTTCGACCTGCTGTGTGTGCTGGTGAACGACGCGGGGAAGGTTGTCACGCGGGAGCAGATCATGCGGGAGGTCTGGGACAGCAAGTGGTGGGGCTCGACCAAGACCCTCGACATGCACATCTCCTGGCTCCGCCGCAAGCTGGGCGATGACGCGCACAGCCCCCGCTACATCACCACCGTGCGCGGGGTCGGGTTCCGGTTCGAGCGAGGTGACTGATGGACGGAGTGAGCCGGGCGCGGGCAGGCTAACGTGCGCCGGCGACTGCTGTTCTCCACCCTCGCGGTGGCGGTTACCGCGGTCGTGCTTTTCGGCTTGCCGCTGGCGTTCGTGCTGATGCGGCTGCAGGTCAACGCGGCCCACCAGCTGGTGCAGCGCGACGCTACCACCGTGGCGAGGACGCTGCAGAATCGGTTGCACTCGGGCCTGCCGTTGCACACCGCGGATGCCGTGAGCGCAGCGCGGTCGCTGCCGGACAGGTTCGTCAGCGTCAGCCAGGACGGGCGGCGGCTAACTGCCTTCGGTGATCCGCCGCGAGGCGTCGACACCATCGCCGCCAGCGCTACCACCAGGAACTTCCGGGTCAAGGTGATAGCGGACGACTCGGTGGCGAGCGAGGGCGTCACCGAAGCCCTGGCCCTGACCTGCTCACTGGCCCTGCTCGCGGTCGGGGTAGCGGTGGCACTGGCCATCCTCCAGGCGCGGCGGCTGGCCCGCCCGCTGCAGGACCTGGCCGGGGCCGCCGACCGGCTCGGCTCGGGGGACGCGCGCCCGCTCGGGCGCCGGTACGGCATAGCCGAGCTCGACCGGGTGGCCGAGGGGCTGGATGGGTCGGCGCAGCGGATCAGTGACATGCTCGCCGCCGAGCGCGAGTTCGCGTCCGATGCCTCGCATCAGCTCCGCACGCCGCTGACCGCGCTGTCCATGCGACTGGAGGAGATGCTGGCCGCCGCCGACGAGCCCGCCGTCGTGCGGGAGGAGGGGGCGGCTGCCCTGGTGCAGACCGAGCGGCTGGCCGACGTGGTCAGCCAGCTGCTCGGGAGGACCCGGAGCCCGGCGGTGGGATCCCGGAAACGGCTCTCGATCGATGACGTGGTGGCGCAGCAGGTGGTGGAGTGGGACCCGGCGTTCCGCCGCAAGAACCGCAAGCTCGAAGTGACGGGAGACAAGAACCTGCGGGCCTACGGGAGGCCGGGAACGCTGTCACAGGTGATCGCCACGCTGCTGGACAACGCGTTCGTGCACGGCGCCGGGACGGTCACGATGCGCACGTCGCAGACGCCTAAGTCGGTGGTGATCGAGGTGCGGGACGAGGGCAGGGGGGTGCCGGCCGAGCTCGTGCCCCGGATTTTCGAGCGCAATGTGAGCAGCAAGCCGGGCGGCACCGGCCTCGGCCTGGCCCTTGCCCGCCGCATCGCGGTCGCCGACGGCGGGAATGTGGTGCTGGTCCGCCCGCGTCCGGCGGTCTTCGCCGTGTTCCTGCCCCGCAAGCTGAGCCGCGGCGGCGACGGGCCGCCGGTGGTCGCCGGCCCGGCCTGACGCGCGGCGCCCGCCGGGCCCAATTACGCGGCTACCGCGGCCGGCCGCCGGTCGGTGATCGCGTGCCAGGTCAGGTAGATCACGGCCGTGATGACGAAGCCCACCTCGAAGGTGATGTCGCCGACCGCTGGCACGTGGGTGGGGACCAGGCCGTGGTACTCGGTCTGGTTGGAGAACAGCCAGATCGACAGGCCCATCCCGGCCAGCATCGACACCGGGCCGGCCCAGTTGGTGTGGCGCCGGTCAAAGAGCATGGCCTCGATCTCGGCGAGCGGCTGGCGGCGGCGCAGGAACTGGTCGCAGAACACCACGGCCAGCCAGGGCGCGATCCAGTAGGCGATGATCAGCAGGAAGTTCTCGTACTTCGTCCCGGCGTCGTGCAGCCCGGTGAGGGCCACGATGAAGCCGATCACGCCGAAGACCAGCGCTACGATGGCGCGGCGCAGCGCCAGCGGCAGCCGGACGCCCATGGCCACGAAGGAGAGCGCGCCCGAGTAAATGTTGAGCACGTTCGCCGCGACCGCGCCGATCGCGATGGCCAGCAGCGTGAGGTCGGCGATCGCCGTGGGCAGGTGGCCGGTGAACGCCCCGGTCGGGTCGCCGAGGGCCGCGCCCACGCTGGTGATCGTGGCCGACCCGGCGCCGGCGACCTCCAGCACGGCGCACGACAGGAACAGTCCCAGCCCGGACCACAGCGCGATCGCCACCCTGCTGGTGTCGGGCTTGAAGTAGCGGGAGTAGTCGGCGGCGTAGGGGTTCCAGCCCACGGCGTAGCCGAACGCGGCGCCGGTCGCCAGCAGGAAACCGCCGGATCCGCCACCGGACGACGGGGCGCCCGGATGGGCCTTGGCCAGGATGACCACGGTCGCGATCACGAAGATGACCGCGAGCAGCGGGAAGGCGTAGCGCTCGAAGGCATGCACCAGGTTGTGCCCGAAGAAGGCGACCAGGACCTGGAGCGCCACGATGATCAGCAGGCACAGAGGCTTGGGCATGTGCGTGAGCGTGTTCAGGGCGAACGCGCCGCTTACGGAGTTCACGGCGAACCAGCCGATCCCTGCCGTGATCGAGTTCAGCCCGGCCGGCAGCACGTTCCCCCAGTAGCCGAAGCCCAGCCGGGACAGCACCATCTGCGGCACGCCGTGCGAGGGCCCGCGCGCCGACAGCAGCCCCTGGGTGACCGCGCCCACGCCCGAGCCGATCACGATGGCCAGCACCGCCTGCGTGAAGCTTAAGCCGAACGCGGCCACCGCGAGCACGCCGACGAAGACGGTGGCGAACTCCAGGTTCGGTGAGGTCCACGTCCAGAACAGCTGAAGTGGCCGACCGTGCCGCTCGTGTAGCGGGATGAACTCGGCTCCGCCAGGCTCGACGGCGATGAGCCGGTCCCCGTAGTCGCCCTCGCGTACCTGCACGCCGGCGGGCGCGTCGTCCGTGATGACCGCTGAGGTGTCCTGATCGCGTGTTGCCATCGGCCTGCGCTCCTTCGTGGCCTCGGGCCGGGCCGTCGTGGGGGTCCGTAACGCCGCGCCCGCCGGGCCGTGGTGCTCGCCGGCCATAACGCTGGCAGACGCGCCGATGGTTGATCGAGACGCAAGCACCAGTTGTTACCGTGATGTTAGGACGCCGCCTGTTTCGCGGGAAGCCGTCTCGTGCGCGGATCCGGCCGCGGCTGCCCCGACCGCGGGATCGTGGTGCGCTGGGCACTGCGCGCCTCGTAGGCTACGGCGCGTGACGGGTGAGTCTGGAGGGCGGCCAGCGGCCCCCGTGGTGGGGATGATCGGCGCGGGTCAGCTAGCCCGGATGACCTGCCAGGCGGCGATCGGCCTCGGCATCCGGTTCCGGGTGCTTGCGGACTCGGCGCACGACAGCGCCGCGCAGGTCTGCGCCGACGTGCGGGTCGGGAACTACAAATCCCTGCCCGAGCTGCTGGCGTTCGCCGCGGACTGCGACGTGGTCACGTTCGACCACGAGCACGTTCCCGGCGAGCATCTGGCGGCGCTGGAGCGGGCGGTGGCGGTCCGCCCCGGTGAGGCCGCGCTGCGCTACACCCAGGACAAGCTGGCGATGCGGGAGCGGCTGGCCCAGCTCGGCGTGCCCTGCCCCCGCTACGCGCCGGTGTCCGGCCTGGACGGCGTGACGGCGTTCGCCGCGGACGCGGGCTGGCCGGTGGTGCTCAAGGCGGTGAGCGGAGGGTATGACGGCCGCGGGGTCTGGGTGTGCGAGACGCCGGACGACGCGGCGGAGGTGCTCGGCCACGGGGTTGCGGTGATCGCCGAGGAGCAGGTCGACTTCGACCGGGAACTGGCCGTGCTGGTTGCCAGGTCCCCGCACGGCCAGGCTGCCGCCTACCCGGTCGTGCAGACGGTGCAGCGCGACGGCATCTGCCACGAGGTGCTGGCCCCCGCGCCGTGCCTCGCGGCCGGCCTGTCCCGCGAGGCCCACCGGCTGGCGCTCGAGCTCGCTGCTGAGCTGGATGTCACCGGGCTGCTCGCGGTGGAGCTGTTCGAGACGCCGCGCGGGCTGCTGGTCAACGAGCCGGCCATGCGGCCGCACAACAGCGGGCACTGGACCATCGAGGGGGCCACGACGTCGCAGTTCGAGCAGCACCTGCGGGCCGTGCTCGACCTGCCGCTCGGCGCCCCCGGTGCGGTCGCGCCGCAGGTCGTTATGGCCAATGTTTTTGGTGGCGCCGATTCCGGCGTGTACGCGCGGTACCTGCATGTGATGGCCGCCGATCCCGGCGTGAAGATTCACATGTACGGCAAGGCGGTGCGCCCGGGGCGGAAGATCGGGCACGTGACCGTGACCGGCGACGACGTGGCGGAGCTGCGGGCGCGGGCGGGACGGGCGGCGCGGTACCTGGCGGCGGGGAAGGAGTGAGGCCATGAGCGGCAGTGCCCTGGTCGGCGTGGTCATGGGGAGCGATTCCGACTGGCCCGTGATGGAGGCGGCCGCCGCCGTGCTGGCCGAGTTCGGCGTTCCCTACGAGGCCGACGTGGTGTCCGCGCACCGGATGCCGCACGAGATGATCGAATACGGGTCGGCGGCGGCGGGCCGGGGCCTGCGGGTGATCATCGCGGGTGCAGGAGGCGCAGCTCACCTGCCGGGCATGCTGGCCTCGGTGACCCCGCTGCCGGTCATCGGCGTGCCGGTGCCGCTCGCGCACCTGGATGGGCTCGATTCGCTGCTGTCTATCGTGTCGATGCCCGCCGGGATCCCGGTCGCGACGGTCGCGGTGGGCGGTGCGCGCAACGCCGGCCTGCTCGCCGTCCGGATCCTCGCCACCGGCGACGACGCGCTGCGCGCCCGGATGACGCGTTTCCAGCAGGACCTGCGGGAACAGGCACTGGCCAAGGGGGCCGCACTGCGGGCCCGTGCCGCCGGGCCCGGCCAGGCAGACGGCGGGCCTGGCTGAGACCGCTCGGCGCAAGAGGGACGCTGGCCAATGATCGAGAGGCAGTGCGGCTGCTCGAAACCGCGACTCCTTCCCCGGGTAATGCTGGTCGAGCCCCTCCCTGATTTGCTGGGGCAGCGTGCTGATGTGAGCCAGGTAAAGGCCAGGTAAACGCCCGGTGTCGCCGGGCAGGTCAGCGTAGCGTCCGTCTAATCCCCGCTCCGTATCCCCTGGGGCCGGGCCCGCCTTCCCGGGCCCGGCCCCAGGCCGGCCCGTCCTCGTCCTGGCGGCGACGCCTGCCGCGGAGATCCTGCGCGGAGATGGACCCCGGTAGGGTGCTCGGGCGCGGCCGCCCGGGCCGGAAGGGGCTGAGCGGCCCGCACCAGCTTGGGGGCATACGGTACGGGCCGCGTCCAGCGGTGGGCGGCGCCGTTGCCGCCACACGGGCAGCCCACCAAGCCAGCGGCGCCTGCGCCCGCGACAACCGTTACCCACGATCGCTGGCACATAAACGATCTCGGCGGCAGCGGGGACCGGCCTGGCAACTCTACGGCCGGCGCGGCGCCGAGGGCTACGCGCACGGCCGTGCCGGGGCCGCTGCGGATTGCCGTGGGATCCCCTGGACCGCGCGGTTCTACCATCGAGGAATGAGCGCTGATTTTCCCGCCTTCGCCCTGTCCGAGGAGCACGAGGCGCTCCGCGCGTCGGTCCGGGCCCTGGCCGACGACAAGATCGCACCGCGCGCGGCGGAGGTGGACCAGTCCGGAGAGTTCCCCTGGGATGTGCACGAGGCGCTGGCCAAGGCGGAACTGACCGCGGTGCACATCCCGGAGGCCTACGGTGGGGCGGGCGCGGACGCGATCGCGACGGTGATCGTCATCGAGGAGGTCGCGCGGGCATGCGCCTCGTCTTCCCTCATCCCGGCCGTCAACAAACTCGGCACGGTGCCGCTCCTGCTGGCGGGCTCGGAGGAGCTGAGGCACACGTACCTGCCGCCGGTGGCCCGCGGCGAGGCGATGTTTTCCTATGCGCTGTCCGAGCCTGAGGCCGGTTCCGACGCCGCGGCGATGAAGACCCGGGCGGTCCGCGACGGCGACACCTATGTGCTGAACGGAACCAAGCGGTGGATCACCAACGCCGGGATCTCGGCGTATTACACGGTGATGGCGGCCACGGATCCGTCGCGCGGTGCGGACGGGATCTCCGCGTTCGTGATCGAGAAGGAGGACCCCGGGTTCTCGTTCGGTGCGCCCGAGCACAAGCTCGGCATCAAGGGCTCGCCCACCCGGGAGCTGTACTTCGACAACTGCGTGATTCCGGCCGGCAGGCTGATCGGCGAGGAGGGGACCGGGTTCCGGACCGCGCTGGCGACCCTCGACCACACCAGGGTGACGATCGCCGCCCAGGCGCTTGGCATCGCCCAGGGAGCGCTCGACTATGCCACCGGCTACGTGAAAGAGCGGCGGCAGTTCGGGAAGGCTGTCGCGGAGTTCCAGGGAGTGCAGTTCATGCTGGCCGACGCGGCCATGAAGGTCGAGGCCGCCAGGCAGCTGACCTATGCGGCGGCGGCCAGGTCCGAGCGGGCCATGGCGGGGGAGCGCGGCGACGATTTCACCTTCTTCTCGTCGGCCTGCAAGTGCTTCGCGTCGGATGTGGCGATGGAGGTCACGACCGACGCGGTGCAGCTGCTCGGTGGCTACGGCTACGTCAGTGACTACCCGGTCGAGCGGATGATGCGGGACGCCAAGATCACCCAGATCTACGAGGGGACCAACCAGATCCAGCGCGTAGTCATGGCCCGCCAGCTGCTGAAGTAGCGGCGCCCGGCGGCGCGGCACCCGCCCGTTTGTCTCGCCTGCTGCGCGGGAGATAGTTGACACTGTTGGCCGGGATGCCGGACACCCCACAACGCGGCGGAGCGTGAACATGCAGGGAAGTGCGGGCCAGCTGAGATCCCGGTCCGGCGCCGGCAACCGGCGCCGCACGGCCGGGACAGCCCCACTGCTCCCGGCCGCGGCGATGCGGCGATGAGCTCCAGCCGGCCGGTCGTGGCCGTGCTCGGCCTCGGCGAGGCCGGGTCGGAAATCGCGGCCGGGCTGTGCTCCGCCGGCGCCGTCGTGCGCGGGTTCGACCCCCGGGTCCGGGCCGGGCCCGGCATCGTCGAATGCTCCGGCGACGCCGACGCCTGCCGGGGAGCCGCCATCGTGCTGGCGCTGACGTGCGCGCACGAGGCCGAGGAAGCCCTGACGGCCGCCCTGCCCGGTGTGGACCCCGCCGCCATCTACGCCGATATGAATACCGCGTCTTCGGGACTCAAGGCTCATCTGGCCGGCCTAGCGGCCGGCGCCGGGATCCGGTTCGCCGACATCGCGCTGATGTCGCCGGTGCCGGGCAGCGGACTGCGTACGCCCATGCTCGCGTCCGGCCCGGGAGCCCGGGAATTCGCGCACGCGTTGGGCCGGCTCGGCGCCACCGTCGAGGTGCTGCCCGGCCCACCCGGCGCGGCCGCGGCACGGAAGCTCCTGCGCAGCGTCTTCTTCAAGGGACTCGCCGCCGCCATCACCGAAGCGCTTCGCGCGGCCCGGGCGGCCGGATGCGAGGACTGGATACGGGAGAACATCGGCCACGAACTGGCGGGCGCGTCAGCGGCGACCGTCGACCGGCTTGAGCACGGCAGCGTGCGCCACGCGCGACGGCGTGCCGACGAGATGGCCGCCGCCACCGACCTGCTGCGCCAGCTCGGCGTGCCGCCCCGCGTCGCCAGCGCGAGCGAGCAATGGCTGCAGCAGCTCGCCGGTGAACAAGCTGCCGGTCTTTCGCCGGAAGGGGCGCGGCCAGGTCCGGCGACCGGCATCGGGTAGCGGCGTGTCGCCGTTCCTCTGCCCTCAAAGCGGTGATCACAGCTTGAGCCCGTTTGGCACCTCGTAAGTGTCACCGTGCGTGTGGTCATTTGTGATTTGCGTTACCGCACTGGGGTAGCTGGCGACACAGCTTTTTCCTCAGAACCAAGCCAATCCCATGACTCCTTCTGGCAAGGTATCGCCGATGGCGTCGGCGACCGGAAAGTCCGCCGATCCGGGCTGGTGAGCAGCCAAGGAATGGCCCGCGCGATGGGCCCCGCCATCGCGGCGCGCTGCCCTGCCCCGCAGCGGTCCGCACACCGGCGTCCCGCCCGGTGTGCTCGGCCGACGGAAGGACTGCCTTGTCACAGCACCGGAGGCGGAGCCCCGGCAGGAAGCGCACGTCACGTCGGCCAAGATTCCTGCTGCCGCTGACGGCCGCGGCCATCGTCGCGATCACCGGGGTAACCGGCGCCGGCTATCTGGTGCTGCGCGCCGCCCAGCCCGAGCCCGGTGCCGTGATCGCCGCGGTGCTGCCGGGGAGCCGTGCCATGGCGGTGCTGGAACAGCAGCGCCAGCAGATGATCGTCATGGATGCCGCCGCCCACACGACGCGCCTCATCGGTGTCCCGAAGGTCGTTGCCATGCCGGACCCCGCCAGCGCGGCCACCGGTGGCGGCTCCGTTGGGGTGGTCAGCGTCGCGGCGCCAGACCCCGGTACCGCCCAGTCCATTGCCTTTAACATGTTGTCGTCGTTCGGCTTCGACCCAAATACGCAGTTCAGCTGCCTGGACAGCATCTGGACCCGGGAGAGCGGCTGGCGCGTTAACGCGGCGAATGCCAGCGGCGCCTACGGCATACCGCAAGCCCTGCCCGGGTCGAAGATGGCCACCGCCGGAGCCGACTGGCAGACCAATCCCGCGACGCAGATCAAGTGGGGCCTCGGCTACATCCAGTCGAAGTACGGGACCCCCTGCAACGCATGGTCGTTCTGGCAGGCGAACGGCTGGTACTGAGGCGCCACCGGCCGGGGTGACAGGTCCCCGGAAATCAATCACACAACGTATTTCTTCCTGCGTGGATCGTTATCTCTTCTGGTAAGGTCCGAGGTGGGGCCCGTCGCTCATTAGTATGACGAAGGCAGACGTTAACTGATCAAATCGAATATATGTTCATATATCAAAAATCGCTATGTGAGATTAGTCATACGGTGATTCTGGTCAATTCCAGCACCTGCCGGGCGCTGACTCAGGCATGGTAGATGAACGAAAGCACCCGGCGTGTGCGATGGTTGCCCTCGTGTAACGCGTCGCCCTGACCCGCGGCACATCCACCCGCCCCTGCCCGGCCTTGCGTTTGCCGATGGCCGACAGCGCCTAAGGGTGATAACCGAGCGCAATATTTTGCGCCCGATTAAAGGTTCCTTGTGCCCGCGCTACACAACTTGTATCGCAACCTGTACCGGAAACCGCCCAAGCATCGCAAACCCCGCAGAATCTCCCTCGCAGTAACTGGCGCCGCGGCAGCCACCATCGTCGCGGTGGCTTCAGGCGTGGCCGCCGCGGCAACGGAGGGGTCGGCCAGCCGGGTGGCCTCGTCCCAGCCGGCCAGAACGGCGGTTGACTCTTACGGTCTGACCCAGTCCGCCCTTCAGCTCGCGCAGGTGCGGGCGCACGTCGTCAAGATAGACCTGCGCAAGCGGGGCGCGGAGGCCCGCAGGGCCGACGCCCGCCGGGCGGCAGCACGCCGGGCGGCGGCTGCCCAGCGTGCCGCCGAACGTGCGGCCGCCAGGCAGGCGGCACAGCAGCAGCCCACTGCGGCCGCTTCAGCGCCATCCCAGTCGCCGCAGCCGCCGCCCGCGTCCGGGGCGGTGAACTGGGACGCGATCGCGCAATGCGAATCCGGCGGCAACTGGTCGATCAACACCGGCAACGGCTACTACGGCGGCCTCCAGTTCAGCCAGCAAACCTGGGAAGCGTACGGCGGCCTCACCTACGCACCGCGCGCGGACCTCGCGTCCCGCGGAGCGCAGATCGCCGTCGCCGAGAAGGTGTACGCCGCTGGGGGGCTCGGCGCCTGGCCAGTGTGCGGCGCCCAGGGGTAACGTTCGCCGCCGGTCAGGCCGCCACGTCCAGCAGTCGGTCCTCCCACACCTGCTGCTGGCTGCGCCCATGGGATACCGCAGGCGCTGCCCGGTTCCAAGATGGCGAGTGCGGGCGCCGGCAGACGAACCCTCCCCGCCCAGATCGGCTGAGGGCTCGGGTGCATCAAGGCGACCCATGGCTCTCCGTGTGCCGCCTGGTCGCATTGGCAAGGCCGCTGGCTCGTACTGACCTGACGGCAGGGTCCGCGCCACCAGGAGTGGCGCGAAGCCGGCGCGGCCGATTACCCGCGGGGGCTGAACGTGCGGAGCGCTTCGGCGAAGACGGTCCTCGTGTGCGGCCAGTACGCCGCCGGGGCGGTGGCCATGAGCTCATATGGCTGGCCGTTGCCGGGTGCGCTGCCCGGCGTGATCACGACGAGCCCGTCCATCGCGCCCTTGCCGGGCTCCCGGAAGGTGAACCGCCAGGCACCGGCCAGTTTCCCCCGGAGGACGAAAGGCGTGATAGCGATCCGGCGGTAGCCGGCGAACGAGCCCCTGCCGAGCGCCGCGCGCTCCAGCGCGCGGGCTTCCCGCACCGGCCCGCTCACGGCCACCGGTGGCCGGGAGACGCTGATGATCCCACCCGACGCCGCGTTCCGCAGGTAAGTGGTCGTCCCCTGCTGGCGCGCCTGCCACCCGGCCGGCACCGCCATCATGAAGCCGGGCGCCGTCCCGGCCGGGACCGCCGGCCGGGTGTACCAGCGGTCACCCGCCGGCAGCGGGGCCGCGGCGACGGGAGCGCCTCCGGTGCCGCGCGCGTGGGCCGGGCGGCCCGCCACGCCATGGGCGGCTGGCCCCGTCATCCGCGACCACATCAGCCCGGCGGCCAGCCCGGCCACGACGATCGCGGCACCCGCAAGGCCCAGGGCCAGCGACCTCCGCCCCGGCCTTGGGCGGGTGCCTGACCGGCCAGCCGCGCCGGTGCCCGCGCCCGCGCCGGCCGGCAGCGGCGCCACACCGGTGCTTGCCGGCACGAGAGTGGCACCCATGCTTGCCCGCGGGGGCGCGATACCCATGCTTGCCGGCAGGGGCGAGGCACCGGTGCTTGTCCACGAGGGCGTGGCATCGGTGCTTGTCCACGGGGGCGTGGCATCGGTGCTTGCAGGCGGGGGTGTGGCACCCAGGTCGGCGGGGAGCGGCGTGGGCCCGGTGCCTGGCCGGAAGAACTCCGCGCGCGCGGCGGCCGGGAACTGCGCGGTACCGGTGCCGTCGGCGAACGGCAGGGGAGGCCGGCATGCCAGGGGCGCGTCAAGCGCCGGCTCGACGGGGAAGGTCGCGGGTCCCGGCCTTGCCGGTGACGCGGTCGGCGCGCTGACCGGGAACCCGGTCGGGTCGGTTCTGGCGGACGCCCCCGCCGGGTCCGCGCTGTCTGAACCAAGGCGGGCGCGCGGGTAGCCCTGGCCGGCACCCACATAGCCCCGGGCGGCGCCTGCGTAGCCCCGGGCGGCGCCTGCGTAGCCCCGCGCGGCGCCTGCGTAGCCCTGGCCGGCTCCGATACCCGCCATGGTTCTGGAGGTGGCGGCCGCGTCGGCGAGCATCCGGCTAGCGCAGGCCGCATCCGGCCGCTGGGCCGGGTCCTTGCTCAGCAGCGCCCCGATCACGGCAGTCAGCGGCCCGGCCGACCGGGCCGGCGGCGGGTCCGAGTGCACGATGCTGGCCAGGATCGCCATCGGGCTGCCGTGACCATCGAACGGCGCGCGCCCCTCCACGGCCGCCCAGAGCGTCGCGCCAAGCGACCAGAGGTCCGATGCCGGGCTGGCGGGTTCTCCGCGGATGCGTTCGGGGGCGCAGAAACCGGGGGTTCCCATGACCATGCCCGTCTGGGTCAGCGCAGGGTCGCCATCCACGACGGCGATCCCGAAATCGGTCAGCACCGCGCGGCCGCCGCGCGTGAGGAGCACGTTGCCTGGTTTGACGTCGCGGTGCACGATGCCCACCGCATGGGCGCTGGCCAGCGCCCCGAGCAGCATCACCCCGGTTTCGGCGGCCTGCCGGGGCGGCAGGGGGCCGTCTTTGGCCAGCACCCGCTGAAGCGACCGGGCGGCGACCAGTTCCATCACAATCCATGGCGCGCCGTCGGATTCGACCACGTCATAGACGGTGACCACACATGGGTGGCTGAGCTTCGCCGAAACCTTGGCCTCCCGCAGCGTGCGCTCACGCAGGATCGTCCGCTCGCGGTCGGACATCAGGCCGGGCAGCCGCACCTCCTTGACCGCCACGTCGCGGGCGAGCACCAGGTCCCTGGCCCGCCAGACGGTGCCCATCGCACCCTGGCCGATCCGGTCCAGCAATTCATAGCGCCCATCGACGACGTATCCCGGCCCGGTAACTGCCTGCATGGCCGGGACCATACACTGAACAGGCACCTGGATTCATGAGAAAAGCATGAGAATCCGCCGAGTGTCACCTCAATATCAACGCAGCAAGCATTGCCCTAAATCTTGGTTCAGGGCCGATTGCCTATGGTGAGGAGTGGGCCCGCGGGGTCAGCGAAAAAGTCGTTTCCCTTGTCGTCCACGATGATGAACGCCGGGAAGTCGCGCACGTCGATCTGCCAGACCGCCTCCATCCCGAGTTCGGGGTACTCGAGTACCTCGACCTTGGTGATGCAGTCCTTCGCCAGCCGCGCAGCCGCCCCGCCTACCGAGCCGAGGTAGAAGCCGCCATATCTCTGGCATGCCAGGGTAACGGCGGGGGAGCGGTTCCCCTTGGCCAGCATGACCAGCGATCCACCCGCAGCCTGGAACTGCTCGACGTAGGAGTCCATGCGCCCGGCGGTCGTAGGGCCAAACGACCCGGAAGCATATCCTTCTGGCGTCTTGGCGGGCCCCGCGTAATACACCGGGTGATCGATCAGGTATTGCGGCATCGGCTCACCGGCCGCGAGGCGTTCGGCGATTTTCGCGTGCGCGATGTCGCGCGCGACCACCAGCCGCCCGGTCAGCGAGAGCCTCGTCGCCACCGGGTGCTTGGTGAGTTCCGCCCGGATCTCGTGCATCGGGCGGCTCAGGTCGATCGGCACCACGTCGCCGGTGAGGTCGTCGGCGGCCACGTCCGGAAGGTATTGCGCCGGGTCGGTTTCCAGCTCCTCCAGGAACACCCCGTCGGCGGTGATCTTGGCCAGCGCCTGGCGGTCGGCCGAGCAGGAGACGGCGATCGCGACCGGGCAGGACGCGCCGTGCCTGGGCAGCCTGATGACCCGCACGTCATGGCAGAAGTGCTTGCCGCCGAACTGCGCGCCGATGCCGATCTTGCGGGTGATCTCCAGCACCAGCTGCTCCATGTCCGGGTCGCGGAAGCCGTGGCCGGTGGGTGAGCCTTCGACCGGCAGCGTGTCCAGGTAGCGCGCCGAGGCGTACTTGGCGGTCTTGAGCGCGTACTCGGCACTGGTGCCGCCGACAACGATCGCCAGATGGTACGGCGGGCAGGCGGCCGTGCCCAGCGAGCCGATCTTCTCCGTCAAGAAGGCGACCATGCTCGCCTCGTTCAGCACCGCCTTGGTCTGCTGGTACAGGAAGGACTTGTTTGCCGACCCGCCGCCCTTGGCCATCAGCAGGAACTTGTACTCCGCTCCCGGCGCCGCGTACAGCTCGATCTGGGCGGGCAGGTTCGAGCCCGTGTTCCGCTCGTCCCACATGTTCAGCGGCGCAAGCTGCGAGTACCGCAGGTTGAGCTGGGTGTAGGCGTCGTACACGCCGCGGGCTAGGTGCTCTTCGTCGCGGCCGTCGGTGAGAACCTCGCCGCCGCGCTTGCCCATGATGATCGCGGTGCCGGTGTCCTGGCACATCGGCAGCACTCCGCCAGCCGCGATGCACGCGTTGGTCAGCAGGTCGCGGGCGACGAACCGGTCGTTGGGTGAGGCCTGCGGGTCGTCCACAATCGCCCGTAGCTGGCGGAGGTGACCGGGCCTCAGCAGATGGGCGATGTCCCGCATGCCCTCGCGCGCGAGCAGGGTCAGCGTCCCGGGGCCGACCTCGAGGAATTTCCGGCCGAACGCCTCGCGTGTCCTGACCCCATCCGCCGTGAGCAGGCGGTACTGCGTGGTGTCCGGACCGACGGGCAGCAGGTCGGTGTACGCGAACTCTGGCATGGTGAGCGATTCCTTGGCGGGCGATGCGGGTGACTGAGACGCTCTCATCGTAGTGGCTGGTCACGGGCCGCCGCGGGCCGCGCGGCGCCATGCGGGCGCCTGGCGGCATCCGTCGCATAAGGGTGCGGCGGCGGGGTATCTTGCCGGGATCAATGGAGCCCGTGATGAAGGGTGGGGACATGGTCAGCAGCCAGGACGCTGGCCCGCGCCGGGTTGATCTCGGCGAGGCGGCCAGGCAGCTGGAGCTTGCGGCACATGACGCCCGGGTTGCGTTCGACTGCGTGGGCCTCGGCGAGCTCGACCGAGCCCACACTCATGCGATCACCGCCCGCGCGGCCTCCGACGCGGCCGAGAACCTGCTCCGGGCAGCGCTCGCTGGGGACATCAGCGGTGCTGACCAGGCCTGATAGACCCAGCTCTGCCTGCCTGGCCGGGCCGGGCGCACCCGCCTGATCCTGCCTGGATCTGTCCAGCCACGCCGGGATTCGGCGTCTGTCCAGGGACGCCGGGATTCGGCGTCTGTCCAGCCATGCCGGATTCCACCGGTTGATCCCGAGCCATGTTTACCACAGCGATTCCCGGATAATTAGTGTGTGACTCACACATTAGTTGCGGTGCAGGGCGATCTCCGTCGGCCCGGCGGGAGGCCCAGCCCGCAGAGGAGGATCCATGACGGCTCACGCTGAAGGCACGTTCACGGTCGCATCCTGGGAGGAGGACACCTACCAGGACCTGACCGGCCAGGAGGAGAAGCTCACCAAAGCCAGGATGGGATTCCAGCTCAGCGGCGATCTCGCGGGTGACCTGGTCTCGGACACCCTCATGTACTACCGCGAGGACGGCACGGCCGAGTACACCGGTCTGCAGCGGTTCACCGGCCAGATCGCCGGGCGGTCCGGCACCTGCGTCATGATCGCCGACGGCGGCTACAACGGCGGCGAGGCGCGTTCCACCTGGCGGATCATCCCGGGCTCGGGCGGCGGCGACCTGGCCGGGCTGGAGGGGTCCGGTACCTCCGTGGCGGCGGCCGGGCAGCCCGGCGGCACGTACAGCCTTGACTACAAGCTCGGCTGAGGCGCCGGGCGGGGGACTGGACCAGGCGGCGAACCTGCTCGGCGCCCTCTCCCTGGTGATCGCCGACCGGATGGCGGACGTGAGGGCCGAGGCGGGCGGACGGCCGGAGTCGGCGGCTGCCACCCTCTCGGCGCTGCTGCACTTCCTCGACCGGCCGACCGTGGATCTGCTGCGCCAGGTGCTCGGGCTCACGTCGTCGGGCACGGTGCGGCTGGTCGACCGGCTGGCGGAGCTGGGGTACGTCCAGCGCGGCCCGGGGGGCGATGGCCGTTCCACCTCGGTGTCGCTCACCGAGGCCGGCCGTACGGCCGCGGAGCGGGTGGCTGTGGCCCGGACGGGAGTGCTCCTTGGCGCGCTCGACGGCCTGTCGCCCGCGGAGCGGGAGACGCTGCGCCGGCTCATGTCCAAGATGCTGGCCGGACTGATCCGGGGGCCAGGGGCTGTGCGCTGGATGTGCCGCCTCTGCGACACCGGCATCTGCCGTGGCACGGAGGGCGGCTGCCCGGTCGGCAACGCGGTCCGTGCTCGCTACGGCGTCCACGGCGGTGCGGACGCTCCGTCCCCTACTGCGCCCGGTCCGGCAGCAGCCGCCTCGGCCTCAGCCGTACCGGCCGCAGGTGCTGCAGCGGTGCGGCGCCAACCGAAGGCCCCACAACCACGCCCCCGCTGACCTGTTGGCATCCCAACCGCACCTCCGCCGACCGCAGGTGCTCCAGCCGTCCCCCGCCGATTCCGTGATCACGGGGTTGGTGTAGTCGGGTGTGCACTCAAGTCGTGATCACGACGGTTGGACAGTGGTGGCCGGGACATGATCATGGGATCACTATCGTTCTAGCAGCAGTAATCTCATGATCACGAAGAGGGCGGATGAGCCGGAGCTGCACTGCCGTCCCTCTAGCAACACCAATCCCACGATCGTGAGCTGAGGCTGCTCGGCCACGTCACGATCGGGGCGCCGCCGGGGAAGAGCGGCTGGCGACGGAAGGTCAGCGTGCGAGGCGCGGGAGGAGCAGGGAGGCCACGGTGATGCCGGCGACGGTCGCGCCGGTGAGCACGCCGACGTCCAGCGCCAGGTTGGTCGGCACGGCGATGAGCAACCCCCGCAGGGCGCTCACCTCGTAGGAGAGCGGGTTCACCTTGCTGATCGCCTGCAGCCAGCCCGGCAGCAGCCGCTCCGGGTAGAGCGCATTTGAGCTGAAGAACAGCGGCATGGTGATCGCCTGGCCGATGCCCATCAGCCGGTCACGCGACAATGCCACCCCGGCGATGCTCATCGACAGGCACGAGAAGAACGCCGACCCAAGCACGACGATGACCGCAACCCCGAGCAGATTCAGCGGGTTGGTGGTCATTGCCACCCCGAGCACCGCGGACAGTACCACGATCACCGCTGCCTGGACGATGGATCGAACTCCGGCCGCGAACCCCTTGCCGGCGATGAGTGCCACCCTGGGCGTGGGCGTCACCATCAGCTTGGCCAGCACCCCGGCGTCGCGTTCCCAGATGATCTGGATCCCGTAGAAGATGGCGATGAACAGCGTGGACTGGGCGAGGATGCCCGGCGCCAGGAAGTCCAGGTAGGGAATCCCGTTCGGCACGGCGATGGCATGGATCCTGGTGAAGGTCTCGCCGAAGATCAGCAGCCACAGCGCCGGCTGGATGGCGCGGGTGTACAGCTCGGTGCGGTCGTGGCGGATCTTGCGCAGCTCGATCCAGCAGAGGGTGACGACCCGGCTGACAAGGCGGCGGAGGCCGGCCAGGGGCGGGTCGCCGGGGAGCCCCAGCCGTCCGGGCTGAAGTGGATCAGCCGAGGCGGCGGGCGGTGCGCCGGGCACGGCGGACGTCACGGATGCCTCCCTGCTCGGAATCGTCGTCCAGCGTCCTGCCGGTGTAATGGCGGAACACGTCGTCAAGCGTTGCTCCCTCGCCCAGCCCGGCCTTCAGCTCACCCGAGGTGCCGGTGGCGCGGAGGGTGCCGTGGTGCATGAGCGCGACCCGGTCGCAGTACAGGTCGGCCTCTTCCATGTAGTGGGTGGTCATGAGAACGGTCGTTTGGCTGGACCGCTGGAGCCCGGCGATGAACTCCCAGACGTCGGCTCGCGCGATCGGGTCCAGCCCCACCGTCGGCTCGTCAAGCACCAGCAGCCGGGGCGCGTTGACCAGCGCCTGGGCCAGCTCGAGCCGCCGGATCATTCCACCGGAGTAGGTCTTCACCAGCCGCTGGGCCGCCTCGGCGAGGCCCATCGCCAACAGGGCCTCAGCCACCCGCCGCCTGCGCACCCGGCGGGGGACGTCGAACAGCCGAGCGAACAGTTCCACGTTCTCCCACCCGGTAAGCGAGGCGTCGGCCGACAGCAACTGCGGGACGTACCCGATCAGCCGGCGGACCCGCATCGGGTGGGCGACGGCGTCGACCCCGAACACGGTGACCGTTCCCTCATCGGGCTTCAGCAGCGTGGTCAGCATCCGGATCGTGGTCGTCTTGCCGGCTCCGTTCGGGCCGAGCAGGCCGAACGTTTCGCCGGGCGCGATCAGCAGGTCAACCTGGTCCACGGCGACGTGGGCTCCGAAACGGTAGCGGAGGCCGGCGCACCGGACGGCGTCAAGGGCGGGGGCGGGTGCGCTGCGAGGCTGGTCCGTCCTATCGGACTGCATCGCACCGCGGGACTGCGCCGTACTGGGGGACTGGCCCGCGCTGGGGGATTGGGCCGGGCTGGGGGATTGGCCCGCGCTGGGGGACTGGGCCGCCCTGTGGGGACGCGACATCACGACAGCGCCAGCCGCTCGGCCAGCCGCAGCAGTGCCGGCACCGCCTGCGACAGTGCCCGTCTGTCCTCCGGCGCTAGTTGGGCGATCGCCTGCTGCGCCAGGTCGGCCCGCAGGTCGCGCCAGTCCGCTATCCGCTGCCGCGCCTTGCGGGTAACGCTGAGGCGGACCAAACGGGCGTCGGCCACGGCCCGTTCCCGGGCGAGCAGGCCCTGGTCGGACAGGCGCCCCACCAGGGTGCTGACCGTGTTGGGTGCCAGCCGCAATTCCACGGCGGCCTCGGCGACCCTGATTCCCGGCCGGTCCGCAACCAGCCGCAGTAGTTCACCCTGCGCTGGCGGCAACGGCTCATGCCGCCAGGCCTTGCGTACCGTCTGCCGTGCCGTCCGCCGGACCGCGCTGATCGCCGCTAGCAGGTCCGCCGCCTCCCGGTTTGCTGAGGTCGGCGGTGCCTGTGCAGAAAGATCCTTCACAGAGCTAACTATATACGGCGGACCGGCATCGCGTGCCGGGTACCGCTGCGCCAGCCGGGATGCGCTCCGCGCAGGTGTGGCCGCTGGTCCGAAACGGCCAGGTCTGGCTGCCGGTCCGAAACGGCAAGGTTCTGGCTGCTGGTCAGACCAGCCAGGTCTGGGCGCCGGTCAGAGCGGGGCCAGGGTCTGGTTGCCGGTCCGAACCGGCCAGGGCTTATTGCCGGTCAGAACATGGGGGCGCCGGTCAGGAACGGCCGGTGCTCTCCAGCGCGGCGGCGGCAGTGCCGCCGGACTCCGGGCTCGCCGCCTGCTCCTCGTGCACGAAGCGGGCGCCACGCAGCGCCGAAACGCCGGCGGCGAGCGCCAGCAGCGCCATAGCCGTGGTGAACACGATGACCAGGCCGTGGTGGAACGGCTGAGAGATCAGCTCGGGAAAGAACCGCTTCCCGGTCAGGGTGGCGACGTGGCTCGGGGGCAGGTGTGCCAGCACCCCGGTCGGGCCCAGCAGGGTCTTCACCGGGTTGTACCCGAGGAACGCGGCGAACAGGCTGCCCACCGGCGGCAGGCCGCCGATCTGGTGCGCGATCGGTGCGGGCACTCCCTGGGCGGTTAGCCCGTGGGTCAGGGTGGTCGGCAGCGTGGAGGCCAGCCCCGCGATCATGAGCGAGAAGAACACGCCGATCGACAGGACGAACCCGGAGTTCTGGAAGGTGGCGAGCATGCCGGAGGCGGCGCCGCGCTGATGCCGCGGGACGCTGTTCATGATGGCCGCCGCGTTCGGCGCGGAGAACAGGCCCATCCCAGCGCCGGCCAGGAAGATGAGCAGCCCGAAGATCAGGTAGTGGAAGTTGGTCGGCACGAGCAGCAGCCCGCCGAACGCGGCCGCCGACACCAGCAGCCCACCGGAAGCGAAGGCGCGGGCGCCGTGTTTGTCGGACAGCCACCCGGATACCGGTCCGGAGGCGACGAAGCCAAACGTTAGCGGCAGCAGGTAGATACCCGACCAGAGCGGGGTGTCGGTGTAGTTGTAGCCGTGCAGTACCAGCCAGATGCCCTGCAGCCAGAGGATCAGCATGAATTGCAGCCCGCCGCGGGCGATGGACGCCAGCAGGGTGGCCAGGCTGCCTGCGGCGAACGCGCGGATGCGCAGCAGGTGCAGGTCGAACATGGGCTGGCTGATCCGCAGTTCGATGAAGCAGAACGCGACCAGCAGCGCGGCCCCGCCGAGAAGGCCGCTCAGCACCAGTGGACTGGTCCAGCCCATCGTGTGCCCGCCGTAGGGCTGGATGCCGTAGGTGATGCCGGCCAGGATGCCGACCAGGCCGAGCGCGAACGTGATGTTTCCCAGCCAGTCGATCCTGGCCCTGGTCCGGACCCCGATCTCCCGCAGGCTCAGATACGACCAGATCGTGCCGCCGATCCCGATCGGCACCGACACCAGGAAGACCAGCCGCCAGTCCACCGCGGCGAGCACGCCGCCCAGTATCAGCCCGATGAAGGACCCAGAGATGCCGGCCACCTGATTGATCCCCATGGCGGTGCCGCGCTGGTCGGGCGGGAACGCGTCGGTGAGGATCGCGGGGGAGTTTGCCATCAGCATGGAGCCGCCGACGGCCTGCACCACCCGCCAGATGATCAGCCACAGCGCGCCGCTGGGGCCGGTGAACGGGTCGAACGGAAGCGCGACCGCTGCGAGCCCGAAGATGGCGAAGCCCAGGTTGTACATGCGGACACGGCCGTACATGTCGCCCAGCCGTCCCAGGGTCACCACCAGGACGGCGGAGACCAGCAGGTACCCCATCAGCATCCAGAGCAGATAGCTGATGTTGCCCGGGGTCAGCGGGTTGAGGTGAATGCCGCGGAAGATCGCCGGCAGCGAGATGATCACTATGGACCCGTTGACCGTCGCGGACAGGATGCCAATTGTGGTGTTGGACAGCGCGAGCCACTTGTAGTGAGTGCCGTGCAGTCGGCCGGGGACCGTCGGCTGGCGGGTGCCCGTTCCGTCGGCGCCGGCCCTGGTGCCGCTCCTAACAGTTCCGCCGCCGGTTCCGTTAGCCGAGTCGCCCACCTGGCAGTCTTCCCATCGCCCGCGTTGATACTTGTTATCAGCAAACTAACAGAGGAACTGGGCTGCTGCACAATGCTCGTGCGCCCCGCTCCCGCCCGTCGGTGCCGCCCTATGCGGGTCCCGGATTCTCGCTGGTCGCTGGCACTCCCGGCCGCTCCCGGCCGCTCTGGGCCGGGCTCACTTGGCCACATGACCCACCGGCGCCCCGGCCCTTCGCCGCTCCCGCGTTCCGCCTGCGAGGGCCACCCCGAGTCTGGGCCCAGCGTGCCGGAATGCGCTGGGCCGTGAGATGGCGATGCCCGTGGTGCCTGGCTGGCTCGCGGCCACCGTGACAACGGAGCGCCGGCAATGGTGACGGGCCTGGTCAAGGCCGGATATTTTCTTGAGGTGATGTCTCGGCCACAGCCTCGCGACCTGCGCGCGTCCGATGCCGACCGCGAACGCGTGGTGGCCGTCCTCGCGGAGGCTGCGGCCGACGGGCGGCTCACCCTCGATGAGCACACCGAACGGGTGCACCGTGCCTACCGTGCCCGCACCCTGGGTGAGCTTGCCAGGCTGACCGAGGACCTGGCCGCGCCGTCGGCGCAGCCGCTGCGGCTGGACGGGACCCGCTCGGTCGCCGCGTTCTTCACGACCCAGCGGCGGGAGGGGCGCTGGGTGATGCCGGACCGGCTGGTGGTCACCGCTGTCGGCGGCCACATCGTGCTCGACCTGCGTGAGGCGCTGCTGCAGGGGCTGCACACCATCGTTCACGCCACCTTGATCGGCGGGCAGTTGCACCTGCTCGTACCCGAGGGCGTCCAGGTGTCCGTCGTGGGCGCGCGCCAGCCGGGCAGAGCCGGATCGGACCTAGAGCCTCGCCCCGTCGCGGCGGGCGCGCCCGGCTCACCAGTGGTCGAGGTGCGTGCGTTTACCGTGGCCGGGCGGGTGCGGGTACACAAGCCACGCCCGGTCGGCCGCTGGCTGGGCTGGTCCCGTCGGCGTAGCCGCTGACCCTCAGCCGGGCTTGCAGGGAGTGTGAGCGGCCGCGTAGATGATGACCGAGGCGTTCTGGAAGACCGGGCGGTACCGGCTGGGGTCGGCGGCAAAACCTGCGAGGTCCGCACCCTGCCCGAACCGATAGAGCGCGACATAACGGACATCGTCGCGAATCAGGATGCCAGCGGACCGGCAGCTTCCGGGGTGGAGCAGGACCTGCCGCGAGTCGAGCAAGGGCTGGCGGCCGTCTGGCGGCAGCGAGCGTGGATGGGCGATCCGGAAGGCGCCGTAGGACTGGAGCCCCGTATAGCCGCCCATGGCCAGGACCGCGCGGTTGGTGATGCCGGGGTTCATGTACGGCGTCGAGATGACGTTGCCGCCCGTGTTGTGCTGCCCGAGCCACCGCCCCGCCGCCGCGACCCGGTGCGTGAGCACCTCCCCCGACGGCCGGCCGCTGGCCGTCAGGCCGCGGGCGGCCTGGACGGCCACGACGGTGCCGACGGCAACGGCTGCTGTTGCGGCCGACACTGTCAGGACGGTCTGGGCCGCTGGCCGCTGGGCCAGCAGCGCGCGCGCGGCGAGCACCAGGCCGAACGCCGCGACCACCGCCAGCGGTGCGCCGAGGTCGCGCTCGAACCGCTGCGGGAAGCCGTCCGCCTCGGTCCGGCTGCCCACATACATCGCCGCGCACCACAGCAGCACTGTGACCGCGGCGGCCACCTGCGTGGGCCGCGCGAGATAGCGGATGCCCACGACGAGCGCGCCCGCGCCGAACAGCCCGAGCCAGACGAGCCCGGGGCCCAACTCCGCCAGCAGGTGCCGTGGGGCCGGGGTCGGCTGGCTGCCAACGGTGATGGACACCGCGGTCGAGGTGGAGGAGTGGCCAGCGATCAGCCCGGCCAGGTTGTAGGTGAGGGCGGCACAGCAGACCGCGAGTATCGCCGCCGCACCCAGCGTGAACAGCAGGACCCGCGCCGCACGGCGCTCGCGCCGGTAGTACAGGTACGGCAGCGCGGTGACCGCGACCAGCGCTAGCAGCACCGCCGCATACAAGGTGGCGACCGAGTGATAGAGCACCACCGACGCTGCGACCACGGTCACCAGCACACCGGACCGCAGCGTCGGTGACTGGTAAAGGGTGATCAGCGCGGCGGCCACCATGACGAGCAGGAAGAAGGCGGCGACCAGATCGGGATAGCGGCCCTGGGCGAACCCGGCGTAGGCGCCACTGAGGACGAGACCGTTCAGCCCCGCCGCCGCGATGCCATAGGGCCAGCCCCACAGACCGCTGGCGAGGGTATAGGCGGCGGCAGCGCACAGCACCAGCAGGGTGGGCGCGAGGACCGGGAACAGCTCCAGCGGGGTCAGCCCACAGAACCGGCAGATGACGGCCGTGAGCGCGGGGAAGCCCGGCGGGTAGATGAGGTAACTGCCGTACGAGCCGTGCGTGAGCATCTGCTCGGCCATTACTGCGTGCGAGAACTGGTCACTGCCGCGCAGGAACGGCCAGTCGTGGCTGACCACGCCGGAGTAGGCGCGGTAGGCGGTGAGTGCGAGCACGACGGCGAGGGCAGCGTCACGCAGGCCAGGCCGGGCCGGCCGGGCAGCGGATTCGGGTCCGGGCAGGCCAGCCCGCTCAGCGGAGGCAGCGGACCCGGCGGGCGCGACCAGGGTTCTCGCGGCAGCCGGTACGGGACCTGCGGGCCCGCCCGTGCCGCCCGGCCCGGTCCCGGCCCGTGCGCCGCCGGCCCGCGCGCCGCCGGGCGGTGCGCTCCCGGCGCCGCCCGGTGTGGCGGCTGAGGCGGTGCCGGATGCGGGGGAGTTTCCGGCCGGGCCGGTGACCGGGGCAGACCTGGCGGCGAGCGCGCCCGCCAGGACCAGCCCGGCGGCGATCACCAGCAGCAGCCAACCTGGCGCCGGCAGGTGCAGCATCGTGGCGAGCGCCAGCACGAACAGGCCGGCGATCAGCAGTAGAACGCGTGGATCCCGCACCACGCCCGGCGCGGACAGCAGCGGCCCCCCGTCGCCCCGGGCCACGCCCTTCACCAGGAAGGCGAGCACGCCGGTGACGAAGACGATCCCCACCGCAACGAGCGCCACCCAGAGCGTGACTCCCGTGCCGCTGGCCCGGGCGAGCAAAACCGCGATCGCGGGCACCGACGCCATCGAGAGCGCTGCCGAGTAGGTCAGCCGCTCGGCCAGCCCGCTCGCCGGGCGCAGCACGGCCGCCCAGAAATAGCCGGGTGCCACGCCAGCGGCCAGCGCCGCCAGCAGTGCGCGGATCAGGTCCGCAACCACGAATCACCGCCGTCGGGGATCGGAACCACGGGCTCCTGCCGGGTTCCCGGGCAGGAATGGCACCGGGACGATAACGGACCGTACCTTATGCCGCCACGCGGACGGCGTGGCCCGCCGGGCACCACTTGCCGGGAACCGGCGCCTCGACTGCTGGCGCCCGCGAAGCCCCGTTCAGCAGGGATTGTCGAAGTCGAACGCACTGTAGGCGCGCAGCTTCCAGAGCTGGTGCTCGCTGGTGATAGTGCGGGTGGTTCCCGAGCGTGCGCGCATGACCAGCGACTGGGTCGCCGCGCCGCCGGCCCGGTAGCGCACCCCGGCCACCAGCTCCCCGTCAGTGATGCCGGTGGCCGCGAAGAAGGCGTCCTCGGATGCGACCAGGTCGTCGGTCGTGAGTACTCGCTGGAGGTCGTGGCCGGCCGCGATCGCCCGGTCGCGTTCATCGTTGTCACGAGGGGCGAGCCTGCCCTGGATGATCCCGCCCAGGCACTTGACGGCGCAGGCGGCGATGATGCCCTCCGGGGTGCCGCCGATACCGAGCAGGAGGTCCACCCCGGTGCCTTCCCGTGCCGCCATGATGGCGCCGGCGACGTCCCCGTCAGTGATGAGCTTGATCCGCGCACCTGCGGCCCGCACCTCGGAAATGAGCTGCTCGTGCCTGGGGCGGTCGAGGATAACCACGGTGACGTCCTGCGGCGAGCAGCTCTTGGCCTTGGCCACGGCGCTGACGTTGTGCGCCGCCGGTGCTTCAAGGTCCACCACATCGGCGGCGGCAGCGCCGGTGACCAGCTTGGACATGTAGAAGACGGCCGACGGGTCATACATCGACCCGCGGGCGCTGACGGCCAGCACCGAAATCGCGTTCGGCATGCCGTTGGCCGTCAGGCGGGTGCCGTCGATCGGGTCCACCGCGACGTCGCACTCCGGGCCGGTGCCGTCCCCGACCTGCTCGCCGTTGTACAGCATGGGGGCTTGATCCTTCTCGCCCTCGCCGATGACGACCACGCCCCGCATCGATACCGTGTTGATGAGCGCGCGCATTGCCTCAACGGCCGCGCCGTCGGCGCCGTTCTTGTCGCCCCGGCCGACCCAGCGGCCCGCGGCCATCGCGCCGGCCTCGGTCACCCGGGCCAGTTCGAGCGCCAGGTTCCGGTCGGGCGCCTGGCGTTCCGGTTCGGCGGTGATAGGCGGGTTCGGCTGGCCTGTCACAGCGGCTGTCTGGTCATCGGACATGGCGGACGCCTTTCCTCGGGGCCGTGATGCGATCCTACGTAGCGGCTCCGGGGGGCCGGCTGCGTCCCCGGACCGCACGCCGCCGTGCGAGCGGGCCGTCCGCCGTGGCCTAGAACGGCGCGGCGGAGTCGCCGGGATCGGCCTGTTCGGGCAGGGCGGCGGCGAGCCGCGCCCGGGCGCCCTCCAGCCATTGCAGGCAGATGGCGGCGAGGTGCTCGCCGCGTTCCCAGAGCTTGAGCGACTCCTCCAGGGTGAGCCCTCCACTCTCCAGCCGCCGGACCACCTCGATGAGTTCGTCGCGCGCCTGCTCGTAGGGCATCTCGGCGGCGGGCGCGCCCCCACCGGCCTGGTCGCCACCGGGCTGACCACTGGCGTTCTGGCCACCGGCGGGCTGCCTGGAGGCCGGCTGGCTGCGCACCGGGCCGCTGCGGCGCTCGGGTTGGCGCGACTGGGCGGTCACGGCGCCAACCTAGCCGGCCCCCAGGCAGCCCGCCGGGCCGCCATGCCGGGTCAGCCGCCAAGCCCGGAGGTCCACGCTAGGCCCCCGTGGTGGGGTTCGCCGCCCCGTCAGCCGTTACCGTGAGCTGATCTTCAGCGAATCTGACCATTAGCCTTTCACCTGCGGTTACCTCGGCTGCACGCCGTACCACTCGCCCGTCGCGTGACTGCACGATCGCGTAGCCGCGGCGGAGGGTGGCCGCGGGGGACAGCGCGAGCAGGCGGCCGCTGAGATGGCCCACGTCGTCGGACGCACGCTGAAGCCCGGCGGCGAAGCAGCGCCGGGCTCGTTCAGCCAGGGCGGTGACGGACTCCTCCCGACGGTCGATCTCCCGCAGCGGATCCGACAGCACGGGACGGGAACGTATGTCCGTCAGCCAGGACCATTCGCGGTCCAGCTGGCCCGCCAGCGCGCGCCGCGCGCGTGCCCGGTGCTGGGTGACGAGCGCCAGCTGCTCCGCCACGTCCGGCACCACGCGCCGGGCAGCATCGGTGGGCGTGGAAGCGCGGACATCGGCGACGAGATCGAGCAGCGGGTTGTCCTGCTCGTGGCCGATCGCGCTCACCACCGGCGTCTGGCACGCAGCCACGGCCCGGATCAGGGTCTCATCGGAGAACGGCAGCAGATCCTCGACCGAGCCGCCGCCCCTGGCGATGACGATCACCTGCACGGCCCGGTCCGCGTCGAGGCGGCGCAGCGCGCCGGTCACCTCGGTGACGGCGTACGGGCCCTGGACGGCGACCTCCTCCACCTGGAACCTGACGGCTGGCCAGCGCATCGCCGCGTTGCGCAGCACGTCCCGCTCGGCCGCGCTGTCGCGTCCGCAGATCAGGCCGATGGTGGCGGGCAGGAAGGGCAGCGGCCGTTTGCGCTCGGGCGCGAACAGGCCCTCCGCGGCCAGTGACCGGCGGAGCCGGTCGAGCCGGGCCAGCAATTCACCGATGCCCACGGCACGGATCTCGATCCCGGTCAGGGAGAACGAGCCCCGGGCCGTGTTGAGGTCAGGCTTGGCCCACACCACCACGCGGGCGCCCTCGGCGGGCGACGGATCCGCGGCGTCGAGTACGGCCCAGGCACAGATCACCCGCACCGAGACGGCCGCCACCGGATCGCGCAGTGTCAAGAAGGCGGTCCCGCCGCGCCTGGTCAGCTCGGCGATCTGACCCTCCACCCAGATCCGCCCCAGGCGGCTGACCCACTCTCCGGCCAGCCGCAGCACGGTGCGGACGGGGACCGGCGATTCTGCGGTGGTCTCCAGTGGCATGGCAGCGGGAGGCGGCCGGCGTCAGCCCGCCTGGTCCTCGATCTTGGAAAGGCGTCGCTCGAACATGGTGATCACGTCGTCCCGGTGCGCGGTCGCCTTCTCGTAGGCGAGCAGGGCGCGCACACCGTCGGCGTCCAGCCCTCGGAGCCGGGCGCGGAGCGAGGCGATCGAGAGGTCGGCATAGCCCGGAATCGGCTCAGCCAGGGCAGCGGCCGGGGCCGACGGCGCTGGTTTCGCCGGGGCAGGAGTGGCTGGCCCAGCCCCGGGCGCAGCCTGCCCGGGCGTGGCGGTCGGCTTCGCGGCGGCCGCCTTCGGAGCGGTGGTCGGCTTGGGCGTGGTGGCCGGCTTGGGCGTGGTGGCCGGCTTCGGAGCGGTGGCCGACTTCGGCGCGGCGGCTGCCGTCCGGGCACCCGCGGCGTCGGCGGGCGCTGCGGCCGGGCGCGGGACAGTGGTGCTCGGGGTCGTCGTACGCTCCCGGAGCACCGTGACGTTGCCGGTCTCGTCCGGCCGTCCGGGTGGCTGTGCGGCGCCGGGCGCTTTCTGGTCAGCCTCAGCCGGCGACTTCTGGTCAGCCTCAGCCGGCGACGTGGCTTGCTCCATCTGGGCCCGGATCTTGTCGACGGCCATCAGTACCTGGCCGATGCCGGCGAAAACCGCGCGCAGCACCACGGCCGGAGCCTCTTTGATGCGGTCGGTGACCTGCGGGATGGGCATTTCGTGATCTCCCTACATGCGTGTCTGGGCATGCCATCGCGCCGTTCCTGCATCCCCAGGCGTGGAGCGCGTGAGCGGCCGGTGCCGCGTTGCGCCCGCCTTCATTCTTGCCCAGGGCATGCCGTCTGCGGCAGCAGGCACGGCGGGTGCGAATGGTGGATGGCCGCCGTGCGGCCAGGTGCGGGTCACGGCGCCAGTCTGCCACCGAACCGGCCTGCCACCGTGCCGGGTTTGTCCAGCAGGTGGCTCACCTACCATGAGAAGCATGCCTGTGCCAATGCGACGTGTGCTGCTCGCCAAGCCCCGGGGCTACTGCGCCGGGGTCGATCGTGCCGTGCAAACCGTCGAGGTAGCGCTGGAGCGTTACGGCGCCCCGATCTACGTGCGCAAGCAGATCGTGCACAACAAGCATGTCGTGGCGGCGCTGGAGCAGCGCGGTGCCGTGTTCGTGGACGAGGTGGCAGACGTCCCCGAGGGCGGCGTGGTCGTCTTCTCAGCGCACGGGGTGGCGCCGGAGGTGCGAGCCGATGCTACGGCGCGCAACCTGCACGCCATCGACGCAACCTGCCCGCTGGTCACCAAGGTGCACAGCGAGGCGCGGCGGTTCGCCGCCCAGGGATACGACATCCTGCTCATCGGCCATGAGGGTCACGAGGAGGTTGTCGGCACGACCGGCGAGGCACCGTCGCACATCCAGCTGGTGGACGGACCCGGGGATAACGCCAGGGTGCAGGTGCGCGACCCCGCCAAGGTCGTCTGGCTGTCACAGACCACGTTGTCGGTCGACGAGACCATCGAGACCGTCGGCGCGCTGCGGGAGCGGTTCCCGACGCTGGCCGACCCGCCCAGCGACGACATCTGCTATGCCACCCAGAACCGGCAGGCGGCCGTGAAGCGGATCGCGGCCGAGTCGGATGTGGTCATCGTGGTCGGCTCGCGCAACTCCTCCAATTCGGTGCGGCTGGTGGAGGTGGCGGTCGACGCTGGCGCTGGCGCCGCCTACCTGGTCGATGACGCGGAGTCGATCGAGTCGGCCTGGCTGGAGGGCGTGAGCACGGTCGGGGTGAGCAGCGGCGCATCGGCGCCGGAGAATCTGGTCGCTGGAGTGCTTGAGCATCTCGCCGAGAGCGGTTTCGACCACGTCGAAGAGGTCGAGGCGGTAGAGGAACAGATGGTCTTCGCGCTCCCGCACGAACTGCGGCAGGGCAGGTCCGGGCGCTAGGCGGGATGGCCGCGCGGCTATGCCGCCGGGCCGGATTGCGGGCTGCCGGGCGGGGCCATGGGAGCGGACGGCTCCTCCTGGGCGTCCGGCTGGGCGTCCTGGGCGTCCGGGCCGGAGCTTGAGCCGGCCAGGAGGCCGGGTCCGTGGCCGGCGGACCGCAGGTCCTCTCGCAGCTCACGGGCGCACCCGCGCAGCCCGCGTTGCCAGGCGATGATCAGGCTCAGCGCCGTTCCGGCGAACAGCCACGGTGCCACCCCCGCCAGCGTGATCGCCGCCCCCTCGGCGATGGACAGCGCCATGTTCCCGGTAGCGGTTCCCGCCTTCACCCCGACCAGCTCGATGCCGAACACCAGCGGCGGAGTGATCGTCGCCATCAGCAGGTCGCGCTGCCTGACCAAGAAGACAGCGGCTGCGCTGCCAGCGATGAAGAAGGCGCCTGCCAGCACCGGCGATCCCAGCCAGGCGGCTGCGGTCAGGCCCAGTGCGAACACGACCAGCATGACCACGACGGCTCCGCGCCCGGTGAGGCGGATCTGGGGAGTGCCCTGCTGCATCTGCCCGGACATCCGTGCCCCCCTCGCCCTGGTGTCGCCTCCTGGGATTCTCTCGCGCCGCCCATCCGTTACCGCCCATTGAGATCGGCGTTTCGGCCAAGCCACCCGGGGACGTACGGCGCGGCGCGGTCAGATATCCGGCTTGGGGGTCTCCTTAGCCCGCATGATGCGGGGCAACAACCGGCCTATGGGCACGAGCAGTATCCACGTGAACGGCGCCACGCCCGGAGCGACGAACGCGACCGGGATGGACAGCCCGAACACCACCGGGGTCGGCAGGATCTGCGATGTCACATAGCGCCGCGACGCGAGGGAGACGCTGGCCGGGACCAGGCGTTCGGCCCGGAGAGCGTAGAGCCAGATAGCCAGCTCCACCAGGCCGGCGCCGGCCACGCAAGCGGCGTAGAAGACCGTGGCGGCTACCTGCTTGGTCGTGCTCGCGAAAAGCAGCGCGGTCGGGTAGGGCAGGAACGCGATCGTGCCGAGAAAGAGAAGGTTGAGAAAGATGACCGGCCGGTCCAGCGCCGTGATGTACCGGAACAAGCGGTGATGGCCCATCCAGAACAGCCCGATGACCAGGAAGCTGATGGCGAAACCGAGGATTCGGTACTTGTCGGCATGAAGCTGGTGACCGGCGTTGAGCACTACGTCGGGCACCCGGAGGTCCACCACCAGCAGGGTGATGGCGATGGCGAAGACCGCGTCGCTGAAGAACAGCACGCGGTCGTACTCCAGATGCCCAGCGATGGCGAGCCGGTTCAGCGTCGGGCCGGCACGTTGCGGGACCGCGCCTGCCCCGGGCGCAGGCTCGTCCGCCCGGGCCGGTGGCTCACCGCCGTCCGTCATCGCCTGCTGGACCTTTCATCCGTGACCCATCGTTACCGGGCTGCTCGCCCGCGGCCGACCGGCTCATCCGGGCGCTGTCGGCTCGCGTGTCCGCCCCGCCGCCGCTACCCGGTTTCGTTACGGTACCGGGCGCGGGTCAGCTCGCCCGGATCCGGGGACGTGCCCGGCCCCGGCGTGCCCGGCCCGGTGCCCGACTTGGCCGCGACCTCGGCGGTGAGCTCGGGGGCGGACAGGGCCCGCGCCGTGTCCTCGACGAGACCCGGCGCCTCCAGCCCGGCGTCGACCAGCCCAAGCTGGCTCAAACGGCGCGCACTCACCAGCACCTTGCTCTCCAGCGAGCCGACCGTCTGGTTGTAGGTGACCACCGCGTTGGACAGCGCCTTGCCGAGCCGGTCCATATGCCTGCCCATGGCCGCCAGCCGGTCGTGAAGCTGCCGGCCGACGTCGAACACGGCCCGGGCGTTCTCCGACAGGGCCGCCTGCTGCCAGGCGTACTGTGCGGTCCGCAACATGGTGACCAGCGTTATCGGGGTGGCGATGTGCACCTTGCGCGCCATCGCGTGCTCGAGCAGGTCAGGATCACGCTCCAGGGCCGGAGCCAGAAACGCCTCGCCCGGGATGAACAGCACCACGAACTCCGGTGCCGGGCTGAGCGCGGCCCAGTAAGCCTTGGCGGCCAGCCGGTCCACATGCTCGCGCAGGTGACGGGCATGCGCGCCCAGTCTCGTTTGGCGGACAGAGTCGTCGGTGGCCTCCGCGGCCTCCAGATATGCCGCGAGCGAGACCTTGGAGTCGACGACGATGTTCTTGCCGCCCGCCAGCCGCACCACCATGTCCGGGCGCAACGCACCGTCGTCCGTGGTCACCCCCACCTGCTCCTCGAAGTCGCAGCGGGCGCTCATCCCGGCCAGTTCCACCACGCGGCGCAACTGCATCTCGCCCCAGCGGCCGCGGGCCTCCGGCCGGCGCAGGGCGGTGACCAGGGCCTGGGTCTCGATTTTCAGCTGCTCCGAGCTCTGGCGCGCGAGGTGGACCTGTTCGGCCAGGGCCGCGTGCGAACGCACCCGTTCCGCGTCCGAGTCCCGAAGCTGGCCCTCCACCCGGGCGAGCGTCTCCTTCAGCGGCCCGACCAGGCTCTCGACCGCCGCGCGGCGGGTCTCCAGCTCGCCGGCCGCCTTCGCGTTGGCGGCGTCCAGCCTTCCCTCGGCCATTTCCAGGAACCGCCGGGTACTGGCGTCGAGTGCCTGCGCCGACAGTGACTGGAACCGCTCGGCGAGCTGACTCTCGACCAGCGCGGCCCGCTCATGGGCCGCGCGAGCGCGCTCGTCGGCCGCGCTCGCCTGGGCGGCCAGGTCGGCGGCGGCGGTCGCCTCCCGGCTGCGGGCGAAGAGAAACCCGAGCACCGCCCCGATGGCGATGCCGATGAGCACAGCCAGTAGCGAGATGACTGTCATATGTCGATCTTCCCAGCCGGGTGTGACACTGGCCGGTAGCCACGCGGAGCGGGGCGGGAGCCCAATTAGACTCGCCCGGGTGAGCCTGTCCATTGGCATCGTCGGATTGCCGAACGTCGGTAAGTCCACCCTTTTCAACGCGCTGACCAGGGCGCGTGCGCTGGCGTCGAACTATCCGTTCGCGACCATCGAGCCAAACGTGGGCGTCGTCGGCATTCCGGATCCGCGCCTGGCGGTGCTCGCCCGGCTGTGCGGCTCCGCGCGGGTGGTCCCCGCCACCGCCCGGTTCGTGGACATCGCCGGCCTGGTGCGCGGCGCGTCCCAGGGTCAGGGCCTGGGCAACCAGTTCCTGTCCCATATCCGCGAGACCGGCGCGATCTGCCAGGTGGTCCGGGTGTTCGCGGACCCGGACGTGAGCCATGTCGATGGCGCTGTCTCACCCGAGCGCGACATCGAGACGATCGCGACCGAGCTGATCCTGGCCGACTTGCAGACGCTGGACAGGGCTGTGCCGCGGCTCACCAAAGAGGCAAGATCCGCCAAGGATGCGCAACGGATGCGCGTGGCGGATGCCGCGGCCAGGGCCCAGCGCTTGCTCGATGACGGGAAGACGCTGTTCGCCGGCGCGGCCGGGGCGGGCATCGACCTGGCGGACCTGGCCGAACTGCACCTGCTCACGGCCAAGCCGTTCCTATACGTGTTCAACATGGACACGGCCGGGCTGGAGAACAAGGTGGCGCGCGACCAGCTCGCGGCGCTGGTCGCGCCGGCGGAGTCGATTTTCCTCGACGTGAAGACCGAGGCGGAGCTGGCGGAGCTGCCCGAGGACGAGGCGGCCGAGATGGCGGCCGGGCTCGGCCTGGGCGAGCCCGGCCTGTCCCGGCTGGTCAGGGCCGCGTTCCATGCCCTCGGCCTGACCACATTCCTGACCGACGGGCCGAAGGAGGCGCGGGCCTGGGAGATCCCGATCGGCGCCACCGCGCTGGAGGCGGCCGGGGTGATCCACAGCGACTTCCAGCGGGGGTTCATCAAGGCTGAAGTGGTGTCCTACGACGACCTGGTAGCCACGGGCTCGGTGGCGGCGGCCCGCGCCGCCGGCAGGGCGCGCATCGAGGGCAAGGACTACGTGATGCGCGACGGCGACGTGGTCGAGTTCCGTCATGGATCAACATCAACCACGAAGAAGCCCTAGACCGGGAGGTTGCCATGTTCGCTCGCGTCGCCGTGTGGAGCCCGATGCCCCAGGACGACCGTCAGTGGGTCATCGACGCTGTGAAGTCCGTGCCGGGGGTCCTCGATGGCTACCACCTGGTTGACCCGGAGACAGGGAACGGCCTGTCGATCGCCTTCTTCGAGGACGACGTGGACGTCAGCGCAGTGAAGGCCGCCATCTCAGCAAAGGCCCAGGAGATCGGCTGGCACGACGAGCCGCGCCCAGCTCCGCAGTCCGAGACGATCTATCGCGTGATCCGTCATGGGTAGAGGCCGCGACGGCGACGTGGTCGAGTTCCGCTTCAACGTGTAATTGTTGGTATCGCGGCAGGTCAGCTTGCTGCGTCTGCCCGCCATTCCGGTCGTATGACACCCGGACGGGTGAGGTCCACACCGTCACCGACCACAACGCGCTACACGACTTCCTGGGCAAGCTGCGTGCGCAGGCGATCGCCAGCAACCCGAACCTCGTCCAACGCGCCGAGTTCCGGGACAACGGCCAGGGACAGCTGGTCCCGGCCGAGGCACGAGTCTCGCGCGCGATAGCGACAGCCGGCAAGCTGTGCCATGCTTTACCATCTCCCCGCCATTCCTTTACCGGAGGATTGCCATGACGGCGTATTGGCATCGGAGGGTGCGAGCGGGGAGAAACCCCGCAGCTGCGACCGGGTGTGTGGCTGCGGCAGGGATGACAGCGGACATGTTGCTAGCCGGCTGCGGCGGCAAGAGCGGTCAGCAACCGGCCGCGACGCCAACCCCTACGGCATCAGCTGCGGCGTCTGCGTCCGGGACGTCCAATTGTATGAGCCAGTTCACCGCCTGGCGCGATGGCGGCGGCATCGCAGACATCCCGGCCCTTACCGGTGCTGTCACCGATTTCGAGACTTCGGCTGTCGGTGCTTCGCTCGGGGTGCTGTCCGATGCGGACGTGGCGCGGCTCAAGACAGCCGCAGCCTCGCTGCTGGCTGCCGCCAAGAGGGGGCAGTCCGACCCGCCGCCATCGTGCGTGCCCGGCCTCAGGGCCGACCACAAGGCCGCGATGGCCGGTTTTAAGAAGGGCGCACAGGGCGCACTGGATGCCGTGAAGGCCGCGCACAGCGGCGACATGCAAACCGCAGCCAGCGAGATCAAGGCAGCAGCGAAAAAGCTCGAAGCAGGGAGCAAGGCCATGGACGCGGCGGTCACGGACATGGAGACCTTTGAAGCGAGCGGGTAAAGCAGCGGGCTGTCGGCCAAGGTCGCGTGGGGCTAGTCCACACTGTGGCCCTGGCTGGGAAAGCGCCAGCGCCCTGCCCTGAATCATCCGTACCGCAGGGCCTTGCCACGTTGCTCCTACATGACTGTCCGCAGGTGCCGATCAGTTGTGGTACCCGGCCGGGGTGGGAGCGGGCGAGGTTAAGTGGCGGTCGGGTCACCGCTCCAGGCTGTAGCGCAGGGGGTGAAATATCAGCCGGTTCACCCCAGCTAGCCGACACCTGCGGAAATCCGCGCCGTCAAGCTGGCCTGGGACACCGCTGTCGCACAACCCCGGAAGTCGGGTGCAAGGTAAAGCATTATTAAAGTATTGTTGAAATTGCCACCAAGAAGGTAACGCGTTATTGACGTTGAGCCCAACGGATGGTAACGCGAGCTATGTCGGCCATCGCCACCGCGGCCCGTCCTGCGGCTGGACGATATGCCCGGCACCGGGCCACAGTGCGGTGGCGCGGAGGGGGTGGATCGCCATGAGGCGATTTGGAGTGATCATTGCACTTAGCGCACTGCTAAGCATGTTCGGGGGGGTCGTGACGGCCTGGCTGGCCCTCGCCAGGGGGCGGGGGGACGGATGACAGTTCCTCGACTTCTTCCCGGGCTTCGAAAGCACGAACTGGTGAACATCTGCGCCGCGCTGGGCTAGACAGCCGCCCCGCCCGCGCCCGCTCTGGCAGGGGGCGGCGGTCTGTCTGGCCGTGACAGCTGACGGGCGCGGGCAGGAGCCGCAGCGTGACGGTGCGCGCAGGAAAAGGGGGATCCGATCATGGGAAATCTGGACGATCAGACGTTGCTCGTAATGCAGCTGCGAGGCAGCGACCCGCGTGCGCGGCAGGCCGCCGCGTTCGGGCTGCACGGCGGCACCATCAACGACGGCGACGGCACGATGATCGTGCAGTTGCTGGAAGACCGCGACCCGGAGGTGCGGGCGGCCGCGGCCTACGCGCTGCGCGGGACGAGGATCGTCGATGAGCAGGCGGCGGACTATGTGGCCATGGTTCGGGGGCGCTCTTGAGCGCGAGGTGACATCCGGCCAGCCATCACGGCGCCAAGCGCTTGTGGCTAACCAAGGCGCGCGTCGTGACCTAGTGATGCGAACGCGTGGCCTAGGTGAAGCGCCCGTCAGCCGTAGTGCTTGAGGTGTGGCCAGAGGGTGCGCCAGCTGGCGGACGGGCCGGTGCAGACGCCTATGCGCAGGTCGGTCCAGTCGTTGTGCACGTGATAGGGGGCGTAGTAGGTGGTCAGCAGGCGGCAGCTGGCGAAGTAGGGCCGTAGCTGGCCGAGCGCGTCGACAGCAAGCACGGTGTGGTCGGAGGCCTGCCCGGGCCCCCACATCCAGAAGGCGTTGTGGCCGGAGAGCACGGGCGGCAGGTGGTCGGCGGAGCCAAGGACGTCAAGCGCACCGGCTTCGGCGTAGTAACCGGTGAAGATCGAGGTGGGCGGCTGGCCGGCGCGGACCAGGGCCGCGTCTTCGGCTGCGACCGCGTGGGTGAGCTGCGGCCAGCCGACCGTGTCCCCGACGTCGGATCGCTGCGACGAGGCCGGCAGGTCATGCACGTCAGCGGCGGGCAGGATGGGCAGGACGGCCGGCAGGGCGATGGCCACGCCCACGAGTGGCGCGGCCACCACGATCGCCCGCCGCAGCCGCGGCCGGCGGGCGCGGGCGATCCAGCGCTCGGCCGCGACCGATCCCGCCGCCAGCACCACCGGTGCCATTCCGTCGCTGTAGTACGTCTTGCCCGGCACCCAGGCCAGCACATAGAGGACGATGAGCGTGCAGGTGACGGCGAGAGACCGCAATTCCGGGGTCCGCCAGAGCCTGATGAAGCCCGCGATGAGCAACGCCGCGAGAAGCAGTCCCGGGTAGACGAGCTGGGCCGGCAAGCCGCCGAGGTAATCGGCCAGGGAGATGTTCTGCTGGTGCAGGGCGGAGGCCATGGCCAGCTGCGGCCACCCGTGTGTTGCCTGCCAAATGATGTTCGGCGCCCAGATCGCCGCGGCAATGCCGGCGCCGGCCCATGGCCATCTGGTGCGCAGCACGGAGCGCTGCTGCGAGACGAGGACGCCGATAGCCAGGCCGGCCAGCAGCAGGAGCATCAGGTTGTTGTTCTCGAGCCCGGCACCGGCCGCGGCGCCGGCACCCAGCCACCAGCGCGGCCGGTGGCGCAACAGCGCCGTCGTGACGCACAGCAGGACCGCCGCCCAGGCCAGCAGGTCAAGCGGCGTGGTGTTGCCGATGTGGGTGGCGCCGATGACGATTGGAGCGCACGCCGCGGCGAGGGCGGCGAGCACGCGGCCGAACCGGCCAGCGCCGAACAGCGCCGCGAACTTGGCCGCCGCGACCACGACCGCCCCACCGGCCAGCGCCGGGATGACCCGGATCGCCGTCGGGCTGACGCCGAGAATGTCCGTGATCCGGGTGAGCAGCGGGACCAGCGGCGGCTGGTCAACGTAGCCGAACCCGAGATGGTGGCCCGCCACGATGAAGTACAGCTCGTCCTGTTGGAAGCCGTACCGGCCGCTCACCGCGAGCTCGACCGCCACAAACACCGCGCCGATCACCCACGCGAGCGCCGGAACGCGATCGGAGGGGGACTCTGGTGCCTGCGGTGCCGGTGTGACCGCAGGGTCGGCCGCCGGAATGGGGGCGGCGGGGTCGTCGGGCTGGTTCATGACGATGCCTCCCGCGGCGTGCATCGGCTGGGCTGGCCAACTGGCGGACCTGAGCACTCGCCGGACCTTGAGCCTGGTGTCAGTCCGCACGATGGCATATCATAAAGTGATATCACTATGATAAGCACGTGGTATCAGCCATGTCAACCGGGGTGGTGGCTGTGAGCGCGCAGGGCCCAGCCCGGGCCCGAGTGGCTGGACGGCCCGCGCCACTCCGTGGAGCGGGGACACGGCTCCCGATAAGGGGGCGTGGCGCGGGCCGCGTCTGCCGGCCAGCAACGGCACGACCCGGTGAGCGGGTCCGCCAGCGCCATGGCACCTGCTTCCACCATAACCCCGGCGGCGATCGGGATCGGACGGCCAGTTTTGGCGGCGGCATCGGTGACCTGCCGCGGTCCCAGCCTGCCGCCGGGCAGCCAGCATGCACCCGGGGCAGGAGCATGCGCCCGGGGGGCGAGTGTCATCGCCGGGAACCGGCGGTACGCACCGGGCGGACGGTGGACAGCAGCGGCAGGGTTCCGATAATGTCCTCCATAGAGGCATAGATTCGAACAACTATTCGATAACTGACGATGCTGCCGGTGCGACTACGGCGCGTTACGTGACCCGGGATTCGAGGTAGCCAGTGCCACTACGGTGTGCTGGGTGGCTGGCGGGGTAAGAGTGCACCACGATCATGGGCTGACGGGAGTGTAAAAGTGGTGTTCCGAGGACGATCGCCGAGCTCTGGCGGGGCAGGGCTTCGGCCGTCCCGGCTTCCTGGCCCGACCTTGTCCCCGCACATGATCTCGCAGTATCGTCCACAGACGGACACGGAGAGCAGCGCATGTGAACGCTCTGCGTGCGATTGAGCCCCGGGGGCGGAGGTGCGATGGTTCGTAGGTCAACTGTAGCGAGCAGTCCGCAACCAGCCGAATACGACGCGGACTCCGCTGCGGGGACCTCGGACCTGGCGCCGGGTGACGGCAAACGGCCCGCCCCGGCCTGGCGTGGCGCCGGCGGGCGCTGGCTGGTCTGGGTCTTCCGGATCGTGGTCTGGGCCGTGCTGCTTCTCATCGGCTACCGCGGTGTAACGGCAATCATGGCTGGTGAAACGAGCACCGGCAGTGCTCCCGCGCCGGCTGCCTCGCCGAGCACCTCCTTTCCCACGACGCTCGCGAGCGCATACGCGCTGCAGTTCGGCCAGGTGTACCTGAACGCGGACCCGGCCACAGCCGACCAGAGGGCCAGTGAACTGGCCACGTTCCTGCCCACGGGCGCCGATTCCCAGCTTGGCTGGAACGGGGCTGGAACGCTGCGGTTGCAGTCGGAGCAGGTCGCGAACGTCGCCGTGCAAGACGCGCATCACGCGGTGGTGACGCTCCTCGCGCGGGTCAACGGGCAGCTGATGGAACTGGGCGTGCCGGTCTACTACTCCGGAGGGGCGCTGGCGGTTTCCGGTGAGCCGGCCTGGCTGTCGGCGCCGTCGAAGGCGGCGGTGCCGACGCCGTCGGCGACTACGTCAGACGCGACCACGCAGTCGGAACTGACGAAACAGCTGCCCGCCTTCTTCCAGGCCTACGCCAGCGGCGACCAGGCCACCCTCGGCCGTTTCCTGGCCCCCGGCACGACCGTGACCGGCCTGGGCGGCGCGCTGACCTTCGGCTCGCTGGCCGGGGTCACCGTCCCGGCCGGCGGGGACACCCGCCACATCGTCGCCACGGTGGACTGGAACATCCCCGGCCAGGCCAGTTCGGGCCAGGCGGCCAAGAACGCGCCCCCGCCCGCCGGGCTGGAGATGAATTACGCACTGACGATCGTGAAGAAGGGCGGGACCTGGTACATCAGCGCAATCGGCCCGTCGCTCCAGCCCGCGGGGTCATCGTGAGCGTGACCGTGTCGGCTATATCAGCCACCTGCCCAGGCAAGTCCCAGACCCGGAGTAGACCGATGTCCCATTACCTGACCGCAGCGGCTCCCTTGTCGCTGAGCACCTCCGGCCTCGTGTCCTACCTGCAGGGCCTTTTTGGGCCGCTGTTCCTGGGGATCGTCGGGATTGTGGCGCTCTTCTTCCTCTTCACACGGGAGATCATCCGGTTCGTCCAGTTCATGGTGCTCGCCGTCGCGATCGCCGTGGTCTTCTACACCCCGAGCATTGTGCAGTCCCTTGCTCAGGGCATCGCGAAGGCCCTGGGCGTCCACTGACGCCCGCCCGAAGCGGAAGGAGAGCGACTGGTGGAGCTGCCCACCTACACCGGCATTTGGCGGATCGAGAAGCGGCTGTACAAGCTGTATGACTTCCGGCTGCCGATGCCCCTGCCGGTGGGCCAGATAGCCGTCTTCGTGGCCATCACGGTGCCGTACGTGCTGCTCCTCACGCTCTTCGGGCTGCCCTTCAGCCACACCCTTTTCTGGCTGTACGTGCTGCCGCCCGCCGTTCTCACCTGGCTGGCCACCCGGCCGGTGCTGGAAAGCAAGCGCCTGCCTGAACTGGTCATTTCGCAGGTGCGCTATCTGGGCGAGCCGTCGGCCTGGTGCCGGATGACCCCCCACGTCGAAAAGGACGAGATGATCTTGGTCGGGCGGGTGTGGCGGCGCAGCCAGGCCCATCCGGCCATCGAGCCCGCCGTCGAGCTGCCCGTGGTGCCCGCAGTGGAGCCCGCGGTGGAGCCGGCCGTGGTACCTGCGGTGGAGCCGGTTGCCGTGCGTGGCAGTGCCTGGCCGGGCGGGAGGGCCAGCCGGCGTGCGATCCCCGCGCCCGCGTCCAGCATGGCGGCTGCCGAGGCGCGGGCCCCCGCCGCCGCGCAGCCCCCGGTGCGTGCCCCCGCCGCGGCGCCGGGTGCCGGCCGGCCACAGGGCGTCCGGGCCAGCCAGCGGCCTGTTCCCGCGTCATCCCGTGCTTCGGCGCGTGACGTGACCCGCGCTCGTGCCAGTGCTCGCGCTCCGGCCTCAGCCAGCGGTCTCGCGCCGGCCAGGGCTTCCGCGCCTCCTCATGCTCCCGCGTCGGTCAATGCCCCGGCGCCTGTCCGGGCTCCGGCGCCTGCCCGTCCCCCCGCGCCGGCCGGCGCTCCGCCGCCTGCCCATGTCCCGGCGCCCGGATCGACGCGAGCGCCCGGATCGACGCGGGCATCCGGGACGCCGCAGGTGCCCGTCGTGACCGCGCAGCGGGGTCCGGCCGGCCAGCCGACAGCGTGGCCCCGGACGGTCGAGCGCGCACCGAGCGGCCCGGCGGAACAGCGCAGCACATACTGGCGTGATCACGTCATGCTCGTGCCCGGCGGGCGCGGTCCCGGCCGCTCCGATCACGACAAGCGCGACCGGGCGCGGGCAGTCCTGCCACTCGGCGGCTCCCGGCTGGTGGCGGTGGTGGGCTGCACCGTCGGCGCCGGCCAGACGGTGACCGCGCTGATGGTCGCCGAGCTCCTGGCCAGCTTGCGCCGGGAAGCGGTGGCGGCTCTCGACCTCAATCCCGGCCCGGCCTCGCTCGCCGAACTGGCCGCGCCCCGGCCGGCACTGAAGGTGAGGTCGCTGATCGCGGGGCCGGCTCAAGCCGGGCGCCTGCCACGCAACGGTCATCGGCCGTACAGGCGCGGCGAGCTCGATGTGTTCATCCCCGAGGTCCGGGGGGACGGCGCGGTGGACATGGGCGGTCCGGAGTACGGCCGGATGTTCGGCGCCCTCGCCGCCGGCTATGGGCTCACCTTCGCCGACCCGGGTGCCACGTCGGCGGCCCGGGTGCTCGCCGTCGCCGACCAGCTGGTGCTGGTCACCCCCGCCAGCCCGGATGCGGCGAGGGCGCTGGCCATGACCCAGGAATGGCTGACCGCCCATGGCTTCGACGCGCTCACCGCGAACTCGATCACCGTCGTCAACGGCCTGTCCAAGCGCAGCAGGTCACACGCCGAACAGGCAGAACTCGTGGTCAGGGGCCGGTGCCGGGCGATCGTCCGGGTGCCATGGGACGACCATCTGGCCGAGCCTCCGGCCGAGCGCGGGACCGGCGACAGCCCGGCCCCCGGTGCCCCGGCTTCGCGGCTTGGCCAGCTGCGCCCGCCCGTTTTGCAGGCTTATACCGCGCTTGCCGGGGTGCTGATCGCCGCGCTCGCCGCCAGCCCGCAACGGCGGAGGGCGGCGAGGTGAGCGGACGTACCCGGGGCCGCAGCCGGCTGAGCGTCCGCTACTTCGATGACCGGATCCTGCTGACGGAGAGCCACGCCTGGGCGTACTACCGCCTGCCGACCCATTCCTACGAGTTCCTGACCCCGCCCGAGCGGGAAGCGCTGGCGATCAACATCACGGTGGCGCTGGCGGCCATCCGGCTGCCCGACACGGAGGTACACCTGCGGATCGCGCACCGGTCCTACCCGGCAGCGGAATGGGCGGCGCGGCTGGACGCCACCTCCGACGGAGGGCCCGGCTGGCGGGACTACCTGGACGAGATGTACCGCCACGTGTGGGCGAAAGACTTCTGGACCAAGGAGGTCTACCTGGGGGTGCGGCTGGGCCAGCGCGGCATGCGGGCGCAGCTGCAGGGCGGGATGTTCTCCCAGTTCGTCAGCGCGTACCGGAGCAGCGAGCAGGCGCTGGGCCTGGCCGACGAGGCGGTGGCGGACAGCGAGCTCGCGCGCTGGACAGATCAGGCCGAGCGGCTTGGCCGGGCGCTGTCGGCCAGCGCTCTGCACGCCCGTCATGCGACCAGCGACGAGATCGCCTGGCTGTTCCGGCATACGCTGGCCGGGACGGCCGGGGACCCGCCGCCGTCGGCGGTCCATCGCCGCACCTGGGGGGCGGGGGAGATCGAGGCGCTGCTGGAAGGCCAGGTGGAGAACGGGCGCACGATGCTGCGGCTGGAGCACCCGGCCGGTGAATCCTTCGTGGCGTTCCTGTCCTACTCCCGGTTCCCCGACGTCATGTCGTTCCCCGACGGTGAGCCCTGGCTCCACTTCGCCGACTCGCTCCCGTTCCCGGTGGAGGTCAGCTCCCGGATGAGGCTGATCCCCCCGGCGAAGGCCAGCAAGGACGTCGGGCGCAGGCTGGCCCACGCCAGGGACATGGACGCCCACATCAGGGAGGCGGGGGTCGACCTGCCGCTCGCGCTGGCCGAGCAGCTCGAGGCGGCCCGGATGCTGGAGCACGGGATCACCAAGGAGCGGCTGCCGTTCGTGTACGGCTGGCACCGGCTTGGGGTGACCGCGCCCAACCGTGACCTGTGCCAGCGCCGTGTCGAGGCGCTGATCGAGCACTACCGTGACATCGGCATCGACCTGGTCAACTCCACCGGCGACCAGTTCTCGCTGCTGTGCGAGTCGCTGCCCGGCGACCGCGTGCGGCTCTCCTCGTATGTGCAGCGCCAGCCGCTGTACACGATCGCCGGCGGCGTGGCGACGGCCACCGTGGACCTGGGGGACCGGCCGGCCGGCGGACTGGACGGCCGGGACGGCTGGATGGGTCCCTACATCGGCGAGACGCTGGGCCGGGCGCGGTCTATCGTCCATTTCGACCCGCTGCTGGCAGCGACGCGCAACCGGCCCACCGCGGTGGCGATCACCGGCGAGCCGGGCGGCGGCAAGACCACCCTGGCGCTGCTGATGATCATGCAGCTGGCGCTGCGGGGGGTGACGGTCGCGGTCATCGACCCCAAGGGCGACGCCGAGTCGCTGGTGGACGTGCTGGCCGCCCGCGGCCGCAAGGCCCGGGTGCTCCCGCTCGGCAGCGCCGCGCCGGGGCTGCTCGACCCGTTCTCCTTCGGAGACGACCTGTCCGAGAAGCGGACCATGGCCACCGAGACGCTGCGGCTGCTCCTGCCGCGAATGAGCGAGGAGCGCGAAAGCGCGATGATCCAGGCGGTGGCCGCGATCGCGGGCCGGGACCGGCCCAGCCTGGGCAAGGTCGTCCGGCACCTGGAGCAGAGCGAGGATCCCGCGTCCAGGAACCTGGGGGCGGTGCTGCGCTCGATGTCGGAGATGCGGCTGGCGCGGCTGTGTTTCGCGCCCTCGGGTGGCCAGCGCATCGACGCGGCCGGGTGGACCACGGTCTTCACTCTGGCCGGGCTCACGCTGCCGGACGCCGCGGTGAGCCGGGACGACTTCTCCTACGAACAGCGGCTGTCGGTCGCGCTGCTGTACCTGGTCTCCCAGTTCGCCCGCAGACTGCTGAACGGAATGGACCGCCGGCTGCCCAAAGCCATCTTCCTGGACGAGGCGTGGGCGATCACGTCCACGCCGGAGGGTGCCAAGCTGGTGCCCGAGGTGTCGCGGATGGGCCGCTCCCGCAACACTGCCCTGATCCTGGTCTCCCAGAACGCCGGCGACCTGCTGTCCGAGCAGGTCACGAACTGCATCTCCGGTGTGTTCGCGTTCCGCTCCTCCGAGCGCGTCGAGGTGGCGAACGTCATGGCACTGCTGGGGGTGGAGGCGTCGGACGAGCACCAGATCGCGCTGCGGGGGCTCGGCAACGGGGAGTGCATCTTCCGCGACCTGGAGGGCCGCGCGGGCCGCATCGGGATCGACCTCATCTCCGATGAGATGCGGCAGTGGCTGGACACCAACCCCACCCGCAGCAGACCACGTGCGGAAGCCCCGCGCATGAGCGCAGCGCCCGTACCGGGCGCGGAACCCGGACCCGGGGAACCGTCGGCACCAGGGGCTGAACCCCGCGCCGGTGAACAGGCGGCGCTTGGGACGGAACCCCGCGCCGGCGAACAGTCGGCGCCAGGGGCGGAACCCGGCGCCGCCGAACCGCCGGCACCGGGCGCCGGTCCTGCGCAGGACCGACCTGGAGACCGCCTCCACTCGGACGAGCCAGGGCCCTGAGCAAGGAAGCCCGCAGATGCTGAGCCCCCTCCGCTTGAGCCGCGCGAAGTCAGCCCCCACACCGACTTCCGGGGCCTGCCCCATGCCCAGAACGCGTTCCCGGGTGGCGCGGTTGTCCTGGATCCCGCGCTGGTCTCAAGTGCCAGTGTCCGCGCGCCGCGTCGTGTTGCTGCTCGGCGTCATCGCAGCCGTGGTCGGCCTTCCGGGCCCGGCGCAGGCCGTTGTTAACCCGGCCGCCGCCACGCTGTCGGCCGGAGCGCCCGCGACGGCCGTCCACGCGCTGTCGGCTGGAGCGCCCGCGCAGGTGGCCCAGCCGGCCGGATCGGCCCGGGCGGCCGGGGTGTCCCAGCCGGCCGGGCCCGCGGGTGTGACCGGGCGCGTCGGGCCGGCCGCGCCCGGCGGCATTTGCCAGGTGCCCGGGATCGGTGACATCGGCGGCCTGCTCGGCTTCTGCAATGCCGGGTCCAGCGGCCTGATCGGCGACCTCAACAACGTCTGCCAGCCCTCGGTACCCGCGCCCGAGGAGGCCACCGGCGGCATCGACGCGCTGATCAAGCCGCCAGCCGCGGCGGTCCGCCAGCCGGCCACGCTGTATGACAGCTATGGCACGGCCGGGCAGACGTGGGCCGCCCACGACCTGCAGTGCTCCGACATGGCCTCGCTGATCGGCAACCAGGTCGCAGGGGTCGTGTTCACCATGGCGAAGGCGCTCGACCGGGTCACCATCACCGTGTACCAGTCGGCGGCGGGCGAGGGCATCCTCGCCTGGCTGAGCGGGGCCGTGAACCGGCTGATCACCAGCCTCGGCAACGCCATCTACTTCCCCTACCTGGCGCCGGTGGTCATCCTCGGGGCGATCTGGCTGGCCTGGCAGGGCCTGATCCGCAGGCGTGCCACCCGCACCATCGAGGGAACGGTCTGGATGGTCATCGCCTGCGCGGCGGCGATCTGGCTCATCGGGCGCCCGGCGGACTTCACCGGCGCCGGCAAGACGTTCTCCGACGGCATCACCCAGACGCTCAACATCGCCTTCGCCAAGCTTCCTGCCCCGCACCAGAGCAGCTGCGTCCCGCTGCGCAAAGGTGACCCGCAGACGCCGGCCGGGACCAACTTCGCTTACACCGCGGGCAACGGGGTCGTCGACGCCAACGCCAACGAACTGTGGACGGTCCTGGTCTGCAAGCCGTGGCTGGACGGCGAGTTCGGCACCACGGCCTACGCGGCCTCGGGAGGCCAGCCGACGGTGGTCAACAAGTACGGCAGGCAGCTGCTGTGGGCGCAGGCGATCGCGGTGAACGAGAAACCGACGGCGGCGGTGATCAAGGCGAAACAAAACGCCTATGCCGGCATCGCGGACTCGATCAAGCAGAACGAACCGGGCGTGTACCCGCTGTTCCAGGGCAAGCAGTGGACCACCCGGCTGGAAATCGGCTTCGCTGCGCTGTTCGCCGCGCTCGCCGCAGGGCTTCTCGTGCTGTTCATCGCGATCACACTGATCGTCCTGAAACTCGGCTTCCTGCTGCTGCTGGTAGCGGGTCCGTTCTTCCTCATCGTCGGTACGCATCCCGGATTCGGGCGGGTCATCGCCCTGCGCTGGGCCGAGATGCTGATCGGCGTGCTGCTCAAGACGGCCGCGATCGCGCTGGTGCTCAGCGTTCTGCTGTACGCCTACTCGCTGATCATGGGCGCCAGCGACGCCGCGCTGCCGTGGGCGCTGAAGATCCTGATGATCTCGCTGGTCACGGTGGCCGTGTTCATCTACCGCAAGCCGTTCGCCCACCTGTTCTCGGCCGTGGGATACGGGGTGATCGGATCGCGCGAGCGGGCAGAGGCGAGCCTCGCGACGGCCGGTGCCGCAGCGCGCCGGAACACCGTCGACGCCGCAACCGTGGGCGTTCCCGGCTTCGCCAGCTACCGGGTGGGCCGATGGGCACGGCGCAACCCGGCGCAGGCCGCCAGCCTGGGCGCACAGGTCGCCACCGCCGGCGCGGCCGGAGCCCTGGCGGGCGCCGCCGCGGCCGGGTCCAAAGGGGCCAGGTCCAACGGAGCCAAGTCCGACGGGACGACGCCGGATGGGGCCAAAGCCGACCGGGCTGGTTCCACCGCGGCCGCGGCCGACGGGGCCGCGTCCGACGGGGTCAGGTCCGGCAGGGTCAGCGGGCCCAATGGGCAGGCCGTCAACGGAGCTGGCTCCCAGGACGACGGCGCGGGCGCCGACGAGGCAGCGCAGCCGGGCTCGGACTCCCGTGCAGGAGCCGCGAGCCGCGGCAGGGCGCGTGGGCTGGGGAACGGGAGCAACGGCGCGGGCCGGGAACCTCCGCCGCTCGTTCTGCCGCCCCGCGAAGGCGAGGCCGGGCCGCCACCGCTGTCGAGCTGGTCGCGGGGCGGGACATCACCGGCCAGGCCGCGCTGGCCGGACGCCGGGGGCCGGTCGGCGCCGCCGCGGCAGTCGGCCGGCGATGGCCCACCTGCCCAGGCCCAGGCCCCGGCCCGGGCGCCGGCACCGCCCCAGGCGCCGGCCCCTGTCCGGTCGCCGGCGCCGACATCGGCCCCGGCCAGGACGCCAGCCCCGGCCAGGGCACCATCGCCGGCCCGAGCGCCCGCACCCGTTAGGCAGCCGGCCTCGGCCCCGACCCGGGCGCCTGCTCCCGCGCCGGGCCCAGCGCCGGCTTCGGCCAGGCAGTCTCCCCAGGCCAGGCAGCCGGCTCCTGCCAGGCAGTCTCCCCCCGCCAGGCAGCCGGCCCGGGCCAGGCAATCTCCCCCGGCCAGACAGCCCGCTCCGCCCAGACAGCCCGCCCCGGCCAGGCCCACTAGCTGGGGCGATGGGGGGCCCTTCAGCCGCTCGGGTGGCGCACGAGGGCCTGCCGAAGACAGGCCGGCCAGCAGGCAACCGCCGCCATCCACCTCGCCGGGCCGGGCGGGCGGGGCGGCCCCGGACGCCCGGGCTGACCGGCCCGCCGACCCCGGCCCGCCAAGCCCGTTCTGGCTGCGCCCGATCCGGCGCCGCAAGTAGCTCCCCAGGCCTATGGACCTGACATCGGCGCAGCGGAAGCTGGCTTTCGCCGTCATCGTGCTCGCCCTGGCCGGGCTCGGCACGTTCCTGCTGTGGCCGCGCTCGTCACCCGCGCCCAGCCAGGCGGCGCCGGGACAGACGACGAGTGGCGTGGCGTCCACGCCCGCGCCGGGGCCGGTCTCCCCAGCGGCCACGGGAAGCCCGGCGGCGTCCGGCCCGGCGGCGAACATCTACCAGTGGCTCCCGTTCACCCAGGCCGACCTGACGCAAGCGGCCGGGGTGGTGCGGCAGTTCAGCGCCGACTACGCCACGTACTCCTATACCGAGAGCGCGGACCGGTACGTCGGACGGATGCGCGGCCTGGTCACGCCGGCGCTGGCGGCCAGCCTGGCGCGGAGTTACGCCACCCCCGGGGTGGCCCAGGCGAGGACCCGGCAGAAACAGACCGCCACGGGCAGCGGTGTGATCACCGCGCTCCGCGCGTTCGGTGCTTCGAGCCTGACCTTCCTGGTGACGCTGAGCCAGAAGACCCTCACTACCCAGCAGACGGGAAAGACCACTGCCCACAAGGCCAGCAACGACTACGCGATAACGATCACGCGGTCGGGCAGCAGCTGGCAGGTAAACGACATCCAGCTCGCCTCAGCAGGCAACTCGTGAAGTGGCGGCTGGGGGTTCCACGTGCCGGCCGGCTCACCGTCAGCGTGGCGGTGGGCGTGACAATCGTGCTGGTGCTGGGCCTGGCGGTCGTCGGGGCGGGGCTGATCGGCGGCAGCAGCGTGCTGTTCTCGGCCGGCCAGCGCTGTTCCGGGAACGGGTCGGGCGGGTCGGCGAAGCCGGCCGGCGCCGCGGTGCAGCCCACGGCGAGCGCCGCCGGGCGGGCGACGATCCCCGCCGATTACCTCCACTTTTACCAGCATGCGGGGCGGACGTATGGCGTCCCGTGGCCGGTGCTGGCGGGTATCGGTGAGGTGGAAAGCGACCAGGGCCGCTCATCCCTGCCCGGCGTGCACAGCGGGGCCAATCCGTTCGGCGCGGCGGGCCCGATGCAGATCGGCATCGGTGGTGCGGCTGGCGACCAGTGGGGGGGCGGTGCGGTCCACCCGGCCAGCCGGCAAGCCGGCGGGGTGGCCGCCGACGGCAACGGCGACGGCATCGCCAGCGTGTACGAGCCGGCCGATGCGATCGCCGGTGCCGCGAAGTACCTGGTCGCCCACGGGGTGCAACACAACGTCAGCGACGCGATCTTCGCCTACAACCACCTGCTCAGCTACGTGCAGTCGGTGCTCCACTGGGCGGGCCTCTACGCGAACGGCGGCTTCTCGGTCACCGCCGCGACCAGCGGCGGGACGGGCGGCGCCACGCAATGCCTGACCAGCGCCACCGGCGGTGGGCCCGGCAGCGGGCAGATCCCGAACCAGGCAGTCGCATCGGCGATCTCCTTCGCCCGGGCGCAGCTCGGCAAGCCGTACCTGTGGGGTGGCACCGGGCCGGACGCGTTCGACTGCTCCGGGCTGGTGATGATGGCCTACCGGGACGCCGGCGTGAACATCCCGCGCACCTCGGAGGAGCAGTGGGTATGGGGACCGAGGATCGCGCCCGGTCACGAGGAGCCCGGCGATCTCATCTTCTTCGCCGGATCCGATGGCACCACCACCTCGCCGGGGCACGTCGGGATGGTGATCGGGCACGGCATGATGATCGAGGCGTTTGCGACCGGCTTCCCGATCCGCATCGCCCCCTACCGCGGCCGGCAAGCGGTCGGCTTCAGCCGCCCCTGGGCGCATTCCGGCGTCGTCGTCCTCACCAGCCAGCAAACCACCGGCTGAAGATCAGCCGGCCAGATGGCCGCTAACGGTTCGGTGGGACAGGCGGGTACCGATGTCGGTGCGCATTCCCGGGTGCCCGCACGATTCCCAGCAGCAAGCTCGACGGGGCTGCGTGGTTACGGCAACCCGCAACGGAACCCGTGTTGCTCAGCCCTGCTGGGCGTCCAGGTCGATGCTGAACTCGTCGACGGCCGTGTCCTCCCAGGGGCGCCGCTTCACAACCTGCAGATGCACCGGGCCGGGGCGGAGAACCCTGAAGGTCAGCCGGCGGGTACCGGCCGCTCCCCGTGGCTCGGCCGGCCCCTCGTAGCGGTCGTCTGTCTGCTGCAGCGTTCCGGCGTCGATCTCGGGATGCCAGCGGTAACCGGTCGTCGGGTTTTCTGCCAGGACGACGCTCAGTTCCTCACCGACTCGGGCGGTGCGGCGGCCGCCGGAATCGTCTTGCGTCAGCTCCATGCCTGCCTCACCTTGTGTATTTTTCCACGGGACGCTGCCTCCGAAAGAGGACAGGTGTGCCGTCGCAACCCGGCTGGGCCTGGGCAGGGTGAGCACCGGGCCGTGTGCCGAAGGGAAAGCCGGGTATGAGCGGCGCAACACAGGGGAAGGGGGGAACGCCATGTTCAGTGGCCTGCTGGAATCCGGTCAGTTGTACCTGAAGTTCGATGAGGCCGTGCACGAAGGTATGCGGCTTGGCCGCAACATGTGGCTCGATGGCCGCAGCCTCGCGCACATGGTCGAGAACGACGTCCAGGAAATGGGGATGTCTCTCAAATCCTGCGAGTGGGAACGTGTCCTCACCGTGCTCGATCAAGGGCAGCTCGGCTCGTGCACCGGCAACGCCGGCACCGGCGCACTGGGCACCCAGCCGTTCTACGACGCCGTCGGCAGCGCTGTCTTGCCCAAGCCCGACGACGCGGCGGGCGCGGAGGAATTCGCCGTCCAGCTCTACGCCGACGCCACCGTCGTGGACGGCTACCCGGGTATCTACCCGCCCGACGACACCGGCTCGTCCGGGCTTGCGATCTGCAAGGTTCTCAAGAGCCGCGACATGATCAATGGCTATCGCTGGGCCCGGACCGCGTACGGCTTCTTGCGGCTGCTCCAGAGGGGCCCGGTACTCCAGGGGATGCCCTGGTACAACGCGTTCTTCTCGCCAGATGCGCAAGGCTTCATCGACTCCGACCCGAACTGGGCATCGAGCGGGGTCGCCGGTGGCCACGAAATCGAGGCGGTCGCCGTCGAGCTCGACACCACCGATGCGTTCAGCAGCGTGATCACCTACGTCAACAGCTGGGGCAGCAATTGGGGAGATGCGGGCCGGTTCCGGATGCGGCTGCGGACCTACGAGCAGCTCAACGGGGTCGACCTGAAGCAGTACCGCGTCTGACGCGGACACTGAGCGTGAATCCCTGGCCTGGTCACCGAGCCTCGCCACCACGATGGGTGCTGCCATCAAAGGAGGAGGGGAGCGAGCGGGCTGAGGATCTGACGCATGCAGGAACGCCTCAGTGAGCCAGTCCCACCTGGCCGTCGACCTCGGCGGGGGCCCGGAGCGGGGCAGGTAGAACGCCAGCCACACGTCGCGGGAGCGGGGCCTCACCCCGGCCAGCTTGCGATCGCCCTTGAAGACGGCCGCGCAGCGCAAGCCGCCGGGCCTCCGCAAGATCGCTCATGTCGGCGCATGATCACGGACGATCCCACGCGAATAGCGCAGACAATCGTCCGTGATCATGGAACGTCGGGTGTGGGCGATCCGGCCGGCCCGGGCTCGCCGGGGCGCGTCCGCCGGGACATCCTGCCCCCGCGGATGACGGGCGGCTTGGCCAGTTCCTCGGGGATCCGCAGCAGCGGGTTGCTGGCGCTGTCCACGACCTCGCCCGCGACCTCCAGTACCCGCCTGCCGCGCGCCCGGGCGGCGGATCTCAGGAGCTCGAACGCCTGCCGGGGACGGAGCCGGTGACGTTCGGCCAGCACCCCGATCGCCTGCTCGACCCGCACCCGGACGGTCAGTGCGTGCTCGAGCTGGGCCACCGTCTCCTGGAGCTGCTGGGTATCGGCCGGCTCGGCTTCTGCTGGCTGGCTCGAGGCGGCTGGCGCAGCAGGGCCGCCGGGGGTTGGCGGGCCCTCAGCGGGCAGGTCGGCGGCGAGCAGGTCGGCCAGGACCATCGCGCTGGTGAGGTCGGAGACCTCCTCATCGCCCACCCGCCAGCCGGTGGCTGTCCGCCTGGCGACGGGCGGGTCCACGGGCCGGTCCGGCCCGCTGCCGCGGCCGCCGTGGCCCTGGGGGTACCCGCCTCTGGGGTCCTCACCGCGCGTGTCATGGCCGCGGGCCGGGCCGCCGTGCGGCCCAGGCGCGCCGGCCGGGCGATGACCGTGGGCGTTTCCCGCCGTCTGCGAGTGCCGGCCACGGTAGGGGCCGGTCCGCCCCTGGCCACCGCGTCCCCCGTCCAGCAGCTCCTGGGCTTCATCGCTGTCCCGGTCCGGGTCGGCATGCTCGTGCGCCGGCCATGTGGCTCGGCCGGCGTACCCGTACTGCTCGCGGCTTCGGCGCCTGGAGTCCCCTGGGTCTTCCGTTTGGTCGCCTCTGGTTTCCATCATCCCGTAGTGAGCTAGCGGAGGTGCTTTCGGATCTGAACGGCTGACGGATTGGTCAGCGCTGTTCCGTTCGGCAGGACAACGGTGGGCACCGTCTGATTGCCGCCGTTGACGGACATCACGTAGTCCGCCGCGGCCGGATCCCGCTCGATGTCGACCTCGCTGACCTCGATTCCTTCCCGCTCAAGCTGTTTCTTCAACCGGCGACAGAAGCCGCACCACGGCGTGGTGTACATCACGACCGGCTCTGACACACGCGTCTCCTTGCCGTCCCACACTAGTTCCGGTGATGCAACACCGTTAGCATCTCCGGGCTTCCCGGGAGCGTCGGTGGGATGCGGCAGGATGGCGAAGCGGATGGCCAAAGGAGGTGCGGTGGAGACGTACCGCCCGGATGAGGACGGTCCCGAGGCCGTGCTCGCCGCGCTCGATCCCGAGCAGCGGGAGGTCGCGCTGGCCACCCGGGGTCCCGTCTGTGTGCTGGCCGGCGCCGGGGCCGGCAAGACGCGGGCGATCGCGCACCGTATCGCCTACGGGGTCCGCATCGGTGTGGTCAACCCGGGTCACGTACTGGCCGTTACCTTCACGACCCGGGCGGCGGGTGAATTGCGGGGACGGCTGCGCCAGCTCGCCGGGACCGCCGGCGGCGGGGTGGAACAGGTGCAGGCGCGCACCTTCCATGCCGCGGCGCTCCGCCAGCTCATCCACTTCTGGCCGCGCACGGTGGGGGGAAGGCCGCCGGCGGTACTCGATTCCAAGGTGGGCCTGCTCACCGAGATCGCCCGGGAGTTGCGCGTGGGTGTGGGCCTGCCGGAGCTGCGCGATATCGCCGGCGAGATCGAGTGGGCCAAGGTCACCCAGGTGCGGCCGGGCGACTACCCCGCGGCTGCCCTTGCCGCTGGGCGTAACCCCCCGCTGGACGCGGAGACCGCTGCCCGCCTGTACGACGCGTACGAGAAGCTGCGCCGGGAGCGGCACCTGGTGGACTTCGAGTCCGTGCTGGAACTCACCGCCGCCATCCTCGCCGAGCACCGGCTCGCCGCGGCCGAGGTCGCCGACCGGTATCGCTACTTCGTGGTTGATGAGTTCCAGGACGTCAACCCGCTTCAGAAGCTGCTGCTCGACACCTGGACGGCCGGCCGTGACGACGTGTGCGTGGTCGGCGACCCGCACCAGACCATCTACTCGTTCACCGGTGCCACCCCCGCCTACCTCACCGGATTCACCGCCACATTCCCGCATGCCACGGTGGTGCGGCTGGTGCGCAACTATCGCTCGACCCCGCAGGTAGTCGCCCTGGCCAACCGGCTGAGCGGCGCGGTCCCCGGCCGGCGCACGCGCCCGCGGCGCGATCTGCCGCTGCCCGGCGGTGCCCCGCTCGTCGCGCAGCGGGCTGCCGGCCCGGAACCGGAATTCGCCGGCCACGAGGACGAGGTGGCGGAGGCAGAGGCAGTCGCCGCGCGGGCGGCCGAGCTCGTCGCGTCTGGCGTTCTGGCCAGCGAGATGGCCGTGCTGGTACGCGTCAACGTTCAGACGGAGCGTTTCGAGCAGGCGCTCGCGCAGGTGGGTGTGCCCTTCCAGGTGCGAGGGACGGAACGGTTCTTCAGGCGGGCCGAGGTGCGCCAGGCGATGGGGATGCTGCGAGCCGCCGCCGCCGCTCCGGCCACCGCCGCGGCTCCGGCCGCCGCCGAGGTCAGGCACGTCCTGTCGGGGATCGGCCTGACCGTGAAGCCACCGCCGGGCCGGGGATCGGCCCGGGAGCGCTGGGAGTCCCTGGCGGCGCTGGCCCGGCTCGCGGATGATTTCTGCGCGATCACGCCCGGCGCGGGGCTCGCCGAGGTCGTCGCCGGGCTGGCCCACCGGGCCGTGATCGAGCTTCCCCCGGCTCCGGATGGGGTGACCGTGGCCTCGCTGCACGCGGCGAAGGGGCTGGAGTGGGACGTGGTGTTCCTGCCCGGCCTCACAGAAGGGAACCTGCCGATCGTTCATGCCCAGACCGGCGCCGCGGTCGCCGAGGAGCGGCGGCTGCTCTACGTCGGCGTGACCAGGGCCCGCGAGCGGCTGTATCTGTCATGGGCGCTGGCCCGCTCTCCGGGTGGGCGGCCGTCCCGCACGCCGTCGCGGTTCCTGGACGGCCTGCGCCCCCGGCGGCCAGCCGGTGGCGCCAGGGGCGTCCCCGGCGACGGAACGGGCCGGCCCGAGCGGTACGGTGCCCCGGTACCGGCGTTGCCCGAAGGAGCGCCCGCGTCCGCTGGCGCGGCCGATGCGGGCCCATGAGGGCCGGAGCGCATGAGAGCTGAAGGCGGCCGTGAGCGAGATCCTGGACCGGCTGGTGGACCTGCTCAACCTGGAGCAGATCGAACTTGACATCTTCCGCGGCCGCAGCCCGGACGACCGCCGGCAGCGGGTGTTCGGAGGACAGGTGGCCGGCCAGGCCCTGGTGGCCGCGGGACGCACCGTGCCAGCTGACCGGCCCGTCCATTCCCTGCACGCCTACTTCATCCGGCCCGGCGACCCGTCGGTACCGCTCGTTTACATCGTGGACCGGGTGCGGGACGGCAGGTCCTTCACGACGCGGCGGGTGTCGGCAATCCAGCACGGCAAAACGATCTTTACCTTGTCCGCGTCGTTCCACCGTGGCGAGCCGGGCCCGGTCCATGCCGCACCGATGCCGTTGGTGCCGCCGCCGGAATCGGTGATGACCGTTGCCGAGCGGCTGGAGAAGCTGACCGGCGAGCCCGCCCACGAGTTCTTCGCGAACAACCCGATCGACCTCCGCGTCGTCGGGCCCCTCACCTACGAGGCGCAGCTTGACCCATCGCTGCGCGCCGACCGCAACCTCGTCTGGCTGCGGGCCGATGGCGAACTGCCGGACGACCCCCTGCTGCATGTGTGCCTGATGACCTACGCCTCCGACATGACGCTGCTGGACACCGTCCTGTTGCGGCACGGCCTGTCCTGGGCGGATGGGCACACGCGCGGCGCGAGCCTCGACCACGCGATGTGGTTCCATCGCCCGTTCCGCGCCGACCGGTGGCTGCTGTACGCCCAGGACTCCCCGGTGGCGGCCGGCGCAAGAGGCCTTGCCCGCGGTGAGGTGTTCACCGCCGAGGGCGAGCTGGTGGTGTCGGTTGTGCAGGAGGGGCTCATCCGGACCACGCCCTGACGCGGCCCGGGTCCTGGGTGTGACATACCGGTAGCGTCATGGTGACGAAGATCCACCGAAAAAGCAGTTGCCCCATGGGCGGTGGCCTACCTAGGCTGTTGCGATGTGTACAGGTGGGCCAACGACGCTGCGCGGGAGGAGGTGCCCACATTGAGTAACAGCGTGCTCAGCCATGCCGCCGGCGAGCGGTGTGTCTGGTTCTCTCCGGCTGCACAGGGCACCCGTCTGCCCATCGGCGTTTTGGTCACGCCTGCCAGCGCCACTGGTGTCTTCGCGGGGCCGCGGCCGAAGCCGCATGACCGGACGCAGGTCGCCGTGCAGCAGATCACCAACAACATGTACCAGGAAATGGCCCGTATCACCGCCAATGGCGGTGCTCAATCGGGTTCGCATCCGGCGTGGGATCCGGTCTAGAAAGACCGGCCTAGATCCCCAAAGGCCGCGGACCCGAAAACCGGGTCCGCGGCCTTAGCTATGTGCCGGGCCGCGTGACCTCGGCCGATGAGACCGACGAGCAGGACGAGGCACGAGAGGGGAATGGACATGTACTGGCCCGGCACCACCGCCGTTGCACCGGGCACGACGGGGCTGGAAACGGAGTCCGTACCAGGAGTAAGGGGAACCGGGAGAGGTCAGGCCGCACCCGGCGCGGTGCAGGAGCAGATGGCTTCTTCCGGAGCCAACGGCGCCATCGTGCCGGTGGCGCGCACCAGGTCGGCTCTGCCGTGCGTCAGCGATCCCGACTTGTTCTTCGCCGAGTCCCCACAGGACGTCGAGACGGCCAAGGCCATGTGCCGCGGTTGTGCGGTGAGGATCGCCTGCCTCGCGGGCGCCCTGGAGCGCCAGGAACCGTGGGGCGTGTGGGGAGGCGAGCTCTTCCTGCGCGGCACGGTGGTGCCCCGCAAGCGGCCGCGAGGGCGTCCACGAAAGAGCGACGTGGCGGCCTAGGTCCGGCCTTCAGGTCATAGGGAACAGTGAAAGGCGGTGAGAAACGTGTACCCCTACGTAAAGCTTGGGACGATCCGGCATCGGGAGATGCTGGCGCGCGCAGAGCAGATGCGCCAGCTGCGGCAGCTCCGGGCGGTGTCGAAGGCGTCCCGGCGCGTAGAGCGCGCACGGCAGCGCCTTTCCCAGGCCCAGCGCGACGCCCGGCGAGTCAGCAGGGAGCTCAGAGGGTCCTGGGTTTGACGCGGATCATGGCCCTGGTTCGCCCGCATGCAGCGGGCGAACCAGGGCCATGTGCTTGCGGGGCTCCCGGCGTCCGGTCACACCGGGCCGGGCTTCACCGGGCCGGGCTTCACCGGGCCGGACTCAGCGCGTCGGGCTCGTCGGGCCGGGTCAGTGCGTCGGGCTCCTCGGGTTGGCTCAGCACGTCGGGTTGGGTCAGCACGTCGGGTTGGCTCAGCCCGTCGGGTTGGGTCAGCTCGTTGGGCCGGCCGGGCGCGTCCTGCTCGTCAGCCCGGCGCAGCCCATTGAGCTCGCCAAGCGCGCTCAGAGCGCCGGGCTCGGCGGGCGTGCCAAGATCCCCGGGCTCGCCGAGCGAGCCAAGGTCCCCGGGCTCGCCGGGCGTACTGAGGGCACCGGGGTCACCGGGCGTACTGAGGGCGCCGGGGTCACCGGGCGGGCCGAGCGCGCCGGGCTGGCTGACCAGCGCGGCGGCGGGCTTGCGGGACCTGGGGTCGGCGTCGGAGTAGCCGGGCATCCATCTGAGCATTTCAGCCCGGTACGGACCTTCGCATGCGAGCTGGCACAGCACCCCGATGCCGGCGGTCGAGACCCGGTGGATCAGTACGTACGAGGGGGGCAGGTTGAGCCGCCGGCTCATGTTGGTGGCATGTGGGTCGGTCACCCGCGTGGCCTCGCCGCGCAGCCACTCCCGGCTGAACCGGAACCTCTCCACCCGGGACGGCTCTGCCAGCGGCGCCAGAAACGCGCGCAGCGCCTCCGCGTCGAACTCGATGCCCGGCCTGAGGAACCCCTGGTCACGCAGCTCCTGCTCGGCGGGCCCCAGATCGGCGCCGTCGTGCACCATGTGCAGCAGGCGGCCCATGAACGGAGGGAACCCGCCGGGGAGCCGGTCCACGGCGCCGAAGTCCAGCACGCCAAGCCGCCCGTCCTCCAGCAGCCGGAAGTTGCCGGGGTGAGGGTCGGCATGGAGCAGTCCCGCACGGGCTGGCCCGGAGAACAGAAAGCGGACGAACAGCAGCCCGGTCCGGTCACGCTCCTCCTGCGAGCCGTCACTGATGATCTTGGACAGTGGGGTTCCGTCCATCCATTCGGTGACGAGGACATGGCTGGTGCCGACGACCACGTCGGGCACGAAGATGTCCGGATCCCCGGCATAGGCCACCGCGAAGGCGTGTTGCGACGTGGCTTCGAGGTGGTAGTCAAGCTCTTCCGCGACCCTGGCACGCAACTCGTCGAGCAGCGGCCGCACCTCGAGACCGGGCATCAGCACAGCGAACAGCCGTGCGACCCGGCTCAGCTGGTTGAAGTCGCTGAGCAATGCACGCCCGGCACCCGGATACTGGATCTTTACCGCGACCTCGCGCCCGTCCCGCCAGCGGGCGCGGTGTACCTGCCCGATCGACGCTGCCGCGGCCGGCCTGTCGTTGAACTCGGCGAACTGGTCGCGCCAATCCGGGCCGAAATCCTCGGCGAGCACGCGATACACCGTGCCGGTCGGCAGCGGCGGCGCCGATTCCTGCAACTTGGTCAGCGTCGCCCGGTACGGGCCTGCGATCTCCGGCGGGAGGGCAGCCTCGAAGATCGACAGGGCCTGCCCGAACTTCATCGCGCCGCCCTTGAGCTCGCCGAGCACACGGAAGATCTGGTCGGCAGTACGGTGCTGGATCTCGGCCGCAACAAGCTCGGCGGGCCGGCCACCCAGCCGCTTGCCCAAGCCCAGCGCGGTGCGGCCGGCCAGTCCGACCGGCAAGGTCGCCAGCTTTGCCGTGCGAGTGATCGCTCGGCGGGGGAGATCGTTCACACCTCACATTGTCGGTCACAAAATGCCCCGCCTGCCACATCCACAGCGATCATGTGGCTCCCATGTCCGCCGTCGCCACTGCCAATCTGGAAGGACGAGCTCCAGCGTGCCGTTGGTCACAGCACTGGCCGATGCAGGCCGGTCGACGAAGGCGAGCGTCTGCGCGGCGGCCTGGGCGGCGACGGCTGCCGCCAGCACGGTGTCGCAGGCGGGTGGCTCCGCGCCGCCGCAGGTGAGCTGGGCGAGGATGAGCGGCCAGGCGGGGTCGCGTTCGGCCCGGGTCAGATCGAGGCATCGCAGGCATGCGGTGTCCCCCGGCAGAACCAGCGGTCCGACCACGCCGATGGCCTCGCTGGCCGCCGCAGCGAGGTGCGGGACGTTGTCCCGTTTGAGTGCCTCAGGCAGCTCGCGGCGGTAGGTGTCAGCGAGGATCACGAGGTCGGGGCGGTGGCTGGTCTTGGCCGGGACGGACCTAGCGGTGGGCGGCAGAGAACCGGCGGGCGGCGAAGGGCCGATGAGCGGGGGAGCAGCAGGGCCCGGCCCAGCGCCGGGCGGCCGACCGGTACTGATCACCATCCCGATGCCAGAGGCGGCGAGCATACTGGCGACGCATAAGCCGATCCGGCTCAGGCCTTCCACGCGTACGCACGCACCCTGGCGCCGGGCCAGAATCCGGGCCCCGCCGTCGCCATCGCCGTGTGCCAGGGCCGCTGTGGCCAGTTCCGGTGCCAGCCGGGTGCGCAGTCCGTGCGGCATCGCGCGGAAGGCGCTGCCCGGGAAGTCGTGCAGGGCGCCCCCCGCCGCGAGCAGGGTGATGATCCGGTCCGCCACCTCCGCGGAAATACCGAACTCGCCGGCTGCGGCCAGGACCTGGGCGAGGTCGCGGCTGCCGTCAAGGAGGCTGAGCAGTACTGCCGCCTCGCGCATTCCGGTCAAAGCGATGGCCCGGCGAGGGTCGACGCCGATCTGGACGGTGTCGCGGTTGCGCCAGACAGCAAGTAAGCCCGGCTTGAGGGCGGGTCTCATGCGGTCAATCGTGGCGCGGCGCTCTGACATTCTCGACGGCGTTGTGCCGCGCTGACCCAGGACGCGGTGTGGCGGCTGGTGCGCGTGAGCCGGGGAATGGCGGCGGCTGTCAGCTTGCCGTCGGCAACTGGCCGAGACCATTTGGGCGGGAACTTGCCGGAGCAATTGCCAGGGTCAGCTTCAGCGAAGGAAACGATGACAGGCGATGGATGGGCTCCCCGGGCGGAACCAGCCAGCCCGATGCCGGCGGTTCCGTTGCTGGCTGAACGCCCCCTTCCCCGGAAGTGACGGCAGCCTGCGACCCGGGGACACCTGCTTGCGACGTTATGCGGGGCCGTGGGCCGCGGTCAAACAGCCCGGTGGACAACATTGTGGATAGCCTGGGGAGAACGCCGAGTTTCCCTGTGGATTCCTACGGGAAAGGCTTGTGAATTCCGGGGATTGGTCGCGAGAAGGGGCTCCAGAACTGGGGCGCTTCCATCCACCGGCTGTGGAAACAGATTTATGCGGCCGAAGCGCCCTCGCACCCCGGGTGGGGCGTCCGGTCACCGGGCGTCCCGGCCGCCGGGCGGTCACGTCACCAGCAGGCTCGGCTACCTAGGGTGGTTCGCCCGCCGTCCCGCTCAGCCCGAGGTCCCGCCCGGCGCCTCGTCTTCGGGAGGCGCGCCACCGGGCCCGGGGCCACCCGGCGGGTTCTCGCCGGGGGATCCTTCGCCCCCCGCGGCGCCGGCCGTCTCATCGAGTGCGGACATATCCAGTTCCGGCCGGCCGTGGACGAAACCATCCGGGTCGTCGAAGTCCTCGGCGGTGGGCAGCAGGTCCGGGTGCGCCCACACGGCGTCCCGCCCGGCGATGCCCCTGACATCGGTCAGCCGGCGCCAGATCAGGGCCGCCTCACGCAGCTTGCGGGGCCGCAGTTCGAGGCCGACCAGGGTCGCGAAGGTGCGCTCGGCAGGGCCGCCGGTGGCCCGCCGCCGCCTGCTCGCCTCGGCGAGCGCGGTGGCGTGCGGAAGCCGGTTCCCCGCGGCCTCGTCGACGACCGTCGTCACCCAGCCTTCGACGAGCGCGAGGGCGGTCTCCAGCCGGGAAAGGGCGGCCTTCTGCTGCGGGGTGTCTTCCGGCTGGAACAGGGCAGCCCCGGAGAGTGCCTCCTGCAGAGCCTCCGGGTTGGCCGGATCGATCTGCGGCATGGCCTCACGCAGCCGCGAGGCATCCACCGTGATGCCCCGCGCATATTCCTCAACCGCGTTGAGCAGATGAGCCCGGAGCCAGGGCACGTGGGCGAACAGCCGGTGATGTGCCGCTTCCCGGAGAGCGAGGAAGAGCCTCACCTCATCCGCATCGACCGACAGTCCCTCGCCGAATCCGGCCACACCCGCCGGGAGGAGCGCGGCCGTGCCCTCGGGCCCCAACGGCAGGCCCACGTCGGTCGAGCTCACGACCTCACGTGCGAGCGCGCCAATGGCCGCGCCCGTCTGCGAGCCGACCATCATCCCGCCGATGCGGCGCATCATCGCACCGAGACCGCTCAGGCCACCCCCCATGGCCTGCAAGGCCGTGCTCAGTTCCTCGGGCAGTCCCGCGCCGAGTTCGCCGGGGGAGTCGGAGAGCATCCCGCTCATCGCCTCGACCGCCTTCTCGGCGATCGGGTCGCAGAGCTTGGACCACACCGGCAGCGTGGCCTCCACCCATTCCGAACGGCTCCACGCCTGCACCTGGCGGACACCGCTGGAGAAGTTGGTGACTTCATCGAGCCACAGGTCAGCCAGCCTGACCGCTTCGGTGATCTTGCTGCGGTCCGCGTCCAGTACGCTCGGGTCGCCCTCGGCAGCCAGCGCATGGCGCGCTACGTTCTTGGCGAGATCCCAGTTCACCGGCCCGCCCTGCCAGGACATCAGGTCGGCGAACTGACGCAGGGCGTCCGCGAACTGCTGCGGATCCCCGAGAGGACCGAAGGGGCCACCCTCTTCCGGCGGGCCGCCGGAAGAACCAGAACCACCAGACCCGCCAGAACCCCTGCCCTGGCCACCGGGCAGGCCGAAGCCAAAGGGAGGATCAGCCATCTGGGTGGCCTCTCAGGCAGGATGGAACGGTCATGCAAACCACGTTATCCCGGGAGCAGCACCCGTGAGCACCGCACCAGCCGAGGTTCGCCGTGGGCGCACCGGGGAGGGCCGCCCATCCGGCCATGATGATCGCGGCGCGGACGCCGCCGGGCAGCTCCGGCGCGCCGGGTCCGGTGGGGGCGCGGACGGCCGGTGCGGCGCCGGGTCCAGCCCAAGCGCACGCGGCCAGCGCGACGCCGGGTCCGGTGCGGCAGGGGGGGCGCAAACTCCGGGGGGCCGCGGCACGACCGCGGCGGGCAAGCCGCCTGCCTCCGGACAGTCCCCCTCCGCACGATCAGCCTCTGCACGATCAGCCTCTGCACGGTCGGCCACCGCGCCGTCGGACACCCTTAGGCCGGTCGCCACTCCGCCAGCTAGCGGGCACCCGGTGGCGGGGCCAGGGCCGGTGGTGGCGGTCACCGGGGCCGCTCACGGGCTGGGCCACGCGCTGGCGGTCAGGCTCGCCGCCTCGGCCAGGGTAGGCCGGGTGGTCGCGATCGACGACCACCGTGGCGACGTAGCGGGAGTGACCTGGCGGCTGGCGGATGTCCGCGACCCGGCGCTGGCCGGGCGCCTGACCGGCGTGGACGTCCTCGTGCACACCGACGTCGACCTGGGGGACTCCGACTACCGCGCCCGGCGGGCGTTCAACGTCCGTGCCGCGCAGACCGTGCTCACCGCCGCGGCGGCCGGGCGTGTCGCCAGCGTGATCCTGGTGACCAGTGCGATGGTCTACGGCGCTCGGCCGGACAACCCAGTGCCCCTGGCGGAGACGGCACCCCTCGCCGCCGACACCGACGGAAGCGTGGCTGGTGATCTTCTGGAGATCGAGCATCTGGCGGAGCGGTCCCCCCGCACCCACCCCGGCGTGACGGTCGCCGTGGTGCGGCCTGCCGCGCTCGTCGGCGATGGGATCGACACGCTGGTGGCGAGGCATTTCGAGGCAGCCCGGCTGCTGACGGTCAAGGGCTGCGCGCCGCGCTGGCAGTTCTGCCACGTCGATGACCTCGCTTCCGCGCTCGAGTTGGCCGTGGCCGGGGATGTGACAGGGAACTTCGCCGTCGGCTGCGACGGCTGGCTGGAGCAGGAGGAGGTGGAGGAGATCAGCGGCTTGCGCCGGATGGAACTGCCGGCCGCACTGACCCTCGGCACCGCGCAGCGGCTCCAGCGGATCGGGATCGCCCCCGCTCCCATCAACGATCTGCGGTACCTGGTCTACCCGTGGGTGGTGGACTGCCGGACACTGCGCGAGGCGGGCTGGCGCCCGACCCACGACAATGCGGCTGTCCTGCGGGCCCTCATGGACGCCAAGGCACTGCACCGCGCGGCGGCGCGCCGCATCCCGCGCAAGGAAGCGACCATCACCGCGGCCGGGGCGACCGTCGCGGTCATCGGCACCGCTGCGATCGTGCGCGCCGCTCGCCGCCGCAGGCGCGGCAGCTAGGACCTCCGCCCCTGTGGCTGGGCCAGTGGCACGGCGGTGGCGGTGGGAGCTGGTCAGGGAGTCCCTGGGCGGCGCGTCCGCTGTATGGGCGTGAGACGGGTACCTTTGCTCCGTGAACGTGGTCAGGCTCGCCGAGTTGCGGGACACGCCGCTGTCGGTGGACGAGGTGCTGGCCGCCGTCGCCGATCCCGGGGCGGGCGGCATCGCGCTGTTCGTGGGCACGGTCCGCGACCATGACGCGACCAGGGAAGTTACCAGGCTGTCCTACAGCGCGCACCCGTCCGCGGCTGCCGGGCTGCGGACCGTGGCCGAAAAGGTGGCAGCGGACTTCGACGTCCGGGCCATGGCCGCGGTGCACAGGGTCGGAGACCTGGACGTCGGTGATCTCGCCGTGGTGGTGGCCGTCGCCTGCCCGCACCGCGGCGAGGCGTTCCGGGCCTGCCGCACCCTGATCGACAACCTGAAGCATGACGTGCCGATCTGGAAGCACCAGCGGTTCGGGGACGGCACGAGCGAATGGGTGAACAGTGCCTAGCCTGCGGACGGCCTCCCGCCGTCAGCTGACCTTGTTCATCGCGGTCTCCGGGGTGCTGGTCGCCGCGGTGGCGGCGGTGATCCTGCCGGTTCCCTATGTGATCTTGAGCCCCGGGCCCACCCTCAACACCATAGGCAAGGGCCCGGCCGGCCGGTCGCTGATCCAGATCGCCGGCCACGCGACGTACCCGACCGCCGGCCACCTGAACCTGGTCACGGTGTCCTTCCAGGGCGGTCCCTCGGACTCGCTCAATGTCTTCGCCGCCCTCCGGGCCTGGCTGACGCCGCACGAGGCGGTAGTGCCGGAACAGGAACTGTTCGGCCCCGGCCAGACGCAGCAGGAGGTGGTCAAGCAGGACACGCAGCAGATGGCAAGCTCGCAGCAGACGGCCACCGCGGCCGCGCTGTGCGCGCTGGGGATCAACTTCAAGACGGTGGACACCATCGTCACGGTCGGGAAGGGGTTTCCCGCGGCCGGCGTGCTGCGGCGGGGTGATGTCATCACGGCGGTAGACGGCAAGCCGGTCACCTGCAAGATGACCTCGGCGCCGATGATCCGCGCCCGCCCGCCGGGCGCCCCGGTCACCCTCACCATCGCCCGGACCGTGGGCGGCCATCGGGTCACCAAGGTGGTCCACCTGAAGACGCGCGCTACCGGAGGCCGCGCCGTGGTCGGTGTCTCCGTCTCGGAGAGCTACGTGTTCCCCTTCCGGGTCAAGATCAGGGTGGGCGACATCGGCGGCCCGAGCGCCGGCCTCATGTTCGCGCTCGGCATCGTGGACAAGCTGACCCCGGGGAACCTGACCGCCGGCAAGTTCGTTGCCGGCACAGGCGAAATCTCCGCGAACGGCACGGTCAGCCCTATCGGCGGCATCCAGCAGAAGATGGTCGGGGCGCGACAGGACGGCGCGACCGTCTTTCTGACCCCGGCTGCCAACTGCGCGGATACGTCCGGAGCCGTTCCACGGGGGATGCGCCTGGTCAAGGTGAGCACCCTGGCCGGTGCCATGAGCGCGCTGAAGGCACTCGCGGCGGGCCGGAGTGTCCCGTCCTGCTGAGGGATGGGCGGCAAGGCCGTCCCCCGGGAAGGCATGGCATGATCGCGGTAGATTGGCGCCCCACGAACTGCCGCTCCCGCTGCGACCAGGCTGCCCGCCAGATGGCCGCGCCGGGGCGCCCTGACATGAGGGGGACCGGTTGAGCTTCCGGCCGTCCGGGCCTGCGCGCCCGCCCGACACCAGGGTGGCGCTCAAGCTTCCCCGCTGGCCCCGGAGCCTGGTGCCGGTCCTGGCCGGGCTGATCGCCCTCGTGGTGCTTCTCGTCATCGTCTCCGGGATATGGACGGATTTCCTGTGGTACCGCTCGGTCCACTACGGGTCGGTCTTCGGCGTCACCTACGGCACCCGGTGGGCGCTCTTCTTCGTCGGCGGGATCTTCATGGCCCTGGTGACCGGCCTCAACGCCGTTGTCGCCTACCGGCTCCGGCCGGCCTACCGCCCGGTCGCGTCGCAGCGGCCCGGGGTCGAGACCTACCGGCTGGCCGTCGACCCGCACCGGCGGCTCCTGCTCGGGATCGTGCTCGGCCTCATCGGCCTCATTACCGGCATCAGCACCGCAGGTGCCTGGCGGACGTGGCTCTTGTTCATCAACCAGGTTCCGTTCGGCCAGAAAGACCCTCAGTTCCACCTGGACATCTCGTTCTTCGTCTTCACCTATCCGTTCATCCGGCTGGTGATCGGCTACCTGTTCGCCGCCGTTCTGCTGTCGCTGGCGATAGCGCTGGGGGTGCACGGGCTCTATGGTGGGCTCCGGCTGCAGGGCCGGCGGGTGCGGGCGACCATGGGCGCCCAGACGCAGCTGTTCATCCTCCTGGGGGCGTTCGTCCTGCTCAAGGGGGTGGCCTACTGGTTCGACCGCTACGGCATCGACTTCTCCCAGCGCGGGACGGTGACGACCGGAGCGTCCTATACCGACGTCAACGCGGTCCTGCCGGCCAAGACGGTGCTTGCGGTCATCGCGATACTGTGCGCGGTGCTGTTCTTCGCCGGCGCGGTCCGGCACAGCGCGATGCTGCCCGCCGTCGGGTTCGGCCTGCTGGTGCTGTCGGCGATCCTCATCGGCGGGGTCTACCCAGCGATCATCCAGCAGTTCGTGGTCAAGCCGAACGAGCTGGCGAAGGAATCCAAGTACATCTCCAGGGAGATCAAGGAAACCCGGGGCGCCTACAACGTCGGCGGCGCGCGGGTGATCCCGTATCCCGGCTCCCCGGTGGTGCCGCCCAGCCAGCTCGCGGGGCGGGTGACGAGCCTGCCCGGCCTGCGGCTGATGGACCCCGCCGTGCTGCCGCGGACGTTCGAGCAGCTCCAGCAGGTCAAGGGCTTTTACCAGTTCCCGGACATGCTGTCGGTGGACCGCTACCAGCTGCCCGGCGGCGGGCAGCTTCCCCAGGACCTGGTGGTGGCGGTCCGCGGGATGGGCGGACCCCCCCAGGGCCAGGGCAACTGGGTCAACACCCACCTGGTCTATACGCACGGCTTCGGGTTCGTGGCCGCCAAGGCGAACGCGGTCGGGCCCGGCGGCGACCCGGCGTTCGTGGAGAGCGACATCCCGCCGCACGGTCAGCTCGGCCCGTTCGAGCCGCGGGTGTACTTCGGCCAGCAGGAGAATCCCTACGCGATCGTCGGCGGGCCACCCAACCGGCCACCGGGGGTGGGGCAAGAGCTTGACTACCCGGTCGAGAGCGCGAGCGGCCAGGTGAACTACACCTATACAGGGACCGGCGGCGTGCCAGTGGGCTCCCCGCTGAATCGTTTCCTGTACGCGGTCAAGTTCCGCGAGCTGAACATCCTGCTGTCCGGCGCGATCAACAGCTACTCGAAGATCCTTTATGACCGCCAGCCGCTCGACCGGGTCGCCAAGGTGGCCCCGTTCCTGACGCTGGACGGCAACCCATACCCGGTGGTCGCCAACAACCGCATCCTGTGGGTCGTGGACGGCTACACGACGTCCAATCTCTATCCCTACTCAGAACGCATCAGTATGCCGCAGGCCACCTCCACCAGCCAGGACCCCACCGGGGCGATCGCCGGGCAGACGACCGGCGAGATCAACTACCTGCGCAACTCGGTCAAGGCAGTGGTGAACGCCTTCACGGGGGATGTCACCCTCTACCAGTGGGGACCCTCCGACCCACTGCTGCAAGCCTGGGAGAAGGCGTTCCCCGATGTCATCAAGCCGCAGCGCGAGATCCCGGGCTACCTGCTGCCGCACCTGCGCTACCCGCAGGATCAGTTCGAAGTCCAGCGCCAGATCCTCGCCAAGTACCACGTCCAGAACCCCCAGTCCTTCTACGGCGGGCAGAACTTCTGGACCGTGCCGAACGACCCCACCGGCGCCGACAGCGCGGGCACCCTGAATCAGCCGCCGTACTACCTGACCATGACCATGCCCGGCTACCACCAGCCGGCGTTCTCGCTGACGACCACGCTGGCGCAGAAGGCGCGGCCGAACCTGGCCGCCTACATGGCGGTCGAGAGCAACCCGCAATCCGGTTACGGAGTGATAAGGATCCTCCAGCTGCCGCAGGCCGCCGCCATCCTGGGCCCCGAGCAGGTGCAGAACGCCTTCGAGTCCTTCACGAGCGCGTCCAAGGAACTCTCGCTGTTCCGGCAGGGCGGCTCGTCGGTGATCCCGGGGAATCTGATCGCCCTGCCGCTGGGCGGCGGCCTCCTGTACGAAGAGCCGATCTACATCCAGGCCGCCGGGGGCGCCAGCACGGGCTCCTACCCAACCCTGAGACGGGTGTTCGTGTACTTCGACGGCCAGGTCGGGTACGGCACGTCGCTGCAGAACGCGCTTGCACAGGTATTCACGGGCCTGCCGAGCGCCGGCCAGGGCGTTCCCAGCGGGCCGGGCAACACGGGCGCGGTCAGCGCTGCCGTCCGCAGGTTCCTGCAGCAGGCGCAGCAGGACTACGCGACGGCGCAGGCCGCCCTGCGGAGAGGCGACTTCGCCGCCTACGGCAAGGCCATCGCCAACATGAAGCAGGCGCTTGACAACGCGCAGCGGGCCGCCAGGACCGGATCAGGCGGTGCCCCGGGAGGCACCGCGTCGCCGTCGCCGTCACCGACCGCCCCCAGCCCCAGCCCGTCCCCGTCCGGCTAACCGGGGCGGGCCGGTGGGCGTGCCGGTGCCCGCGGGCGCCCCCCGTGGGGCCCGGTTCGCCGGAGAACGGACTACTTCCGGGTAGTGCGGCGGTGCTCACGAGCAGCCCCGCGGAAGGCGTACGCTCGGTGGAGGGGACATCCATCAGGAATGCTGACGAGGGCAAGCATCCGCGTGCCCGGGCCGTGAGCCCGGGAAAGGAGCGAAACTGGCCGTGGCGCCTCGAGTGCTGATAGATGCGACTGCGGTGCCCGCGGATCGCGGGGCGTTGGGCCGCTACGTGGACGGCCTGGTGTCCGCCCTCGGGGCCGCGGGGGCCGACCTCGCCGTGGCCTGCCAGCGCAACGACGAGGAGCGGTACGGGCGGCTGGTGCCCGGTGCCCGCATCGCGGCAGGCCCCGCCGCGATCGCCCACCGCCCCGCCCGGCTGGCCTGGGAGCAGACCGGGCTGCCACTCGTCGCCCAGCAGGTCGGCGCCGACGTCCTGCACGTGCCGCACTACTCGATGCCGCTGCACCCCGGCGTGCCGGTCGTGGTCACCATCCACGATCTGACGTTCTTCACCGAGCCGGATGCGCACTCCCCCGTCAGTGCCACCTACTTCAAGTCGGCGATCCGCACCTCGGTCCGGCGGGCGACCCGGCTGCTGGTCCCGTCCAAGGCCACCCGCGACGAGCTCGTGCGGGTGCTCGGCGCCGACCCGACCAGGATCGACGTCGCTTACCACGGCGTGGACCACTCGCTGTTCCACCAGCCCAGCCCCGACCAGATGCAGCACGTCTCCGACCGGCTCGGCCTGCACGGCAGGCCATACGTGGCCTATCTCGGGGGCCTGGAACCGCGCAAGAACGTGCCCGCCCTGATCACCGGCTGGGCCGCGGCCGTGTCCGACCGTCCCGACCCGCCAGCGCTGGTGCTCGCGGGCGGCAGCGGCTGGAGCGAGGAAGTGGACGAGGCCGTCGCATCGGTTCCCGCCCACCTGCGCATCGTGCGCCCTGGATACCTGCGCTTCAGCGACCTTCCCGGCTACCTCGGGGGTGCCCTCGTGGTCGCCTTCCCCAGCCGGGGGGAGGGTTTCGGCCTGCCGGTGCTTGAGGCGATGGCTTGCGCGGCACCGGTGCTGACCACCCACCGCACGTCGCTGCCAGAAGTCGGCGGCGACGCGGTCGCCTACACCGAGCCGGACGCGGACAGCATCCAGGCCGCGCTGCGCTCGCTGCTCGACGACCCGGTGCGCCGGGAGGCGCTGGGCGCGGCCGGGCACGCCCGGGCGCAGGAGTTCACCTGGGCCGCCTCTGCCGAGGCACATCTCGCGTCCTACCTGCGTGCGGCCGGGCAGCGAGACGAGTAATCTGCCTCTCCATGGCATCACGGCCCGCGCCACCTGACCGCCGGGAGCCGCTGGAAGCCATCCTGCTCGTCGGGGGCCAGGGCACGCGGCTGCGCCCGCTGACCATCAGCACTCCCAAGCCACTGCTGCCTACCGCCGGGGTCCCCTTCCTCGCCCACCAGCTGGCCAAGGCGTCCGCCGCCGGCGTCACCCGGGTGGTCCTCGCCACCTCGTACCGGGCCGAGATGTTCGCGGACAGCCTCGGTGACGGCTCCGCGTTCGGCGTGGAGATCGTCTATGTCCAGGAGGACACCCCGCTCGGCACCGGCGGCGCGATCAGGAACGCGGCGCGGGCGCTGCGCAGCGACCCTGGCGATCCGGTGCTGGTGCTGAACGGGGACGTGCTGTCCGGCCACGACCTCCTCGCCCAGCTCGAGCTGCACAACAAGGCGGAGGCCGCGGTCACCCTTCATCTGGTCGAGGTCAGCGACCCGGCCCGGTTCGGCTGTGTGCCTACCGACAGCCATGGGCGGGTGACCGCGTTCCTGGAGAAGACGCCACAGCCGGTCACCAACCGGATCAACGCAGGCTGCTACATCTTCCGGCGCGACGTCATCGAGGAGATCCCGCCGGGCGTGGTGATCTCGGTGGAACTGGAGACGTTTCCCGCCCTGATCGCGCGCGGCGCGGTGGTGATGGGTTACCCGGAGTCCGCGTACTGGCTCGACGTGGGTACTCCCGAGGCATTCGTTCAGGGATCATGCGATCTTGTCCTGGGCCGGCTCACCTCGCCCGCTCTCGCTCCCGGCAGCGGGGTGCCGGGTGAGGCGCTGCTGCTCGGCGGAGCGCAGGTGGACCAGCAAGCGCGGGTAGGCGGCGGGACCGTGGTCGGGGCCGGCTCGGTGATCGGGGCCGGGGCACGGGTCGAGGGCAGCGTCCTGTTCGACGGGGTGCGGATCGGCCCGGACGCGCGGGTCAGCGCCTCCGTGCTGGGCCACGGCGTGCGGATCGGCGAGTCGGTCGTGCTCGACGGAGCCGTGATCGGCGATGATGTGAGCGTGGCCAGCGGGAACGAGCTACGTGCAGGCATGCGGGTGTGGCCGGGGGTGGACCTCGGACCGACGTCGGTCCGCTTCTCCACGGATGTGTGAGCCGCGTGCCTCGGGCAATGGCGCAGCCCTGGCCGGTGGCCACGCCGGGCCAGCCCGGGACCGCCGCCCACGGAACCCATCCCGACGTGATGCTCACCGGGCGCTGGCGGGCGCCGTTCCGGGTGGACCTGGCCCGGACCCTGGGGGTGCACCGGCGCGGGACCGGTGATCCCGCCTTCCGGGCCGAGCCAACCGGCGCGGTGTGGCGGACGTCGCGTACCCCGGACGGCCCTGCCACGCTGCGGGTTACGGCCGGCCGGACGCAGGTAGCCGACGGGGCCGGGATGGCCGGTGACGGCGCCACGGAAGCCGGTGACGGCGCGGAGGCGGGTGACGGCACGACGGTGCTCGCATCCGCCTGGGGCCCGGGCGCCGCCTGGCTACTCGCCTCCCTTCCCGGGCTGCTTGGCGCGGACGACGACCGGACCGGTTTTCAGCCCGCGCACCCGCTGCTGGCCGAGATGGACCGGCGGTACCCCCACCTCCGGATCGGCCGGTCTGGCCGCGTGTTCGAGGCGCTGGTGCCAGCCGTGCTGGAGCAGAAGGTCGTCGGGGCCGAGGCGCGGCGGGCCTGGCGCCTGCTCATGTTCAGGTTCGGGGAGGCACCGCCGGGGCCGGCCCCGCGCGGGATGCGGGTCTTCCCGCCGCCCCGCACCTGGGCGCGGATCCCCTCATGGGAGTGGCACCGGGCGGGCGTGGAGGGCGTGCGCGCCCGGACCGTGATCGGCGCGGCCCGGGTAGCGGGCCGCCTGGAGGAGATCGTCCGGATGACACCCGCCGAGGCGGACCTGCGCCTGCGCTCCCTGCCCGGGATCGGGCCCTGGACCTCCGCCGAGACCCGCCAGCGGTCATGCGGCGACGCCGACGCGGTCTCGGTCGGCGACGTGCACCTGCCCGGGGCGGTGGGCTGGGCGCTGGCGGGGCGGAAGGTCGACGACGCGGGCATGCTGGAGCTGCTGGCGCCCTACGCCGGGCACCGGCACCGTGCGGCCAGGCTGGTCGTGCTCAGCGGCATCCGGCCGCCGCGCCACGGGCCTCGCCTGGCGCCGCGCGATTACCGCTCGATCTAAGGCGCCAGGCGCGGCGTAGCGGGATTCGCCGTCACCGCAACCAGGGAGGTCAGGGGAGGGCCAGGGAATTCCGCAATTAGAGTGCCGCTATGAGCGATGCGCCCGCCCCCCGCACGCCGTCCCGCGGACCGGGGCAGCCCACACCGCCGGAAAGCGCCGTCCGCCGCGCGCTCGCCCGCGCCAGGGACGGCAAAACGCTGGACCAGGGCGAGGCGGCCACCCTGATGCATGCCCGCAGCGAGCACCTCGCCGCGCTGCTGGCGCACGCCGGCCGGGTCCGCGACGCCGGGCTCGCCGCCGCACGCCGCCCGGGCGTCATCACCTACTCGCGCAAGGTGTTCATCCCGCTGACCCGGCTCTGCCGGGACCGCTGCGGCTACTGCACCTTCGTGACCGTGCCCGGCCGGCTGGAGAGTCCCTTCCTGTCGCCGGACGAGGTGCTGGCGATCGCCCGCCAGGGCGCGGCCCTCGGCTGCAAGGAGGCGCTGTTCACGCTCGGGGACCGGCCGGAGGACCGCTGGCGGCAGGCGCGGGACTGGCTGGAGGCCAGCGGCTACAGCGACACGCTGTCCTACGTGCGGGCCATGGCCATCAGGGTGCTGGAGGAAACCGGCCTGCTGCCGCACCTGAACCCCGGCGTGCTCACCTGGCAGGACTTCCAGCGGCTCAAGCCGGTGGCGCCGTCGATGGGGATGATGCTGGAGACCACGGCCACCCGGCTGTTCACCGAACCGGGCGGACCGCACTACGGGAGCCCGGACAAGGACCCGGCGGTGCGGCTCCGGGTACTCGAGGACGCGGGCCGGTCGGCGGTCCCGTTCACCACCGGCATCCTCATCGGCATCGGGGAGACGATGGCCGAGCGGGCCGACTCGATCTTCGCCATCCGCAAGATCGCGCAGGAGTACGGCGGCATCCAGGAAGTTATCGTTCAGAACTTCCGTGCGAAGCCGGACACCAAGATGCGCGGCGTGCCGGATGCTGACCTCGACGACCTGGCCGCGACGATCGCGGTAGCCAGGCTGGTCCTCGGCCCGTCGGCGCGGATCCAGGCCCCGCCGAACCTGATCGGGGACGCCTACCGGCTCATCCTCGCCGCCGGGATCGACGACTGGGGCGGCGTCTCGCCGCTCACCCCCGACCACGTCAACCCCGAACGCCCGTGGCCGCAGATCGACGACCTGGCGCGCCGCACCGAGGCAGCCGGAATGGTCCTGCGGGAGCGGCTGACGATCTACCCGCCGTACATCCGCGAGCCGTGGCTGGATCCCCGGCTGGCCGGGCACGTGGCAGCGCTCGCCGATCCGGCGAGCGGGCTGGCCCGTGACGGCGCGCCGCCCCGCGGCCGGCCCTGGCAGGAGCCCGACGGCGGCTGGAGCGAGCCGGCCGGACGGACGGACCTGCATGTCACGATCGACACCACCGGCCGGACGGCCGACCGCCGTGACGACTTCGGCGAGGTCTACGGCGACTGGGCGGCGGTGGCAGCCCGCATCGACCCCGCGGCCCGCCGGGCCGGGCAGCCAGGGTCGGCCAGCGGCAGCCGTTTGGCATCCGCTGACGCCGGCGCGGGGAGGACGGCGGCCGGCGCGCCCCGGCGCATGCGGGCCGAGGTAGCGGCCGCGCTGCGGGCGGCCGAGCGGGACCCGGCCGGGATCACCGACGGACAGGCCCTTGCGCTGCTCGACGCCGACGGGCCGGAACTGGAGGCACTCGCCTCGCTTGCGGACGCCCTGCGGCGGGATGCGGTCGGCGACGACATCACCTATGTGGTCACCCGCAACATCAACTTCACCAACGTGTGCTACACCGGCTGCAGGTTCTGCGCATTCGCGCAGCGCCGCACCGACGCCGACGCCTACACGCTCTCGCTGGAGCAGGTCGGGGACCGGGCGGCCGAGGCGTGGCAGGCGGGCGCGACCGAGGTGTGCATGCAGGGCGGGATCCATCCCGACCTTCCCGGCACCGCCTACTTCGACATCGCCGCGGAGGTGAAGGGCCGCTGTCCGGGCCTGCACGTGCACGCGTTCTCCCCGATGGAGGTCGCCAACGGCGCGGCCAGGACCGGGCTCGGCGTGCGCGAGTGGCTGGAGCGGGCCAGGCAGGCCGGCGTCGACTCGCTGCCCGGCACCGCGGCCGAGATCCTCGACGACGACGTGCGCTGGGTACTGACCAAGGGCAAGCTGCCGGCCTCTGCCTGGATCGAGGTGATCACCACGGCGCACGGGCTGGGCATCCCGACCACCGCCACGATGATGTACGGGCACGTGGACACCCCGGCGCACTGGGTCGGCCACCTGCGGGTAATCCGCGGCATCCAGGAACGCACCGGCGGGTTCACCGAGTTTGTGCTGCTCCCGTTCGTGCACGCCAATGCCCCGATCTACCTGGCCGGCCTGGCCCGTCCCGGCCCCACCCGCCGGGAGAACCGCGCGGTCCACGCGCTGGCACGGCTGCTGCTGCACGGGGCCATCAGCAACATCCAGTGCTCCTGGGTCAAGCTCACCGGGGAGGTCTGCCGGGACGTGCTGCGCGGCGGCGTCAACGACATCGGCGGCACCCTCATGGAGGAGACGATCAGCCGCATGGCCGGTTCGCAGCAGGGCTCCTACAAGACCATCAGCGACATGGCTGCCATGGTCGCCCCCCTCGGCCGTCCCCTGCGGCAGCGCACGACCCTCTACGGGCAGCCGGCCGCCGAACGCCTCGCGGCATCGGCTGCCAGTGACGGAGTCTGCGCGTCCGTCCGCGGCGGCCGGGCGCCGCTGCCGCTGGTCCCGGGCTGAGCCCGGACGGCCGCGTACGGGCCCCTCAGCGCGTGATCATGAACGCGCCCGGGTCGCGGGGCGGGCGGTCCGGGGCGGGGGCGGCGGGGTGGCCGACGCCGACCGCCCCCATCGCGTCCCAGTCGTCCGGCAGCCCGAGCGAGCGGCGGGTCGTCTCCCGGCAGAACATCGTGCTCGACACCCAGCAAGAGCCGAGGCCCTCCACGGCCAGGGCGACGAGCAGGTTCTCCACGGCCGCGCCCATGGCGACCACGAACATCTCGCGTTCGGCGGCGGCGCGGCGCCGATCGGGGTAGGCGTGCGCCGCTTCGGCGTGCAGGCACGGGACGATGAGCAGCGGCGCCCGCCGCAGCGGTTCCCCCCGCCGGGTCCGGCGGGCGATCTGCTCGGGCGTGAACCCGTCCCCGCGCAGGTCGGTGATCCAGGCGGCGAGCATGTCATCCAGCAGCGCGATCCTGGCCCGCTCCGACTCGACAACGGCGAAACGCCAAGGGGTGGAGTGGTGGGGCGCGGGCGCCGTGATCGCGGCGGCGATCGCCCGGCGGACCGCGGCGGAATCCACCGGTGCGCTGGTGAACTCGCGTACCGTCCGGCGGGCGGCGAGCACATCGGAGGAGCCAAAGCGGAACATGTCCTCGTGCGGGGGCCGGATCAGCGCCTGGCCGCCCGGGCCGTCCGCGTCGGTGACCAGGTCCGCCAGGCCCCGCACGATCGCCACCGGGATGCCGCTGGTCTTGGCTTTGACCAGGTCGGCGGCCGCCGCGATCTCGTCGGCCACCGCGGCCACGGTCACCGACAGCGGCGTGCCGAACGTGTCCGGCTGGCCGCGGTAGTCGCGTACCGGCAGCACGCCCGCCGCGCCGATGGCGGCGTCGGTCTGCCCGTTGCGCCAGGGCCGTCCCAGGGTGTCGGTGATGATGACCCCGACCCTCGCGCCGAGCCGGTCACGCAGCGCCTTGCGCAGCCTCCGGGCCGAGCCATCGGGGTCTTCCGGGAGCAGCGCCACCGTCCCCGGCGGGGTGTTGGAGTTATCCACGCCAGCGGCGGCGAGCACCAGGCCGTGCCTGGTCTCCGCGATGCGGGTGGCACCGCGGCGCGCCACCAGCCGGATCGTCTCCGCGTCGATCGCCCGTTCCCGGTCGGACTCGATCACCCGGCCTTCCGCCTTGCTCACGATCTTGGATGTGACCACGACGATGTCGCCGTCGGCCAGGCCCGGTGCCGCGTCGGCGATCAGCCCGGCCAGGTCGGTCCCGGCCTCGACCTCGGGGAACCCCTCCACCCCGGTGACGGTGAAGCCGGTGGTGACACTGGCCGGCTCGGTGCTTGCGTTCATGCGTTCAGCTCCTGGGCCAGATCAAGCGCGGCGCGGGCGATCGCGGCAGCGGCGGGCAGGTCGGTCATGTAGAGCGGGACCGCCCGGACCGCGATGTCGGCCAGTTCCGGCGCGTCCACCGCCGCCTTGTCGCGCTCGTCCACCAGCCAGCCGTCGAGCAGGGCCGCTCCGTAGTGGGCGCCGACGCCGACCGCGGACGCGTCGGCGCCAACGGCGGCCAGGCACTTGTCGGCCATGCCACGCACCGGCGCGCCCCCGATGATCGGCGAAACCCCGACCACGGTCTTCACCTGGACCGCCTCGGCGATGCCGGGCACGGCCAAGATGGTGCCGATGCTCACGATGGGATTGGACGGAGGGAGCAGGACCAGGTCGGCCTGGTCGATGGCCTCCAGCACACCAGGTGCGGGGGCCGCGTCCTCCGCGCCGGCGAAGACGAACCCCGAGGCGGGTACCGCGGCGTGCAGGCGCACCCACCATTCCTGGAAGTGGACGGTGCGTCCACCCTCGTCACGCAGGATCACCTGAGTCTCGACCCGGTCATCGGACATCGGGAGCAGCCTGACGCCGGGCTGCCAGCGGCGGCAGAGCACTTCCGTGGCCGCGGAGAGGGGGAGGCCGTCGCCGAGCATGCTGGTCCGGTGGAGGTGAGTAGCGATGTCCCGGTCGCCCAGGCCGAACCAGTCCGGTCCGGCGCCATAGGCCAAGAGTTCCGCCAGCACGGTGTAGGTGTCACCGTCGCGTCCCCAGCCTTGCTCCTCGTCGATGCCGCCGCCCAGCGTGTACATCACGGTGTCGAGGTCCGGCGAGACATGCAGGCCGAACAGGCTGATGTCGTCGCCGGTGTTGCCCACGACCGTCACCTCGGCGTCCGGGGCAGCGGATTTCAGCCCGCGCAGGAAGCGGGCGGCGCCGACTCCGCCGGCGAGCACTGTGATGCGCATGCCGGCCAGTCTCGCAACTCGTGGCCCGGCGGCGCCCGCCGGGCCGGCCACGCTGGCCCTGTGATCCCAGCATTGACCGGACTTACCCGTCATCGGGGGCTAATCCGCCGGCCATTATCACGTACCCCGCTTGACGTAGCGCAAGACACGCGGGTGTAATTTCACTTGTGTAGTTTGCGCGCTGGCCTCGGGGCACGGCGCGTGCCGACGGGGTCTTGCGAGGTAGGGAGGTGCGCCGTGGCGGAGGTCGTCCCGCTCGGCATATTTGGTATCGGCGAGGACGATGCCGGGGGCTTGGACTGGCAGGACCGTGCGCTGTGCGCGCAGACTGATCCGGAGGCGTTCTTCCCGGAGAAGGGCGGCTCGACCAGGGAAGCCAAGAAGGTATGCCGCGGCTGTGAGGTACGGGCCGAGTGCCTGGAGTACGCGCTCGAGCACGACGAGCGGTTCGGGATCTGGGGCGGGCTGTCGGAACGGGAACGGCGCAGGCTCAAGCGCGGAGCGTTCTGAGCGGCCCTGCGGCCGGTCGCCGTGGTCGCCCCGGTCATTCCGGGCCGGTCAGCCCGGTGCCGCTCGTGGCTGCCCGGGTACGGCTCTGAGCCCCCGCTGCATTCCGCGGTCTTGCGGTCTTCCTGCCTGCTTGCCACGGCTTCGCGTATTGTTCACGGGGTGCCCACACCGTGCCGGGAACGCGCCGGCCAGCCTGGCCGGGTGTCCGGCAGGTGCCCACTTTGAGCAGCAAGCGGGACTGTGTCGCCGAATAACTTGCAAGCCCAGCACGTCGTCACCGCGGTCATCGTCGCCCACGATGGGGCCGCGTGGATCCCGCGTGTCACCGAAGCCCTGGTAAACCAGGCCCGGCCCGTCCAGCGTGTGGTTGGCGTCGATACCGGCAGCAGGGACCGCAGCGGAGCCATGCTCACCGGGGCGCTGGGCCGCGCCGCCGTGTTCGGCATGGACCGCGACACTGGCTATGGCGCCGCTGTCCACCAGGCCCTGCGGCACAGGGCCGCCGTCACCCACGTGCCGTCGGCGGCCGGGGCGCCGGGGGAGCGGACCGAGTGGGTATGGCTGCTCCACGACGACTGTGAGCCCGACCCCGACGCGCTGGAGCGGTTGCTGCTCGGTGCCCAGGAGGTGCCCGCCGCGGCGGTGCTCGGCCCCAAGGTCATGGACTGGTCCGACCGGGATGTCGTGCTCGAAGCCGGGATCGGCACCGACCGCGCCGGCCGCCGGATCACCGGGATCGAGCCGCGCGAGGTCGACCAGGGGCAGCACGACGGCGACCACGACGTGCTTGCCGTCGGCAGCGCAGGGATGCTCGTCCGCCGCGACGTGTGGGACCAGGTCGGCGGTTTCGACCCCGGCATGCTGCTCTACCGGGAGGACATCGACTTCTGCTGGCGTGTCCGGGCCGCAGGCTACCGGGTGCGGGTGATCACCGACGCCGTCGTCTATCACGCGGAGGCCTCGGCCAGGAACCGGCGGCAGGCGTCGGCCGCCCCCCGGCGCGGACGGCAGGATCGCCGCAACGCCCTGCTGGTGCTGCTTGGCAATCTCCCGGGCCGGCCCATGCTCTCCGCGTTCGCCGGCAACATGGTGCTGTCCGCGCTGCGCACGCTGTTCTTCCTGCTCGCCAAGCGGGCCGGGGCGGCCCTGGACGAGTTCGCGGCGTTCCTGGGGGTGGCCGGCCATCCCGTGCGGCTGCTCGCCGCCCGGCGCCACAGGTCCCGGGGACGGCGTGCCGCCTGGGCCCGCCTGCGCGCGGAGGTTCCGCCCGGCCATTCGTTCCGCAAGCTCGCCGAGTTCGCCATCGGCGCGCTGTCGAAGTCCCGCCCGGCGGAGATGGTCGGCAGTCACCATGCCACCGACGATCCCCTCGATGACGACTCACTGCTGGTCGACACAGGCCTGGTGCAGCGGGTGCTCACCAACCCTGGGGTGCTGCTGTTCCTGGTGCTCACCACGATCGCCCTGGTGGCGGAGCGCTCGCTGCTCAGTTCCAGCCCGCTCGGTGGTGGTGCGCTCGTCCCCGCCTGGGGCGGCGCGTCCGGGTTGTGGGCGGAGTACCTGCAGGGCTTCCACCCGGCCGGGATCGGCACGAGCGCCAGCACACCGCCCTATGTGGCAGTGGTCGCGTTGCTCGCCTCGCTGCTCGGAGGCAAGCCCTGGCTCGCCGTCGACGTCATCCTGATCGGCTGCGTCCCGCTCGCTGGCGTCACGGCCTACCTGGCATCGCGGCAGATCACCCGCTCGGTGCCGGTCAGGATCTGGGCGGCGATGGCCTACGCGCTGCTGCCGGTGGGCATGGGCGCGGTGGCCGCCGGCCGTCTCGGTACCGCGCTGGTGCTCGTCCTGCTGCCGCTGATCGCCGTGGTGGCCGCGCGCGTCTTCACCCGCGGCCGCCGCCGGGCACGGCGGGCGGCCTGGGCGGCTGGCCTGCTCGTCGCCGTGGCGGCCGCTTTCGTGCCGCTGGTCTGGGTGATCACGGTGGCCGCTATGGCCCTGGGCGTCCTCGCCTTCCGCCGCGGCCGTCCAGGGGTGGTGATCGACGCCGCAATCGTCGCTGTGGTCCCGGTGGTCCTCCTCCTCCCATGGAGCATGTCCCTGGCCACCCATCCGTCCGAGCTGTTCCTCGAGGCCGGGTTGCAGCCGGCCGGGCTCGCCGTATCGGGCCTCCCGGCGCGGTCCCTGTTGCTGCTGTCTCCAGGTGGCCCGGGACTGCCCCCGTTCTGGGTGACCGCGGGCCTGGTGCTGGCCGCCGTGGTGGCGCTGGTCTTCGGCCGGCGCCGGTCGCTCGTGCTGGCCGGGTGGTCCGCGGCGCTGCTCGGGCTGGTCGCCGCCGTGGCGCTGACCAAGCTCATCGTCACACCCGCGATCGGCGGCGGCACCGTCCGCGCCTGGCCGGGACCGGCACTGGCCTTCGCCGGCGCGGGCCTGCTGCTCGCGGTGCTAGCTACCGGGGACGGGCTGCACGGCAAGCTGCGCTCGGGCCGCTGGCGGTCTCCGGGCGGGATCGCGGTCATAGCCCTGGCCGCCGTGGCTTGCACGGCGCCAGCGCTCGCTGCCGCGGCCTGGCTGACCTCCGGGATCCGGGGCCCGCTGGCGCCGGTGGCCGGGCCGGTTCTGCCGGAGTTCGTCTCCGTCTCCTCCGACAACGGGCTGCGCCTGCGCACGCTGGTGCTGCGTGCCGGTCCCCACGGCACGGTGGCGTATTCGGTGCTCCGCGCCGCCGACCCCCTGATCGGGGCCGACGAGCTCGCCATGACCCCGGCGGCGGAGCGGGCCCTCAATCTGACCGTCGCGGCCCTGACCGCGCCGCACGGCGCCGCCGTGCAGGACCAAGGCCGTTCGCTGGCCCAGTTCGGCATCGGCTACGTGCTCCTCCCAGCGCCAGCCGACCCGGCACTCGCGCGGCTGCTCGACGGCGTGCCGGGCCTCCGCCCGGTCAGTCAGACCACGGCGTTCCAGCTATGGCGGGTATCCGGCACCGCGGCGCGGGTGCGGGTCGTCCAGAACGGCGGCACGGCGGTGGCGGTGCGCTCGGGCACGGTCAGCGTTGCCGGGGGCAGGGCGCCGGCCGCGGGCGGGACACTGGAGCTTGCCGAGCCTGCCGGTGGCTGGACCGCGTCCCTCAACGGTCATCCGCTCATCCCCCTCGCGGCGCCGGTGGATGGCTGGGCCCAGGGATTTCGCCTGCCACCGGGTGGCGGGTCGCTGACCATCAGCCACAGCCAGCTCGGCCGGGTGGCCATCGTCGTGCTGGAAGCGCTCGCCGTGGCGATCGTGGTGGGGCTGGGTCTTCCTGGTGCCCGGACCGCCGGCGACACCGAAGAGGGAGCGGCGGCCGCCGCCGCACGTCGCAGCGCCGGCCGGGCTCGCGACGAGGCAGGTGACGGTGCACCTGAGCGCAGGTCCGTGCGCCGTGGCACGGGCAAGCCAGCCAGCCCGCCCAGGCCGCGCGTACGCCGGCCGCCGGTCCCGGCCGCCCGGGATGCGCGGCGGATGCGCGGGGCGGTCATGGCCGGGGTCCGCGCTGGCCCGCGCGGCTGGCGCGGCGGACCGGCGCCTGCGGAGTCCTTCCCCGGTGACCAGGAAGCCGGTGACCCCACGATGGTGGGCCAGGCACGCGGGGGAGCTGACGCGCCCGGCCAGGGCGCGCTGCGGCCGTCCGCGGGCAGCCCGGGCTTGCCCGGTGACTCCGCCGGTTTCCCGCCGCTGGATGATCCGGGCACCAATCCGGACTGGCCGCGCCCGGACGGCACACGGCCGCCGGACCGTGCGGGCCAGCCGGGCTACCGGGCCGGCGCTGGCGGCCGGAGCGCACGGCCCGGCTCCGACCGCGGGCGGCCGCGATACGCCATCGGCCCGGGCCGCGGGCGGCGGGGCCGGCAACCTGAGCCGGATCCTGCCCAGGCGGGCTATGGCCCGGCCCAGGGCCGCGGGCGGCCCGGGCATGCCACCGACCCGGGCCGGGCCGAGCGGCCGGGGTACGACACCGGCTCGGGCCGCGGCGGGCGGGGCTATGACACTGGCTCGGGCCGCGGCGGGCGGGGCTCTGAGGCCCAGCCTGGCCGTGGCGGCCAGCGGGGATACGACACAGACCCGGGGCGCGACGGTCGGGCGGGGTATGACGCCGGCCCGGCCCATGGCGAGGGACCGGGCTATGACACCTACCCGCGGCGCGCCGGGCGGGGGTATGACACCGGCTCAGGCCGGAGCGGGCGGCCCGGGTATGCCACCGATCCCGGCCGAGCCGAGCGGCCGGGGTACGACACCGGATCGGGCCGCGGTCAGCGGCCGGGGTACGACACCGGCTCGGGCCGCGGTCAGCGCCCGGCATATGACGCCGACCCTGGGCGTGACGGCAGGCCAGGATCCGACACCGGACGGGGGCGGCCGGGATCCGCGGTCGGCCTGGGGCGCGGGCGGCGGGGCCGGCAGTCTGGGCCAGATCGTGGCCGTGCAGGCTATGGCCCGGCCCCGGGCTCCGCAGGCCGGGGATATGACGCCGACCCCGGCCGCGCAGGGCAGCCGGGACATGACGCCGACCCCGGCCGCGCAGGGCAACCGGGATATGACGCCGATCCGGGCCGTGCTGGGCGGCCTACGTATGCCGCGCAGCCGGGCCGTGGGCGGCGGGGCCGGGAACCTGGGCCAGATCGTGGCCGGGCGGGCTATGGCCCGGCCCCGGGCAGCGACGAGCGGCCGGATTACGGCCCAGCACCCGGTCCCCCCGCCGAACACGGCGGGCGCAGGGGCCGGATCGGCTGGCCCAGCCGGGGTGGCCGGTCCGGCAGCGACCGCGGCCCGGCTCGCGGCGAGCGCCCGGGTCCCGGGGTCCAGCGCGGCCGGCTGCCCGGCGACGACGAGGCACTCTCGCCGCTGCCTCCGCTGCCATCCCGCAGGCCCAGGCCGGGGGACGGGTACGCCACCGGCGACGGCGGAGGGCCTGACTGGGACGCTGAGCCGCAGCACGATCCAGGAGAGACGGACTGGTGAGAAGAGTCAGCGCCAGCCGGGTCCTCGCGCCACTGGCCGTGGTCATAGTCCTGGCGGCCGTGTACGGACTGACCCTGGTCAACCATGCCACCACGCTCGGCACGGGCCAGCAGGTGCTGCCGCCGCGCAGCGCGGCGGCCACGTCCGTCGTGCGCGCATGCCCGTCTCTGGGCCTGGCCGGCCCGGCCGCAGCCGCTGCGCTCGTCGCCGCACCTCCGACCGCCGGCCAGGGGCTGGCCGAGTTGAGCCGCCTCAATGGCACCGCGAACGCCCCTTCCCTCCGCCGCGTGACCAACCCCGGACGGCTGTCGATGGCGAAGGTCCGGGCGGCGGGCGCCACGCATCACGCGACGCCCAGCGCGTCCGGCGGCCCGCCGGTCCCGACCGTGGCGTCCCAGGGCGGCGCGGTCGTCCAGGCCAGCGGATCGATGGCACGCGGGCTGGAGGTGGAGCAGATCACCGCGGGCGGTATCCCGCTGGCCCGGTGCGAGAGCCCGGGTACCGACTTCTGGTTCGTCGGCCCCGGTGAGCACAGCCTCGCCCGCATCCAGCTGTTCCTCGTGAACGCCGGGAGCCAGCCGGCAGCCGCGAACGTGGAGATCTCCACCGACGCCGGGCCGCTGCAGGGCAGCCCCGACACGGGCATCGCGGTGCCCCCGCACAGCATGGTGGTCCAGTACCTGGCCTCGATCCTGCGTGAATCGCGGGTCGTCGCGCTGCACGTGCGGACCAGCACCGGCCAGGTGGTGGCGGCCGTCAAGGAGACCACCCATGCCGGGAGCAGTGGCGCCTGGCTGCCCGCGGCGCAAACGCCCGCCACCCGGGTGGTCCTGCCGGGCCTGCCGGCAGCGGCGGGTACACGGCAGCTGTTCGTGACGGTACCTGGCACCCAGGATGCTCACCTCAAGCTGACCGCCGTCACCACCAAGGGTTCCTATCAGCCGACCGGCAGCACCGGGCTCGACATCCCCGGTGGTTCCGCCGTCTCGATCCCCCTGCCATCGCTGTCGGGCGTTCCGGCCGCGCTCAGGCTGTCGTCCAATGTCCCAGTCACCGCCTCGGCGATGCTGGCGGGTGGAGCGTCGGGCGCCCCCGGGGTTTTCACCGCCGCCTCCCCGCCGCTTCAGGAACAGGGCGTGGTCGCGTACAACAAGGCGGGGGGTGGCGCCGCCTCCCGACTCGTGCTTTCGGCCCCGGGCCGTGCAGTAAAAGCGCGGATCACCGAAGTAGGGACCGCCGGGTCGGCCGGGAAGTCGCAGGTCGTGCAGATCCGCGCGGGCCACAGCCTGGTAACGCCGTTGGGCAAGAGCGGGGGATCCGGCCGCGGGTCAGCGTTCGCGGTCATGGTTACGCCACTGGCTGGCTCCGGGCAGCTCTACGCCGGGCGGGTGATCACCAGCAGCGGCACCGGAGGGAAGGTGCAGTCCATTTTCCCGGTGAGCAGTGCCCTGACCACGGTGCCCCTGCCACGCGTGCAGGACTCCTTCATCACCATGGTGCCGTAGGGCCGCACGGCGGCTCCGCTGACCGGCGCCGACCGGGGAGGGTGGCTCACGGCGCCTAGTCCTCGCCCAGGTAGCCGGGGTCGACATCCTCGGGATTCATCCCCAGCAGGTGCGCGAACTCCTCCACCACCACCTCGAAGATCAGCTCAGTAAGATCATCGTCGCCATCGGCGCGTGCCATCAGCGGGCGCCGGTACACCACGATCCGGGGCGGGCGGGACACGGCACCCACACCTGCGCTGGCACCCGGGGGCCCAGCGCTGCCTGCCGTGCCGCTTGTACCAGTACGGCCCGGCAGGGCGCGGCTGCCCGTCCCGCTGGCCGCGGCGGGCCCGCCCGGCGACCCGGGTTCCAGCCTGGCGAGCGGCACGGGCCCGGAGGTCACATCGTCTACCGGCGGAATCTCCTCCACAGCGAACTCGACTCCCGCGAGATGGGCCTCCCAGCGGGGCTCAAGCCGCGCGACGGCCTGCAACACGAGGTCATCGAATCGTTCTGCCCGGGTGCGGTGCAGCGGAACGTCCGGCGGAGCGAGGTTGCCACGCAAGCCACGGCCATGCCGGTCGCGCCGCCTGATCCGGGCCGAGCGCTCCGGATGGCTCCGGTCGCCGGTCTGCACGATGCCGAGCGTAGCCCCTGGCGACCTGGCCCGGCATGGGCGGCACGCTGACCTGTGCACGCACGGGCTGGGCCGCCGGTATGCCCGCCGCCCCCGGCCAGCGCGGAGCGCGCGTCTTTCGAGACACGACTCGTGAACAGGGTCCCGGTGATGGCTTTCGCGGGCCCGGATCGGTACGGTCTGCCGTTGTGAGCGATGCGCGCGAACCCGGCTCAGGGGAGACGCGCGAGCTTGTCACGATGGTGACATTGGGCGTGGCGGTGGCCGCGGGCAAGGCGGGCCGCTGATGTCGCGCCGCTGCTCCCGGCCTGCCTGCAAGCAGCCCGCCTTGTACACGCTCACCTACGTCTACCGCGACTCGACCGCCGTGCTCGGCCCGCTGGCCACCTACGTGGAGCCGCACTGTTACGACCTGTGCGCCGCTCACGCGGGACGGCTTACGGCTCCGCGGGGCTGGGATGTGGTCCGCCTGCCGGTCGATCCGGCCGAGCCAGCTACCCGCGAGGCGGACGACCTGGAGGCGCTCGCCAACGCGGTCAGGGAGGCGGTCCTGCCGTCATCCGGTGCTGAGCCAGTCGGCCAGGGGATCGAGGTCGGCCGGCGTGGCCACCTGCGGGTGGTGCGCTCGGCCCCTGAAGAGCGGTAAGCGGCCCCGTCCTCCCGTGTGCCTTGGTCAGCCGCTCGCCGAAACGTCGCCGCAACGAGGCATCCGGCCCTCTTGGTGACCAGACGGGGCGCAGGGTTACCGGCTTCCCGGCGCCACTCGATGAGTTGGATGTCTGGCGTGATGAGGCCCGTCGGCTTCCGGCGGCCGGCCACCTCGAGTGGCCGGGCGGACCGGGGCGGGCCCGGGCCGGTGACCGCCGGGCGCCGCCGGCGGACCGGTAGGCTCGGTGTCCGTGCATCGCGCCGGCCCTCGGCGTGCCACGCGCGGATCTGGCCCTAGGCGATCTAGGGGGAAGGAAAGCCGAAGTGGGGCAGTACGCGAAGATCTTCAAGTCATATGACATCCGCGGCATCGTCCCCGACGAACTGGACGAGCGGGTCGCGGAGGCCGTCGGCGCCGCCTTCGTGCGGCTGACCAGTGCCTCCCGCGTAGCCACCGCCCACGACATGCGCACCTCGTCCGCCCCACTGGCGGAAGCGTTCGGCAGGGGCGCGAGCGCGCAGGGTGCGGACGTCATCGCCGCCGGGCTCGGCTCGACGGACCTGCTCTACTACGCGAGCGGCAGCCTGGATATTCCCGGAGCGATGGTCACGGCGAGCCACAACCCGTCCAAGTACAACGGGATCAAACTGTGCCGCGCGGGCGCCCGCCCGGTGGGCGCGGACTCGGGCCTGGAGGAGTTGCGTTACACGGCCGCTCAGGGCGTTCCGTCCCACAGCGGCCTGCACGGCACCATCACCCCGCGCGACCTGCTCCCGGGCTACGCCGCTCACCTGAAGTCACTCGTCGACCTGTCCGGGATCCGCCCCCTTACCGTGGCGGTGGACGCGGGAAACGGGATGGCCGGGTACACCGTGCCCACGGTCTTCGAGGGGCTTCCCGTCCGGCTGGTACCGCTGTACTTCGAGCTGGACGGCACGTTCCCGCACCACGAGGCGAATCCGATCGACCCCGCCAACCTGCGGGATCTGCAGCGCGCGGTGATCGCGTCGGGCGCCGACCTCGGCCTCGCCTTCGACGGTGACGCCGACCGGTGCTTCGTCGTGGACGAACGCGCGGAAATCGTCTCGCCCTCGGTGCTGACCGCGCTGATCGCGGTGCGGGAACTGAAGCGGGAGCCGGGCGCGACGATCATCCATAACCTGATCACCTCGCGAGCGGTTCCCGAGATCATCTCCGAGCACGGCGGCAGGCCCGTGCGCACCCGGGTCGGCCACTCGTTCATCAAGGCGCGGATGGCGGAGACGGGTGCGGTCTTCGGCGGCGAGCACTCCGGACACTTCTATTTCCGGGATTTCTGGTTCGCCGATTCGGGCATGCTGGCCGCGCTGCACGTCCTCGCCGCGCTTGGTTCCCAGGATGCGCCGCTATCGCAGTTGCTGAGCAGCTACCACAGGTACGTGGCCACGGGTGAGATCAACAGTGAGGTCCGCGACCAGGGCGCGACGACGGAGGAGGTCCGCGAGGCCTTCGCCAGCCGCCCCGGGGTCACGATGGACCGTCTGGACGGCCTCACCGTCGACGGCGACGGATGGTGGTTCAACCTCCGCCCGTCCGGCACCGAGCCGCTGCTCCGGCTCAACGCGGAGGCGGCGGACGAGGCGACCCTGGCCGCACTGCGGGACGAGGTCCTGGGCATCGTTCGCGGCCGGGCGGGTTAGGCCTCCGTGCTGGCGAGTACCCCGTGCGATCGGGTAGGCCGTGTCTATCGGATGCCCGGTCCAGAACCCTGGGAGGGGCTGTGAACATCGACGAATGGCTGCTTGACCTCCTGGCCTGCCCGGCTTGCCACGCTCCGCTCCGCGCCGACGACCCGGCCGGCGAACTGGTCTGCACGAGCGAGACCTGCGGTCTGGCCTACCCAGTGCGGGACGACATCCCGGTTCTGCTGGTGGATGAGGCACGCCGTCCCGGACAAGCCAGATGACGGTGGACGCGCAGGAGCGCCTGGACACCATGGCGCTGCTGGCAGTGGCTGACCCGGCAGACATGCTCCGCCAGGTGGCGTCGTCGGCCGCGCAGGTAAGAGCCGCCGTGCGGGCCACCCAGGAGGCGGACCTGACTGAGATCCTCGCGGCCGGCCGGCCGCGGGCGATCGTGGTCACCGGCATGGGGGGGTCGGGGGTAGCCGGCGATGTGCTGGCTGCCCTCTGCGGCCGGGGCTGCCCGGTCCAGGTTCTCCCGGTGCACGACTATCAGCTTCCCGCCTGGGTGGGCGCCGCGGACCTGGTAATCGCCGTGTCCTGCTCCGGCGGCACCGAGGAGACGATCGCCGCCGCGGCCGAGGCGGTGCGGCGGGGCTGCCGCCTGATCGGGGTCGGGGGCGAGGGCTCGCAGCTGGCGATGATCGCTCAGCAGGCGCGCGCCCCGTTCATCGGTGTTGTGTCGGCGGGCACGCCGCGCTCGACCCTGTGGGGGCTGTCCATGCCGCTCGTGGTGATCGCGGGCCGGCTGGGCCTGCTGGAGGCAGGAGCGGAAGAATACGAGTCGGCAGCGGCCGAACTGGAGCGGATCTCGCACCTGTGCCGCCCCGACAGCGAGTCGTTCGTCAACCCCGCGAAATCGCTGGCGCTGGACCTGTCCGGGACGCTGCCGATGATCTGGGGCACCTCGCCGCTGGCGGGTGTCGCCGCCTACCGGTTCGCCTGCCAGCTCAACGAGAACGCCAAATACCCGGCGGCCATAGGGACCTTGCCGGAGGCCAACCACAACCAGGTCGTCACGTTCGACGGGCCGTTCGCGGCCGGCCTGGACGGGATCGGCGAGGACGGGCCGGCGGTGCCGTTGCGGCTCGTGCTGTTGCGGGACAGCCAGGAGCATCCGCAGGTGGCACGCCGCCGGGAGGAGTCGGCCAGGCTGGCGGCGGACCGGGGCATCGATGTCACGGAGCTGGCTGCCGCCGATGGCGGACCACTGGAGCGCCTGGCCAGCCTTGTCCAGCTGATTGACTACGCAACGGTCTATCTCGCCATCGCGCTAGGCATCGACCCGGGCCCGGTGGCGGCAATCCAGGAACTGAAGGCACGCATCGCGTAGGAAGTGGTCGCCCATCACCAGCAACTCCAGCCACGCGTCAGGCGGCCTGCGGGCGGTCTTGGCCGCGCTCGGCGCGAACCTGGGCATCGCAGTCACGAAGTTCATCGCGTTCGCCGTCACCGGGTCGGCGTCGATGCTGGCCGAATCCGTGCACTCGGTCGCCGACAGCGGTAACCAGGCGCTGTTGCTGCTCGGGCGGAGCCGGGCAACGCAGGCCGAGACCGAGGAGCACCCATTCGGGTTCGGCCGGGAGCGATACTTCTACGCGTTCGTGGTCGCGGTGGTGCTGTTCACGGCCGGCGCGGTTTTCTCTGTCTACGAAGGCATTCACAAGATCACACACCCTGAGCCGGTCGAGTCGCCCGGGGTCGCGTTCGTTGTGCTCGCGATCGCGATCGCCCTGGAGAGCTTCTCGCTGCGGACCGCCGTGCGTGAATCGAACAAGGTCCGGGGCAGGCACGGCTGGCTCGCATTCATCCGCCGGGCCAAGGCGCCCGAGCTGCCAGCGGTCCTGCTGGAGGACGTGGCCGCCCTGGCAGGACTCGGATTCGCCGCCGTGGGGATTGGGCTCGCGACGATCACCGGCAACGGCATGTGGGACGGGGCCGGTTCGCTGGCGATCGGCGCGTTGCTGGCGGTCGTCGCGGTGATCCTGGCAGTGGAGACCAAAAGCCTGCTCATCGGCGAGTCCGCGAGTGCCGATGTCGAGCGTGCGATCGTTGCCGCGCTGGAGGCGGGCGGCGAGGTGGAGCGGGTCATCCACCTGCGGACCATGCACATGGGCCCGGAGAGCCTGCTGGTGGCGGCGAAGATCGCGGTGCATGGTTGCGACCGGGCCGATGCCGTGGCGGCGGGAATCGACGCCGCCGAGCGGCGGGTCCGTGGCGCCGTGCCGATCGCCGACATGATCTATCTTGAGCCCGACCTGTATCAGTCATCCCGTGCGGACGCGACCGACCCCGCCGTGCGCGCGGTCCGCCGGCGGCCGCGACGGTGACAGCCGTACGCCACAATCCGCCGGGTGGCCTGTCCCAGTCCCGGCCGAGGGGGGCAGCACCCGTGCTCAAGCCCGACTACCCGGTCCGCACACCACGGCTCGCGCTCCGGCCGTTCACACCGGACGACCTCGACGCCCTGTACGACTTCCATCGGCTGGCCGAGGTCACCCGGTACCTGTATCACGAGCCCAGGAGCCGGGCGGAGGTCAGCGTCCTGCTGGAGGGGAAGATGACGGCCAGCGTCCTCACGGCCGACGGCAAGGCGCTCTGCCTGGCCGCCGAGCTGGCCGCGACCGGCCAGCTCGTTGGTGACTGCACCCTGTTCTGGCTGAGCCGGGTACACCAGCAAGGCGAGATCGGGTTCATCTTCCATCCCGCCTTCCAGGGGCGCGGGCTCGCCACCGAGGCGGCCGCGGCCCTCCTGCGGCTCGGGTTCGAGGGCCTTGGCCTGCACCGGATCATCGGCCGGTGCGATGGCCGCAACCGTGGGTCGGCCAGGGTCATGGAGCACAACGGCATGCGCCGCGAGGCGCACCTGGTCGAGAACGAGTTCGTCAAGGGCGAGTGGACCGACGAGCTGATCTACGCGATCCTGCGGCGCGAGTGGGACGGTTCCGGCCAGCCCGGGTGACCCGTTCGGCTTGCTCAGCGCCCTTGGAGTGCTCGGCGCTCCCCGGCCTGCTCGGCGCTCCCCGGCCTGCTCGGCGCTCCCCGGCCTGCTCGGCGCTCCCCGGCCTGCTCGGCGCTCCCCGGCCTGCTCGGCGCTCCCCGGCCTGCTCGGCGCTCCCCGGCCTGCTCGGCGCTCCCCGGCCTGC